>CAXNFS010000009.1:0-24712 GCA_964201235.1 Gemmataceae bacterium | reverse complement strand
AAAGTTATAGGCAAGATTTCAGAGTTCTTTTGGAGGTTATAAGGTTTATGAGTGAATCCGATGTGCGAGCCGAGGTGGCACCCGTTCCATTCGCCGATCAATTCGGGGGTGGCGATAGCGAAGAACCTCCCGGTAAGCCGAAGCGTCATCCTATTTGGCGCGATGTTCCGGATCACCAATGGAACGACTGGCGTTGGCAATCCCAAAATGCCATACGATCAGTTAGGCAACTCAAGGGCTTAATTGCCTTTAGCCCCGAGGAAATGGAAGCCATAGGGTCATTGGAAACTGAGTACAAAACTGCTATTCCGCCTTATTACTTCTCACTGATTAATCCTGAAGACCATGATGACCCTATTAGGCTTCAGTCTATACCCTCCCCATTGGAACTCACCAACCCTTCTGGGTATGAATTATCCGATCCTTTGGAAGAAGATAAGGATTCCCCTGTTCCAGGTTTGACTCATAGGTATCCTGATAGGGCCTTGCTTGTTACGACACATGTTTGCTCTATGTATTGCAGGTTTTGTACACGCAAGAGAGCTACTATGGTTCGTGGTGGCTGGGATTCAGTCAGCCGCAATGATGAGCGTATGGTTGAATATGTTCGTGACCATTCTGAAATTCGAGATGTTATTGTTTCTGGTGGGGATCCTTTGACCCTTCCGATTACAAAACTTAAATTCTTTCTCGAAAATCTTGCTGCTATTCCTCATGTTGATGTCATTCGTATAGGAACTCGCGTTCCGGTTACTTTGCCTCAGCGATTGTTTGATCAGTCATTGATTGATCTTTTAGCATCGGTAGGGAAAGTTTGGATTCAAACTCATTTTAACCATCCTAACGAGATATCTGCTGAATCTGCAAAGGTTTGCATGTCTTTGTTAAAAGCTGGGATTCCTGTGAATAATCACACAGTCCTTCTTAAAGGGGTTAATGATTCCCTTGATACTATGCGCAAGTTGATGCGAGGTTTGCTTCGTATTAAAGTGCGACCTTACTATATTTTTCATTGCGATCCTGTTATTGGTGCTGGGCATTTCCGCACCTCTGTCTGGAAGGGCATGGAAATCATGGAAGGTCTTCGTGGCCATATGTCTGGCTTGGGTATTCCAACTTATGTTGTGGATAGCCCGCACGGCGGCGGTAAGATTCCTGTGATGCCAAATTATGTAATCTCGGCATCTGATGATGCTGTTGTACTTCGTAATTATGAAGGCATGCTTGTTCGTTACCAAGCCGAGGATAAACCTTTGCAAAGTAATGACCAAGGTAGAACGCGAGGCGTAAGTTCGCTTCTTCAGGGAAGTAAATCAGCTTTAATCCCTGAAAATGCTGAACGAATGATTCGCCGTCAAATGAATCTTGCTACTTCTTCTGCTGAAGAAGCTTCCTCTGGTTGCTCTTCAAATGATAATAGTTCATCTGAAAATGAAACTGTGCCTAATTCTTTAATAGAGTTGGGTATTAAAAAGAAAGTTGCTCCTGGGAAGGCCCGCTAGGGGTATTTAAGTTAATTTAAAGCCGCCAGGTTGTATACTTGGCGGCTTTATTTTTGTTCTTGGGGAGTATCATGAAAATAGGGATTGTTTGCAATTTAAAATCAGGCGTAATCAAACACACGCACACTGATGATTTCGAGGAAGAATTTGATTCACCTGAAACAATGCATGCAATCGGTGCGGTTTTAGCCTTAAAAAATCATCAAATTATATATTTTGCTGAGTCTCCTGACTTACCAGCGGCCCTCGTTAATGATCGGCCTGATTTTGTCTTTAATTTTGCTGAAGGTCGTGGTGCCAGCAGGGCTAGAGAAGCACGGGTTCCAGCGCTATTGGAAATTCTTGGTATTCCTTATTCTGGTTCAGATCCTTTTACCCTTTGTGTTGGGTTGGATAAGGATGTAGCTAAAAAAATTGTATGTGATGCAGGAGTAAAGGTCCCAAAAGGGGCAGTTTTTACCTCTGATAGCTTTGATTTGGATTCGATTCCAATTGATTTCGCATTCCCGGTTGTTGTTAAACCTGCTTGGGAAGGTTCCAGTAAAGGAATACGGGATTCCGCTGTTGCTAAAACAAAAGAGCAACTTCGTGCCTTATTAAATGAAGCTTTAAAGGGGTATGACCAACCAGTAATCGTTGAAGAATATTTGCCAGGAAGTGAAATCACGGTTGGATTAATTGGTAATGGCGATGGGCTGAAGGTAATAGGAGCGATGGAAATTGTCCCGAAAATTAAGGACGAGTTTTTTATCTATAGTCTGGAAGTAAAGAGGAATTATTTAACTAGAGTTGATTATTGCGTGCCGCCAAAAATTTCAACGGAGGCTCTTGGCGTTTTATTTAGTAGTGCTATTAATGCTTTTAAAGCCCTAGGGTGCAAAGATTTTGCAAGAATTGATTTTCGTTTAAACTCGAGTAATCAACCTGTTTTTATCGAAGCAAATCCTCTGCCCGGGCTTAATCCGGTAACCAGCGATTTTGGTTTGATTGCCAAGGGTATGGGGTGGTCCTACGAGGATTTGATCCTTGCTGTATTTGAAGCGGCTACGAAAAGACTTGGTATCTAGTTTTTATACCCTGCTTTTTTCTTTTACATATTCTTTCAAACTTATACACTTTCTTTATGAATGAAATTCTCCCTGATAATGTTGTTGTTCCACAATCACCATTCAAAGTGATGATACTTCATAACATCCCAGTTTTGCCTTTAGATCATCCTGATGCTGATTCTGAACATGAAGTTATCGAAACGGTTGAAATTATTGAAAACGCACTTGCTGAGCAAGGCGTACGATTTGAAAGATTTGGTCTTGCCAGGGATTTGGCCCCTCTGATCCAAAGGTTAAATTCTGATCCACCTGATATCGTTTTTAACATGTTTGAAGGATTTGCAGATTTTACTGAAACGGAAGTTCATGTTGCTGGCCTTCTAGAATGGATGAAAATTCCATTTACGGGCTCCAAATCCCAAGCCCTTGCTGTTGGTCGAAATAAAGCCCTAGCTAAGGCTGTGCTGCAATCTTATGGCGTATGCACTCCCGGTTTTTTTTGGGTTAACGATGAGAATGTTCCAGAAAATAATTTAGGTTGGCCTGTTATTGTTAAGCCTGCAACCCAAGATGCAAGCATCGGAGTTGATCAGGGTAGTGTGGTTACATGTCAAAATGATCTCGTGGAGCGGGTTAAATTATTGCTGAAAAATTATGGTCCCCCCGTTTTAGTAGAGCAGTTTATTGATGGCAGGGAACTTACTGCTGCTGTGATTGAAGACCCTGAGATTACTGTTCTAGCACCTTCAGAAATTCACTTTACCATTCGAAACAAAGGCCTTTGGCCAATTATCTCTTATGATGCCAAATGGAAGCCTGAATCCCTTGAATTTGAGGGCACTCCCTATGAGTACCCTGCCAAACTTACGCCCGAGTTAATGGTGAGGGTTAAAGATACAGTAAAACGCGCTTACCTTGCTCTTGGAATTCGTGATTACGGAAGAATTGATATGCGGGTGTCTTCCGATGAAACTATCTATGTCATTGAAGTTAATCCAAATCCCGACCTTCATATTGTTACAGGATTGGCGATTAGCCTTGATTCTGCTAACCAGACCTATGGAGTTTTTCTTGAAAATCTTGTGACTCGTGCTTGGAAGCGTGGGCCTTGATTTAGTTTCCTTATTGTTCATAGAAATTAGAAGTTGGGTCTTTCATAGAAGCATTGATAAAGCCATTTTTTCTTTCAGCACATTTATTGCATTTGCCACAATGAACTCCATTTGTTGGATAAATGCAGGAAAAAGTGTATTCTAAAGGTGCTTCCCTACCTAACTTTAAAACATCGGTTTTATGCATTCCCGCATAGGGCCTTAATAATTTTACATTTCCGGAAACCGATTCGTTGATGGTATGTTCCATGCCAAGAAAAAAGCTATCAGTTGCATCGGGGAAAGGATTGGATTCTAAAACTGCCAATGAAAGACTCTTCACTTGATTGAGATTGCACCATAAAAGAGACTTCGCAGTCAAAAGAACATTTCGTCCTGGCAAAAAAACAGCTTCATCTGGGGATTCTATATCCGGAACATTAATTCCAGTAAGGCTCCAGTGATCTTTATACAAATCACTAACGGGAATATCGAGTATGATTAACTCGCCTAAGTTGGGTGCCTCAAGAGCATTAATGAATTTTTTCAGGTAATGTAATTCAGTTTTTTCCCAATATAGCCCACATTGGATAAATATCGGCCAGACCTTAGGGAATTTTTGGTTGACCATATCTGCCAATAAAATTGCACTATCCAGACCACCACTTACTAAAACCGCAGTTGGATAATTAATAAGTTCTTTGCTAGTGATGGAATTCATAAAATACCCTCGTGGGATTTTGAAGCTATAATGCCTTAGGGCTTGCTTAAATATTTTGGTAGGTGCTTCAATTACCTATGTACTATGGTATGTTAGTGGCGATAGTGATTTTCTAATAATATTATTATTTTTTGATAAATAGATGATGGGGTTTGAAATGAAATGCTTAATGGAATTTGAACCGATATTGAAGAAGTCGGCATCTTTATCGCCTTACACATTCTCGGGTTTAGCTGGGGTTTGCGAGTATCTAGCGGAACCGCGTAGTAAAGAAGAGTTGGCTGCGCTTTATAAGGCTTGCCAGACTAATAAAATTCCATTTAAAATTTTAGGTGATGGATGTAATCTTCTTGTACGAAGTGCTATGGTTTCTGGTGTAGTTGTTAAATTAACGAATCCAGTATTTTGTGGTTTTGAAAATCTAGGAAACACTGTTCGTATGGGGGCAGGGGCTTCTATTTTTGCAGCAATATCATTTTGTTCACAAAACAACATGGCTGGTTTTGAAACACTTATTGGCATACCAGGCACGATTGCTGGTGCTTTACTTTCAAATACCAGTGATAAATCTGGGCCAATTTCAAGGTTTGTCAGAAAAATTGAAGTTCTGGATTCACTTGGTAATCTTCAAATTCGGGATAAAGAAGAAGTTTCTTTTAGTGATAAAGGAAACGATCTCAGAGATTTGGTGGTTCTGAGTGTTGAATTCGCATTTGAGCATGACAAGACGGAATCAATTGTCAAAAGGTTAAGAAAAGCTTGGATCAGTAGGAAAATCCAATTACCACTTGGCGTTCCTTATGCTGGTAAAATATTTAAAAACCCAAGGGGTCTTACTGCTGCATCATTGATGGAGCAGGGCGGATTTCAAAAAGCCAGGGTTGGTGGTGCTGAGATTTGTGATCGTGATTCAAATTATATTGTTATCCACCCTCATGCCGTCGTGGAAGATGTTTTAAGACTTATTGAGCAAATTAAACAAGGGATTCGCGAAAGATTCAATGTGGATCTGGAACTTGAAATCACTATCTGGTAATTAAGTTGTAAGTGGATAATATTGTGAAAAAAATAGTCTTCTCTTGGATGGGTTTTTGTTTTGTAATCATAGTGTCGTTCGTCTCATGTGGCGTTTTAATTCATTTTCTATCTAAGGCCGATTACTCTTTTAATCGATTGATTGTCTCCCGTCATAATTCTTTACAACTATTTGCAAATATTGACTGTTCTTTTCCGCCTGTGTTGTCGAAAGACGACTTTCTCAGTGAAGTTCGTTATCTTGGAAATTTGAAAGAAGAATATGATTTGTTGGAAGATGGGATATTGGCGCAAATTTTTAACGCATTTAAGGTTCACCCTTGGGTGCAAAAAGTCGTTGATATTCAAAGAGAAGGTCCGAAAAAAATAAAGGTTATCTTGGAGTTTCGAACCCCAGCATTGGTAGTTCCCATAACCCCGATTAAAGATCAAATTGAAGCAGCGGAAAAATTTAGAGTAGTTGATGTTAATGGTGTTATTTTACCAAAAAATGCACTGCAAGTTGGATTACCTGTTCTCGCTATACCATTACCTTTCCCAACTGATAAAGCTGGGATTCAGTGGAAAAATGAGCAGGTTATTTCCTGTGCCAAAATTCTTGGTTGCTTTTCAGGATTTGTATTCCCTAGTGACTGTTTGATTGAAGTTAAGGATGATGTTGTTATTATTTATTCCGAAATAGGGCCATTTAAAATTGTATGGGGACCGCTATCCAAGGATGAACAAATAGCCAATCAGGAAGTTGATGATAGGAAAACCCTGTTTAAAACAAAATATTCAGCATGGAAACAAACTGACATGCAAGATGGTTTCACTATAAATTTTTCAAGTTCAACTCAGAAATAGATTTAAGATTCAAGAAAAGGGATTAGGAGTCGAGACCAAGTTTCAAATGATTCTTCCTCCTCTTTAATTTTGCTAATACTTGAGAATTTACAATCTGTCAGATTGAGTTCTTTTGATTCTAAGTCTGAGGTTTCCAGTTGATATAAGTGCACGATCCCCAGATGAACTTTGCCTACTTCGTTGGAATCATCATTAATAAAGCCTAAAAGTTTAATGTTGTTAGATGGATCGATTCCAACTTCTTCTTTAAGTTCGCGCCAAAGTCCTTTAAAATAACTGTTTTGACCTATATCGCCATCTTCTTTTTCGATGTGCCCACCTACTCCAAGAGAGCGGAGCATCCTAAGCCTTGTTTCTGAACTAGCGTTGCCTCGTTGGTAGTTGAAAAATCCTTTTGGGCTTTGAAAAACTACATAAGGGATTAATTGTTTATAGGTAGGGTCGTTTTCAGCTAGATCTCTTTGCATGAATAAGAGTTGGGGGTTTTCTAGAAGTGATTTAACCAAGGATTCAGATGCAGGGTTAAATCCTTGTTTTAAAAGTGGTTCAGGAATGTGTTTTCTTTCAATTACTAAAATTCTGGCTTTACTCATGATACTGTTTTCCTGATATTTAAAATCCGTGTATTACCCTGATATATTATTCAGAATATCAAGTAAGTCAGGTCATTTTGATTTGGGACGGGATTAGTTTTATTATTTTTGTTTAAGTAATGGAAAATAGTGTTAAAAAGTTTATTCTAAGGTTTGGTTTAAACATGTGATTTGTTCTTTTTAGCAGATTAAATTATGCAACATTTAAAATGTAATAAACATATCGCATTAAGTTCCCTTAAGAATAAAGAATCTATACCGTTTATAAAAGAAAGAGTTATTGATAGCATCGTTTTTTATTTGTTACTAATGGGTTTAATTATGGTCCCAATATTTAATCATGGGTGCCATTCCAGCCCTCATACAGATGATGAACTTTGTTTGGATGCGATTGAGGTTAAAAATAAAGTGGGATTAAATAAAAAAGCCCGACCTGATAAGTCGGGCTTAGGGTTTATTAAGTAATTCTTAAAGCTTAGGAACATCCATTGGTAATGGGTTGGTGTAAAGATCGAGTGCTGTAATTTTAAGTGTGGTAATTGCTTTTTGAATTTTTGCAATATTTGGGTCATCCCGTGAATCAAACCCTCCTACTGTAACAATGCTGCTAGTTCGCGTATGCAAAACATAGGCATCGAATTCCAATTTTCTTAAAACACGGGCAGTCTCATGAGCTTGCAAAGCTGCTGCACCTAACATATCGCCTTGCCTGCTTCCAAATAGTTTATCCATAAAAGATGTGGTTACGGCTTTGGTCGATTGAAGAATCGCGGAACCATTATATTCTTTAACTACTAAAGTTACGGATTTTGAGTTTTTTAAGAGGCTGTATTGTTCGTCTGCGTTAAGCGTTTTTAATACTGGGTCAGGTTTGTTATTTGCGATAGTTTGATTTGGGATAAGAGGGTTTCGGACAACAAAAGCTCGAGAGAAGGGGTTTACTCTTTCTCTTCGGATTTCAGCGCCTTTTTTGTCTGCGGTTGGAACATAAATGTTAATTACATCAGAAGTCTCTTTTCCATTTTCCAGTTTCAAATCAGGGGGGTTAAGCTTTTTTATTTTCTCAAGATTTTTGCGTGCATCTTCAATATCTTTGAAACCGCCTACTAATACTGCGCATTGTTCGGAAACTCGGGTGAATTTCATTGGTTGCCTTAACTCAGGACTCATTTTTTGCCGTCTTTCGAAGTCTGCGATTTGTTTTTTCTTTTCTTCTTCCCCGTAATTGAAAATGTACCCTTTGAGATTATCTCGTGTTCTCAGTATTTCTGAAATTTGCTTTGATAATTCTGGCGCATCGACTCCTGAATAACTAGCACAGCATATTAGCCATGTGCCTGCTTCTACCGTTAATGGATAAGGGTTTTTTGAAGCTGAAGTGTTAGCAATGCTCGAAACTACAAAGATACACGCACTTAAAATAACGGATGCAAAAAGACGCATCTTGACCTCCATTTAATCAACCAAAACCTTGTGCTCGGCTTTTCCGAACCACAACTTTAGTAATTAGATGAGCGTCTCATAACAAATAAAAATAAATTAGTCCAGAGGCCAATTGCTTCCCAAGGCCTTCATTTGCTCTAATTTTATTTCCCCAATTGCCTGTTTACCCAGTTTTAACATGCTGTCGAGCTGTTTTTGGTCGAATACTGATTCTTCGCCACTTGCTTGGATTTCAATAAACTTTCCGCTACCTGTCATTACAAGGTTACTATCAACTTCGGCCCCAGAATCTTCTTCGTAGCAAAGGTCGAGTAATACCTTGTCATCAACAATACCCATGCTAATGGCAGCAATGCTGTCTTTTAAAATTTCGTGAATAGGTGCAAGTGGTTTGTCGGAGTGTTTCTTTTCAAGTGAGCGCAATGCATCGACAAGAGCAACAAATGCTCCATTAATGCTGGCAGTTCTGGTGCCGCCATCTGCATCTAAAACATCACAATCAATCCAAAGGGTACGCTCACCTAGTTTTTCTAAATTTACAATTGCGCGTAAACTTCGACCGATAAGTCGTTGGATTTCGACGCTACGGCCATCAACTTTCCCTGATCGATCTCTGGACTTCCGGTTTCCCGTACTTCCCGGAAGCATGGAATATTCTGCAGATAGCCAGCCTTTTCCTTTACCTAATAAAAAAGGTGGAACTGATTGATCAATAGTGCAGGTGCAAAGAACGGTTGTTTTGCCACTGGAAACCAAAACACTTCCAGGGGCTTGCTTGGTGAAATTTCGTTTGAAACGCAAGGGCCTTAATTCATTCGCTTTTCTTCCATCAATACGCATGTTGGTAATCCTAATCTGTGTAAGTTATCTTTTTGAACCAAGAATCATATCGAGTAAAATTGCTTTTTGGGCATGCATCCTGTTTCCTGCTTGTTCAAATACAATGCTTGCGTCGCCATCAATTACCGAGTCTGTAACTTCTTCACCCCTGTGGGCAGGAAGACAATGCATGAACTTGCAATGTTTTGGAGCTTTGCTCATCAAACGATCATTGATTTGGAAGTCTTTGAATTTCTTGATTCGTTTTTCGTTTTCGTTTTCCTGCCCCATGCTAGTCCAAACATCTGTGTAAATGATATCCGCATTCTTGAGGCTATTAAGCGTATCTGAGGATTGAATTAAAACCGCTTTTGGAAATCGCTTGGAAAACAAAGTTAAAAACTCTTTGTCGAAATGATAAAGCTTCGGACCTGTAAGAATAAAGTGGTAACCAACCAATGCGCAACCAATTGCAAGCGATCTCGAAACATTGTTACCATCCCCAATGAAAACAACTGTTTTTCCTGGTTTTGGCCCAAACGATTCGCGAATTGTCAGGATATCTGCAATTGACTGGCAGGGATGAAATTGATCACTTAGGCCATTGATCACGGGGACCGAAGAGTTTTTAGTAAATTCGACAATAGTATCGTGGGAAAAAGTTCGTAGCACAACTGTGTCAACATAATGACTCATGGTCCGGGCAAAATCCGCTACAGTTTCTCGGACACCGATCTTGCCATCTGCTGTGCCAAGAAATATTGAGTTTCCACCCATTTGCATCATTGCAGATTCAAAACTAACTCTGGTTCGAAGTGAGGGCTTTTCAAAGATAAGTCCCAAAACCTTTCTAGGTAATAGGTCTGGCCTTTTGCCTTTTACCCAGTCTGCTTTGATCTTTTCAGCTAATTCGAGAAGTTTAACGAATTCCGATTCGTTGTATTCAAGTAATGAAAGTAAATGCTTCATTTGCGTTACCATTAATAAATTTGAATACTGCTTAGATTGTGCAGCAATAAAATTTTATCCAAGAATGATTTTTTCAAGTATATCGCAACCCTCATCAATCTCAGCATCGGTAATGTTGAGAGCCGGTAACAAACGAATTACCGTGTTGTGGGTGCAGTTTATGAGTAATTTTTGTTCCAAACATTTTTGGACGAGGTGGGTGGCATCTTCTGAAAGCTCAAGCCCAATCATAGCACCAGATATCCTAATATCAGTAATCAGGGAGCATTTTTCTTTCCAAGATTCGAATTTGCTTTTAAACCGATTGCCAATGACAACGGCCCTTTCAAGAAGATTTTCTTTTTCAATTGTTTCAATTGTTGCTAGTGCCGCTACACAGGCGATTGGGTTGCCACCGAATGTTGCAGCATGAGTTCCTGGTTTAAGCTTTGCTGCGAATTCTTCTCGGGCTATTAACCCACCACATGCAACACCCCCCGCCAAAGCTTTCGCCAACGAAACGCAATCAGGGATAACATTCCAGTTTTGGTGTGAAAACCACTTTCCAGTCCTTCCCGTCCCTGTTTGTACTTCGTCGAATATTAACATTAATTTGTTTTCATCGCATATCTTGCGCAAGCCCTCAAGGTAACCTGCGGGCGGTAGGTTGATTCCACCTTCACCCTGAATTGGTTCAACCATGATGGCACAGGTTTCTGAATCAATGGCCTGGCGAGTTGCTTCTAGGTCGCCAAATGGGACATAAGAAAAACCCGGTAGCATCGGTTCGAGGCCTTGATGGTATTTTGGTTGCCCGGTGGCACTAAGTGCAGCAAAAGTTCTGCCATGAAAACTATTCAACGCAGTGATGATTTTGTATTTTCCTAGGCCGCCATTCAGCCGCGCCATTTTAATAGCTGCTTCGTTAGCCTCAGTTCCGCTATTACAGAAAAAGCACTGTCCACCCCAACCAGTTCTGGTGGCGAGTGCTTCCGCAAGCATGCCTTGAGGTTCCGTGTACCATGAATTTGGAACATGGATGAGTTTGCCTACTTGGTTTTTTACTGCTTCAACGACAAGGGGCGGGCAATGGCCAAGCAATCCGCATCCCCAGCCTGGAAATAAATCCAGGTACACATTTCCTTCGTCATCCCAAACTCTGGAACCTTCGCCACGCACCAAGCAAACAGGAAACTTTTTGTAATTTGCAATTACATTCTTGTTGTAACTGTTCAACAAGTTCGAATTCATAGTAATCCTTTTCTTTAAATATTAATTAAACACTAATTAAGTGTAATCTCAGTGCCGGTGCCTTGTTTGGTGAATATTTCAAGAAGTAATGAATGTTTTTGCCTGCCATCGATCATGTGAGTTTTACCAACACCTTTTTGCAAACTTTCAAGGCAAGCTTCAACCTTTGGAATCATGCCAGAGTCAATTATCCCTTGCTCGATTAATTCCTTGCAGTCTTTTTGATTAAGACTGGTAATCAAGGATAAAGGGTCTTTGCGATCTCGAAGTATTCCTGGGGTATCAGAAAGGAAAACAAGTTTTTCAGCTTTTAAACTCATTGCAACAGCGCAAGCCGCAGTGTCAGCATTGATGTTGAGCCAAGAGTTTTTATCATCAATTGCCAGTGAAGGAATGACTGGAATTACCCCGGCGCTTATAAAATCTGAAATAAGGTTGTTGTCTACTTTGTCAACGATTCCACCATGCCCAAGATCTGTAAAGCCGTTTTCAGTAGGCAACAACCATTTTTTGCCCCACAGTACCTGCATTGCGCCGGTATGAAGAGGGATAGCTCGGCCCCCAAGATTTCTTATTCGTCTAACTATATCAGCATTGGTGTCATTGGTTAGAACTTCCCTGACAATAGCAAGAGTATCGTCATCAGTAATTCTACGACCTGCAATTTTTTTTGGTTGAAGGCCTTGCTTGGCCATAGCTTGGTCGATTGCTTTGCCCCCACCGTGAACCAAAACTGGGAACATGCCAGCAGTTTCCATTAGAACCAAGTCTGCTAAAGTGCTGTTTAGGCAGCTTGAATCATCCATGATGCTTCCGCCTAATTTAACTACCACAATTTTTTTTCTAAAGGCCCTGAAATAATCCAGTGCCTCTACCAATGCCTCAGCTTTATGTAGTGCATTCATTTTTATTAAACCTAGGTAATAAATGGTAATAATAGGGCTGATTTCTAAGATGTCAACACTTCTAAGTGTTAATTGTCATTTGTTTGGAAATTTGATGTGGAATAAAAATATTAAATGGTATAATCGGATAGTGTTTCCTATTTTTATTTGGAGAATATTATGAAAAATCTTGTTTTTGCTGCTTTTGCGTTGTTGTTTTTTGTCGGATTAGTTTCTGCTGCCGATAAACCTGCTAAAGAAATTACTCTTAAGGGTGAAATTAATTGCACTAAGTGTGCCTTAAATGAATCCGCAGATTGTGGTCATGCCATTAAGGTTTCAGAAAAAGGCAAAGTAGTGCTCTATTACTATAAAGATAATGGCAAAGCAGAATCTTATCATGATACGATTTGCAATGGGCCTGCTAAAGGTTCCGTAAAAGGCGTTGTGCTTGAAAAAGATGGCAAGAAGTGGATTGTTCCAGCAAAAGATGGCGTTAAGTACGACTGATTTTCATCTTCTTGTGTTTTATTTTGCCGTGATTGGTTCTCCAGTCGCGGCTTTTTTGTTGGTTACCATGCTACAATAAATTGTTATCATCATTGTGGTCTATCCAAGGAGGAGATAACTGAATGAAAGTGATTCTTGCAAATCCAAGAGGTTTTTGCGCTGGTGTTAACATGGCTATCGAAAGCCTGGAAAAAGCCTTGGCAAAATTTGGCTCGCCTATTTATGTTTATCATGAAATTGTTCATAATAGGCCTGTGGTAGACCGGTTCAGTAAAAAAGGTGTCGTTTTCGTTGATAAAATTGATGATATTCCTGAAGGCTCTACTGTTTTATATAGTGCACACGGCGTCTCTCCGACCATCAGGTTGGACTCTCAAAAACGAAATCTACTTGCGATTGATGCCACTTGTCCGCTTGTTACCAAGGTTCATAAAGAAGCTGTAAAATTTGCAAGTGAAGGCTACACCATTATTTTGATTGGCCATGAAGGGCACGACGAAGTGCTAGGTACGATGGGTGAAGCGCCAGGAAGTATTGTTCTGGTGGAAGATGTTCAAAGTGCAAACAATTTGGTTCTTCCTAAAGATACTAAGGTTGCGTTTTTGACTCAAACAACTTTAAGCGTTGATGAAGCACAGGTTATTATTGAGGTATTGAAGAAAAAATTCCCAAATATCATCGGGCCAACCAAGGATGATATTTGTTATGCAACTCAGAATCGGCAGGAAGCAGTTAAGGAACTTGTTCCTGAAGTTGATCTTGTTTTAGTTCTTGGAAGTCAAAACAGCTCTAATAGTATGCGTCTTTCAGAACTTGCAATATCCTTTGGTAAACCTGCTTATTTGATTGATTCTGTCAAAGAGATTAATCCCGAATGGCTGGTTAATACTGAAATTGTTTTAATTACTGCTGGTGCCAGTGCCCCTGAAGATGTTGTTGAAGAATGTGTTGAATGGCTCAGAATTAATTATAATGCCCAAGTTGAAAACAGAATTATCCGGGAAGAACATGTTCAGTTTCCCTTGCCTAGAGAGTTGAGAGTTATTTCCAATTCTGTTTCGTAATTGATTGGAACCAAATTTGGATAACTTCATCAAGCATCTTGTAGATTCAAGACTTCCAATTCTTCCTGTGAAAAAAGATTTCAAGATAGGATGTATAGGATCTGGTTTTATTATGAAAGATTGCCAGATCCCTGCATATAAAAGCGCGGGATTCCATGTTTCTTGCATTGCTTCAAGATCTAAAGATAAAGCAAAAGAAGTGGCTTTAGATCATAATATCCCAGTCGTGTTTGATTCGATTGATGAAATGCTTGAGTATGGTGATTTTGATATTTTGGATATTGCGGTTCCACCGGAAGCCCAACCAAAAATTATAATGAAGGCCCTTGAGCAATCTAAAAAATTGCGGGGAATTTTAGCCCAGAAGCCTCTTGCCATGGATTTGCTTCCTGCAAAAAAATTGGTTGATGCGTGCAAACAAAAGTCAGTCACTCTTGCAGTTAATCAAAATATGCGATTTGATCAATCGGTAAGGGTTGCTAAATCTCTTTTAAATTCAGGTAAACTTGGAGATATCGTTCTGGCTACCATTGAAATGCGAGCTATTCCACATTGGATGCCTTGGGCCCAAGGTTTAAAATCACTTTCAACTTTTATCATGAGTATTCATCATTTAGATACTTTTCGCTATTGGTTGGGGAACCCAAACCGCGTTTTTGCTAGTACGACCAAAGACCCAAGAACTAAATTTTCGCATACCGATGGCGTTAATTTATACATCCTTGAATACGATTCCGGAGCCCGCGCTTCTTCTTGGGATGATGTTTGGGCGGGGCCTGCCAAGGAAGGTGCGGGCGAGGATATTTATATTCGTTGGCGCATTGAAGGTACTCTTGGTATGGCAAAAGGTACCATCGGTTGGCCTAAATATCCGGAAAAAATTCCAAGTACCTTGGAGTTCACCACTGTTGGTGACAATGGTAAATGGCATTCGCCAGTATGGAATGAAGTTTGGTTCCCAGATGCTTTTGTTGGCACAATGGCTCAATTATTGCGTGCGGTCGAATTGGGGATCGAGCCCGAAATCAGTGGTGATGATAACTTGTTAACTATTGCTTTGTGCGAAGCGGTTATGATTTCAGCCTCAACGCACCAAGCAATAAACCCTAGCGCTTTAATTGAATCAAATTAATCGAGTCTGGATGAGAGCGAATAGTTTGTATAATCCCCGAGGCTTTGTTTAAAGTTTCAAGGTATTCATCGTTAGGATTCGAATCTGCAACAATCCCGCCTCCCGCTCCAAATTGCAGCCATTTTTCTGAGGAAAATATACTTCGTATCAAAATGTTTGTGTCCATGGATCCGTCAAAACCAAGATACCCTACGCTGCCGCAATAAATCCCGCGGGGTGATGTTTCTAACTCGGAGATTATTTCCATCGATCGTATCTTCGGGGCTCCTGTAACAGATCCCCCCGGAAAACATGAAAGCAATAAATCCAGGGCGTCATACTCCGGCTTTAGGTTGCCCGTAACTTTGGAAACTAAATGGTGTACATTGGAGAAGGTTTCAAGTTTGCAAAGTTCTTCAACTTGAATGCTTCCGAATGAGCAAACTCGCCCCAAATCATTTCTGAGTAAATCTACAATCATTACATTTTCAGCTCTGTCTTTAGGGCTATTTAGAAGGGAATTAGCCATCTCGATATCTTCTTGTTCTGTTTTTCCTCTGGGCCTCGTTCCTTTAATTGGACTTGTTATTACTTTGTTATTTTGGAGGGTTAGAAATCTTTCAGGAGATGCGCTTAAAATATTGCCCATCGAAGTAGTTAGATAGCATGAAAATGGGGCAGGGGATGTTTTTGAAAGTAATTCGTAAAGCAATCGGTCATCGCAAAATTTTGGATGCCAGAATCTTTGTGATAAATTGATCTGAAAAGAATCTCCTGCATTGATGTATTCAATACTTTTTTCAACACTTTTCATGTAGTCAATTGCGGAATTGTCACAATAAAAATGCTCATCTTTATATAACCTGAATAAATTTTCAGGAGCTTTATAGCTTAATTCTTTCTGACTTAAGTTTATCAGATGGTTTTTCGCTGGAGTTTCTAGCAGTTTAAGAACCATATCGGCACGATTTTTAGCACGAAGCATCTGTAAATATTCAGTCGTTTCAGGAAATCCAGTTGAAACCAGCCAGACTTCCTCTTTTCGTAAATCAAATGATAGAACCCAGTCGTAAAAGCCTATTGATAAGTCAGGCGATTGGATAAAAGCTTTGCAATCCGAAGGTAGTTTTTCTATTTGTTTTGATAATCCATAGCCAAATAACCCTGCCATCCCCCCTTGGAATGGAGGGACTCCATCCGTAGGTTTTATTTTCCAACGGCTATATTCGCTTCTTAATGTTTTTAATATATCGCTTGGTTGTTGTTGTTTTGTGTCTGCTTGCTTTTCCAATACCTTAAAAGGATCTGCAGTTAAAAAAGCATAATCACTGCCGCTAGCGTTTCCTTCAAGAAATAATAATCTAGGAAGATTTTGCAATCTTAAAAAAGCCTCGCTTTGGCTTATTGGCATACTTATTTTTTTAATGTACGGTGTAATCACTATTCAGTCTTTTCTTAGATCGTAAAGTTCTTATTCTGTTTTTCTGTCAACCATCGGATTACGATGGATTGTTTCTTCTCGTGTTAAGAAACCCCACTGTAATTCCTGATCTTGAGTGTAATTTTTTCCCAGTGTAATTGCAGTCATCGCTTTACAAAGTTCAAATCCTAAATAAAAGGAATGGGATTCATCTATTTCTTCCGTTTTTTTTACTCCCTCAATTAATTTGTAAGGATCTTCACCCATCAGATGAATGTTTTTATTCATGATGTGGATTAATCCGTCTTCGGCAAATATCCGGAAATTCTTGTCCTTTATTTCCGACTTGAATCGGTTAAGTGTTTCCATTCCATGCCTTCGCTCTGTGGGATCTCGTAGTAATAGTAATCCCGGTTCTAATCGCTTGGGAATTACTTGCTTTGTGATGGCATGAAACATCAGTTTTCTAGCAAGATCTATCTCTTTGACCGAAGTCCTGCACCAGTTAATAACGGATGTAGTTAAAACGCTTTGAATATTTAGTTCCTGGCATATTGCAATTAATATTGCATTGATCCCAGAAGAATCTGAATCTGTTAATTCGGTAACATTTCCAATTCCCATCATCATGGGAATCGTAGGATAAAGTTCCCTGGCTTTATAATACCCGAGTAATGATTTTGCGAAGCCAAGCCCTATGGGTTCAAGAATAGAGTCGATTCTAAATTTACGGTTCCAACTCAATAGTTTTTCAACAGATTTATTTAAAGTTTCTGGTTTGCCTGGTTCTTTTGGTATCAGAACAAATTCGCATTCTAAATGTTTGGCAATTTCAAGATTATCTTCGTTGATACTTAAAACCAAATCTGCCCCTGCATTAACTGCGCTTTCTACTTCCGCTGGATTAAAACTATCGATGGAAACTTTGATATTTAGGTTTTTTAGTCTTTTAACACATTCCCCAACTTGTTTCCAAGGTGTGCCAGGATTCATTCCTAGATCAATAATATCCGCACCCTGTGAAGTAAGATAGATGGCCGTAGTCTCAATCTCTTCCAAGGATAAATCAGGCGCATGATTTATTTCCGCTATTATCTCGATGTTGTACTTACCATAATCAGGGTTCGTTGCATTAAAATTTCCAACCTTTAAAAAGGTAGGTAAATCTCGAAGGTCTTTGGGGCCTTTAATGCAAGGAATGCCTGTTTGAATTTCTAAAATTTTTGTTTCTCCTCTGCATAAGCCAGGGATTATTATTTTGTCGGGTTTGTTCGTTATTTTTAAATGTGAACTGATCCATTCAATGGTTGCCAATGCTGCTACATTTATTGGTAATGTGTTAATTTCCCAATCAAATGGTAATGACTCTGTCATCCTGGAAAGCAAATCCTTGAGTGAAGGGCTTGCTAGCTTGCCTGTTACAAATAGTAACTTATCCTTGGACATTTGGTGTTTGCCTGAAGAATCTTATGTATGGTCTTATTTTACTGAAAAAACCACGCGTTTCTTGATTTAATTCATTAATAACTATATTTGATCTAGTCGGGGCATTGGTTGCTAAGGATTTTCCTTGATGTAAGTTTTCCAAAGCTGCAAAACTTTTGTTTTTTCGGGACCCGTCACAAGATTTGGGTTGCCAAAATCTTGATTTGTAAGCGATTTTAAACATAAATATGCAGAATTACGAACCCATGCTGAATTGTCTTCAAGGGCCGCTGTAATATTAGCCATGCCGATTTTTTGGTTTCGTAGGGCGATGGCTGAAATCGCAGCAGCTCGAATCTCAGAATTTTCATTATTCATGTATTCTATTAATGTCTCTTTGTTAAAGCGTACGAACCTTTCTGCAAGCGCTTTTCTTGCTTCAAATTGTTGGAAGCCTTGCAGGTTTGGAATCGCTGCAGATAAAGCTTGGGTGAATTCGCCGCCTTTTCCTTTTTTAAATTCCTCAAGAGCTTCTAAAAATTTTTCGGGTTTTGCATTTGTAAGCAAAGCTATTGATGCTTTTTCTGAATGCGTTGCGATGTCTTTCTTGTTAGTAGCATTGTCGTTTTCTTTTTTAGTATTGTTGTAACTTATTTTTCCTTGAGTTGCGCCTTTTCCGTCACCGGTAATTGCTACTTTAATTCCACCTTGCTTTGAAAGATTGGCAATTGCATCGCCTCCAACTCCCCCACTTTTAAGTTCAACCAAGCCAAGGTTGTTTGTTTTTCCCCGAAGAAGCATGGTTAAGTCTTCAGCAAAATTTGATTTTGTTAGAAACAAAATTGCAAAACATGTATCTGCATTATAGCTTGCGTAATCACCTTTCCAGGAGCCATTAGGGAGCTGGTTGACTAAAAGAATTTCAGCACCCCAAGAATACCAGTCTTTTCTGCCTATTGATTCCAAGCCTAACCCTGTTGCGGCTCTTTCGAGTGACCATAAGAAATAATAACTTTGCCCCCCTTGTTCTCCAAGCCTTGCAATTAATCCTTCTTTACCTTTGCCTGCTGGATTTCCAATGCAACTTGCCAATGCGAAAAGCCCCCGTCCTAAAAATACATCCTTACTAATATCGATTCTTTCTGAAGGTTTTAGTTGGTTTCCAATCTCTACAAAAAAGCCTGATGCTAAGCCTAGACAAAGTAGGCCTGCTGCTGTCATGGTGGGGGAGGAAGGCTGATTTCCACCACTTCCTGAATAGCCCCAACCTCCATCTTGAGCTTGCGTGCCACGGAATCTTAACAATATGCGTGAAAATGCAATGTTAATGGGTATTCCGTGCCTTCTTGATACCCACAGTGCAAAAGTTGCAAATTGAGTGTTTGAATTGTCTGAACCTCCATCGTTGTTGTTTCCGGTGGCTTTTTCCTGATATATAACTTTGATTGATCGAACAACTTCAGGTGATAAATCTTCAAATGATTTCTTGCTGTTAAATTTGGGAAATGTTTTTGTAGCTTTTAATTCAACTGATTTCTTTTGGTTAGTTTGAAGTCGTAATAACTCTTCATTGGTTGGGCCAGGGCAATTATAACCCCACCCCCCTGATTGGGTTTGCCCAGCCAGTAACCGCATAGCCAAAGATTCGATTAAGGCAATATCTTCAATTTGGCTTAGGCGGTCGAAAAATATAAGACATAACGCAATTGAATAAGTATGGGTTGTTGTTTGTGCATTTTTTCTTAATGCAGTAATTGCTTTTGCCAAAGTTTGATCATCTTGTGTAATGCCAGATTCTAGTAATGCCATCCCTGCCAAGGCTGTAGGGCCAATATCGTTATCTGACCAAGTTCCATCAGGTTTTTGAGTGTTTTTTAAAAAAGAAGTACCACGATTTATTGCTGCTTCTACATTTTGCTTGGAGAATGAGCTATTGAGATTGTTTTGAAAACAGACAGATTGATTGAGCAGAAGAATTAGAATCAAATTGAATTGCATTTTTTATTACCAAGAATAATAAAGTTTCGAAGCTTATAGCCATAATATCTTTACTTGATGGGTATTCCTAATAAACCTTTGAAAATATAATTCTTTCCATTATGATGCTGTTTATACAAAATCTTTGCCTTGTGTTCGGAATATTGATGTTTAAAAATCTAATAGAGCCTGATTTTCCTTCATTTTATTGGAAGGTTGGCGTAAATCTTGAAATGATTTCTTTTAATAAAGAATGGGAAATCAAAATATTAGATCACAATGCCTTATCATGGGTTGATCAGATTCATGAAGATGAAAAATCTGATCTTATGAATGCGATTGATTCTTCTAAGTTACTTAAAAAACATTTTTCGATGGAGTTTAGACTTCGAAATCCTGACCATAATTGGATTTGGGTTCATGGGCGTTTCCAGCCTTTTTATGATGAATTGCAATGTGTTAAAGGGTTTGATATTTTTGGTATTGAATTTGAATTGCAAAATCAATCAAGCAAATCCAATGTTTCCCGTTTACTTGCTGCTGAGGATGCAAGTCGCGTGAAAAGTGGTTTTTTGGCTAATATGAGCCACGAAATTCGAGCACCAATTCAAGCGATTGTTGGTTATGCTCATATGCTTGCCGATTCAGAGCTTTCTGCAGACGAAAGAAAAAAGATGTCTCGTGCTATGTCTCGTAGTGGGGATTTCTTGCTACAGCTAGTTAAAGATATTCTTGACTTTTCAAAGATTGAGGCAGGCAGGATGGATATTGATATCCTCCCTGTTTCGCCGTGGTATACGATTTCCGAAGTGTTTGAAACTCTTGGGCTTCAAGCGAATAAAAAGGGTATCAAATTGCTTGCCATTCCCGAGGGTGATATTCCTGTTCTATTTCATACAGATCCTACTCGCCTTAGGCAGATCCTTGTAAATCTTTTAGGGAACGCGGTTAAATACACTTTGAAGGGTGAAATTAAAGTCCGGGTAAAGATGGATCATATTGAAGATATTTCTGGTGATTGCTTGGTGTTTTCTGTTGAAGACCAAGGGCCAGGGATGGATGACAAACAAATGGCAGCTTTGTTTAATCCATTTGTCAGGGCGGGAAAAGGTTTTTCTTCACGTATTGAAGGTACTGGCTTAGGGCTTACTATCGCCAACCGACTTGCCAGATTATTAGGCGGATTTATTAGAGTTTCAACCAAATTGAAAGCTGGATCGTGTTTTTCTTTGTTCCTTCCTGTTGATGTTCAAGATTTACACAAAGTAATTGATTCTGCAAAACTTGGGACACTAAACTCGCGTGATTTAAATGCTATCACCAGTACTTTGTCACTACCCACCTCTGCTTCTATTTTACTTGCTGAGGATAGCGAAGATATTCAAGTTTATTTGCGTTATCTTTTGGAAAAAGAAGGATTGGATGTTACCACGGTTTCTTCGGGATCCAAAGTTTTGCGTGAGTTAGCTCAAACTGATTTTGATTTGATATTAATGGATTTGCAGATGCCTGACGGTGGTGGTATGGAGACTACAAAAATCATTCGGAATTCTGGTAATAAAATCCCGATTTTTGCTTTGACCGCTAATGCTACAAAACAAGATGAGATTGAATGTTTAGAGGCTGGTTTTGATTTGTTTTTAACCAAGCCGATTGATCGCGAGAAATTGTTGGAGGCTTTAGCTTGTTATTTGCCCATCGCTGATAAAATCAAAATTGAGGGACATGGTATTGGTGAAGCTAGTTCGGATTCCAATCTTAATTTGCAACAGCATTTTTTTAATTCACTCGTGTTTAAAATTAATAATATCATCGATTTCAATAAATCTAAGTCTTTTGATTCACTCGAAAAAGAACTTCACCAGTTAAGGGGTGCTAGTGGGTTTTATGGCTATCCGCAGTTGGCACAGATTGGCGAAAAAATCGAATGTGCCATCAAAAAATCTTCTAACGAGAAAGAAATTGAAGATTTGATTAAAGTTCTTTCTGTTGAAATTAATAAGATCGTTTCTTAATTTACCAAATTACTTTTTAGTTTTCGCAGTTAGAACCCTTTTTGTTTACCTAGCCTTCATGATTGCAACCCGATTTACTCATAAATCTCTTCGATTTTAATTACTTCCTCAAGTGGTTTTTTTAACCATCCGATTGCTTTGATAGTGTTTTATTATTCTCAGGAGGTTTTTATGAATCCGCACCTTTTAGCAACTATTGCGTGCGGAGAAGATAACCAAAAAGAGTTTTCTGAACCTTTGCTAAATTCATACCGTTTAGATTTGCCCATAACTATCAATAGCGTTGAGATTTTGCCTAAAAATGGCGTTTTAAATTTAAGATCCTTTCCACTGCTTAATAATTTACCTTGGGTTAAAATATTACCTGATCTCGAACCAAAGGTTAGCACCGAATGCTGGAAGTTCCCTACGCCACAAGAAGGGATCGTAAATTATGTTGCTCCGAAATTACTGGGAGACTCAAATTCCGATAGTAAAAAGATTGAATCAGATGCATCTGATATTTCTTCTGAAATTGTTGAAGCACTTCTTGAAAAAGACCTCACTAGGGTAAAACCATTAAAGGATATGTTTCAGTTTAAAGAACGATTAATGTACTTGTTGCAACCTCCGATTGAAGAGGTGTTTATAGGAAAAGAGGTTAGTCTTCCTTTCAAACCATTTCCTTACCAGATTAAAGGGATTGCATTTTTAATGCCTAGAAAATCAGCATTGATCGCTGATGAAATGGGATTAGGGAAAACGATACAAGTTATAATTTCGATTAGGCTGCTATTTCGTTCCGGGTTATTAAAAAATGTACTGATTGTTTGCCCTAAACCTCTGGTTATTAATTGGACTCGCGAATTAAAGCTTTGGGCTTCAGATTTACCAGTAGAGGTGATTTGCGGTAATACAGAAGAACGAAGGGTGTCTTGGAATGTTTCTAATACTGCTGTAAAATTGGTTAATTATGAGTTGTTGACCCGAGATGTTCTTGAAGGGGTTGCTGAAAATAAATTCTATGATTTGATGGTAATTGATGAAGCTCAAAGAATCAAAACCAAGGGATCTAAGACAGCACAGGCTGTTTGTTCCGTGCAGCGAGAGCGTAGCTGGGCTATGACTGGGACTCCCATTGAAAACCGTCACGACGATTTAATTCATATTTTTGAATTTGTAGATCCGGGTAGGGTTCCCAAAGATACCCCCCCGAAAATGTTGGCAAGCTTAACTTCTGAAAGTATTATCCGAAGGACAAAAGAAGAAGCTGCTCCTGATATGCCTGCGAAAATTATTCAGGATGTTTTCCTCGAGCTTACTCCCGCTCAAAGGCAGGCATATGATCTAGCTGAAAAAGAGGGCGTTGTTCATTTAAATAAATTAGGCGATACAGTTACTGTTCAGCATGTTTTTGAGTTAGTTATGCGTTTAAAGCAGATTTGTAATTTTGATCCTAGAACAGGTGCAAGTTCTAAAGCTGAACAATTGTTGGCCGATATGGAAGAAGTTCAAGCTACCAATAGTAAAGCGATTGTTTTTTCGCAATGGGTTAAGCCTCTTGAGGAACTTGCTGACCAATTAAAAGATTATAATCCGTTAATGTATCATGGGAAAATTCCCTCTCAGCAAAGGCAGGGGGTTCTTGATCAGTTTAAAAAAGATCCAAAAGCACATGTTATCTTGATGAGTTATGGCACTGGTAGCGTTGGACTTAATTTACAATTTACCAATTATGTATTTCTTTTTGATCGCTGGTGGAACCCTGCAATTGAGGATCAAGCCATAAATCGGGCACATCGTTTGGGCCAGAAGTCTACTGTTTTTGTAAAGAGGTTCATTTCTCAAAAAACTATTGAAGAACGAATCGCAGAAGTGTTAGATGCTAAACGGAAATTATTCTCAGATATTATTGATCATAGTGGTTTGCCTTCCTCTTTAGGCTTAAATGAGGAAGAAATCTTTAACCTGTTTAGTTGTGCACCACGACCCAAAAAGATTGCTGCTTAATAAGTTATCAAAAGATTCATTGTTTTTTCTAACTTTGAACCGTAGTCAAAACCTGATACTAATTCTAAATTGATATAGTACTTGGTGTCTCGTTTCATCAGTATTATTTTATTATTTGTCTGGGAAATTATTATGGACATTACAAAACCCACTGGAAAGCTTGGCATTGTTGTTGGAGGGGGCCCAGCTCCGGGGATTAACGGCGTTATTAGTGCTGTCACTATTGAAGCCATTGTTAATGGCATGGAAGTTTATGGTTTTATTGATGGGTTTAAGCATTTAATTAAAGGTAGCGTTAGCAATATAAAAAAACTTACGATTGAAGATGTCAATGGCATTCATCTTAAAGGCGGATCAATATTAGGTACTTCACGAACTAATCCTGCAAAAAATGATGCAGATATGAAGCAAGTTCTTGAAGCCCTTAAAACGCTTGGGATAACCAAATTAGTAACTATTGGCGGTGATGATACTGCCTTTTCAGCAAGTCAAGTTTATCTTAATGCAGCGGGCGCAATTAATGTCGCTCATGTTCCCAAAACAATTGATAATGATTTGCCTTTGCCTCCTTCCACTCCAACTTTTGGATTTGAAACCGCAAGGCATTACGGAGTCAATATTGTTCGTAGCCTTTGTGAAGATGCAAAAACTACTTCACGTTGGTATTTGGTTATTAGCATGGGTCGCGCTGCTGGGCATTTGGCACTTGGGATTGGTAAATCTGCTGCAGCTACCCTGACTATCATTCCCGAAGAATTTCAAGATAGAGATGTTTCTATGAATGAAGTGGTTGATATTCTTCTTGGCTCAATTATAAAAAGGCGCAAAAACGGTTCTAATTATGGTGTTGCTGTTCTTGCTGAAGGGCTATTAGAAAAAATTGGGGAAAAAGGTTTATCAAATGTGGATGCTAATGAATTGAGCCGCTACGGAAAAGTTGAGCGTGATCCGCATGGCCATTTGCGCTTAGGTGAAATTGCGTTTGGAAGAATGGTTAAAGATCATCTTGCTGCCAAGCT
>CAXNFS010000008.1:0-25059 GCA_964201235.1 Gemmataceae bacterium | reverse complement strand
CCACCTGAACCACCATTATTTCCAGGTAAAGTCGAGGCGTAAACATCGAAAGAACCGCCACCGCCACCGCCCATCGCAGTAATTATTCCAAAGCTAGAGATTCCTCCATTATTGCCATTAGCAAGAGATGATTGCGCCTGACCACCGGCTCCAACAGAAACGAAATAAGATTCGCCGCCAAGAGCCATGGTTCCGTAAACCAAGGTACCAGCACCACCACCGCCGCCGCCGCCAATATTTAACGCCTTGCCACCCCCACCACCACCACCAACCACTAATACCTGAGCGCTGACACTGGCGTTTGGAGCTACAAAGCTAGAGGCACCAGCAGTGGTAAAGGTGTGTACATAATCATTACCGACTTGGGTTATAGTGCCGCCCGTGCCGGGCGTGAGAGTGACTGTAGTCGTTAAGAGATTACTTGGTGCATCATTTACCGCAGTGATATTTACCGTAACGGTTGCTGCTGCACTATATAAACTTCCATCATTTACCCTGAAGGTAAAGCTATCTGAACCATTAGCATTTGCATTGGGAACATAAGTGAATGCGCCTGTTGTTGCGTTTGTAATCGTGACCAAACCCTTGCTACCCTGCGACACCACGGAGTAAGTGAAGGAACTGCTATCAATATCGGAAGCTGTAAGTGTACCCGTATAGGTAGTATCTTCCGTTGGAGTAATCGTTTGCGCATTGGCAACTGGCGCATCATTTACCGCAGCGATATTTACGCTGATGGTTGCGGGGGAAGAAGAAGCAGATCCATCCGATGCGGTTACTGTAAAGGTCTTGATTCCATTTTCGTTTGGTGCGGGCACATAAGTTAGGTTGCCGAGATTAGCCAAAGGAATAATCTGCCCAGCAGAAACATCAGCATTTAAAAGCTTTAAGGTTCCAGTTGCAGGAAGAGTTACAATGGTGATGCTTACTAATGGGTTATTGTCAACATCGAAATAGGCAGGGGTATTCGTAATAGAATCAAAAGAAATTGCGCCTAAGCCAGCATTACCTGCGGGTCCGCCATTACCATAGATGGAATAGGTTTGGCCAGCAATGCCTCCAGTAATATCAAAGAACACCCAATCAGGGTTTCCGTTATATACCGCACCGTTGGTTTGCAATTCGGTGGTCATGCCACTATCAAGTGATCCAGAAACAATCTGATAGCCGCTGGCGGCATAGGTACCAGATACATCTGTATTTCCGGTCATGATTCCAACACGAATGGTTCCGGGAACAGGTCCTGCTAAGGCGAAAGATACAACTGAATTAGTCGATTTATTATGATAGCCAGGATATTGAGCGTTCGTAATACCAGATAAAGTAGTCGATGGGGATGCCCCTGGCGTGGTTAACGGGTTATCCACCAATGCGTAAGCACCGTTGCCGGGATAGTAACTGTTGTTGGTAAAACTGGTTATATACGAAGGGCTACTTAAAGTATAATTTGGCAACCACCAACCATTGCTACCAAGAACATTATTCCCATCAATATCATAAGTTTTGGGTGTGGATGCAGTTCTCCAACCCGCGCCCATATCTGCTTGAAGGCCAACATAAGCTACACCCGTGGAGGCAATGCTTCCACTAGAGAAATTGGCAGCGCTAAATGTAACGGTATTATCTTCGGTACCATTTACAGAAATAGCAGCAAGCGTTGGCGCATCATTAACCGCGGCAATATTCATGCTTACGGTAGTTGCAGGGGAAGATGAAGCAGAGCCATCCGATGCGGTCACTGTAAAGGTCTTGATACCATTTTCGTTAGTTGCAGGAACATATGTTAGGTTGGGGAGATTAGCCAAAGCAATAACCTGACCAGCAGAAACATTAACACCTGAAAGCATTAAGGTTCCGGTTGCAGGAAGAGTCGCTATGGTGATGCTTACCAATGGGTCGTTTTCTATATCGGAATAGGCATTGGTGAAATTGGTAGCGCTGAAAGTAACGGCAATATCTTCAGTACCATTTACAGAAATAGCAGCAAGCGTTGGTGCATCATTGACCGCAGCAAAGTTAATGGTGGTGGTAGTGCTGGCAGACAAATTACCATCCGAAACGGTGGTGGTTAAAGTTCTGCTTGAATAATTATTCAATGCACCCTGGTAAGTCACTTTGCCTGCGGTACCAAAGTAAGCATTCAAAGCTGCAGCAGAACCTGTAAAGGTTTTTAAAACTGAGGTGCCGGCTATAGTAATTCCAGTGCCTGAATTTCCTGTAATAGTTCCATCTGCAATGGCAAGAGAGACGGTTAGAAGTGAGCTATCAACATCAACAAAAGGGGAGCCAGTGAATACTAAATTACCAAGGATGTCTTCGGTGAAAGTAAAGGAGGAAGGAATCTCATTGGCACCAGAGATAATCATAGGGGAATCATTGACCGCATTCAGATTGATTACAAGATTGGCGCTGGCGCCCAACGCACCATCGTTAACAGTTACAACATATGTCTCAGTTGTGTTAGCGCTCAGTGCATTGATCGCAGAGGCATTAGGTGTAAAGGTGTAGGCCCCAGTATTAGCATTCACCGCCAGAGTCCCATATATACCAATTCGAGACGCCACACCGCCGACCACATTCCCGGGTCCGGTAAGTGTGGGGCCATTGGCATCGAATATTACTCCCCCATTATTGGTGAGGGTGTGATTGTATGAACTGGAATCCGTAAGCATCCCGCTTTGGTTTATCGTCCGAAGCAGTAATACGGTGCCAGGCACCGCAGTCAAAGTGCCTGCTGGGGGCGAGAAATTCGCTGTGTAGATCCCGGTGCCGTTGATGATACGATAGTTTGAGATCTTCCCTTGCAAGTCGTAGCCATTATAACTTGCCAAACGGCCGAGGTAAGGGCTTTGATTTGTGATATTATTCGATCGTGTTGCGCTGATTTGTGAAATACCATTTACAAAAATGGTAATAACGCCCGAATTCCGCACCACCGCATAATGCGCCCAATTGTTCAACCAGCTACTGTTAAACGGAGCAGAGAAGTCATGCCCCACCCCATCGATTCGAACTTTAAGATTTGAACCTTCACACCAAAACGCAAAGCTGCCCCCCGAATTAACATTTTGCCCTGAATCATAAAGGGTGAAATTAGCACCGTTTCTGACATAAACCCAAGACTCGATTGTAAAGTCGCCGGTTCCAAATTGGAACTCATTACCGGCAGGTACGGTAATGCTTTTTCCCGAACTGCTGCCGAAATCCATGCTCCCGGCGGGGGAAACGGCTGCATCCAAGCCGAACACCAGCGTAGTCCCTGCATCCGGATCAGCGCCTGCCAAGGTGCCCGTTGCATTTGTAAAGCTATCTGTCGCAGAGGTATCCGTGATGGTGATTGCTGCTGGGGTTGCCAGAGTGGGTGCGGTGTTAAAAGGTGCAACTGCAGCCGATGCACTTGATGCGCTGCTGGTTCCTATAGCGTTGGTTGCCTTAACCGTAAAGGTGTAAGAAGTGCCATTGGTTAAACCGGTTACCAAGATTGAAGAGCCAGAGCCTGTGGCAGTAAAGTTGCCCGGGCTAGAAGTCACCGTGTAACTGGTAATGGGTGCGCCATTGCTTGCTGGTGCGGTGAAGCTGATGGATGCGGAATTATTCATCCCGATAGCAACAACATTCGTAGGGGCAGCGGGGGTACTTGCATAGTTAAACAAATTGGAACCGGTAGCAGCGCCCGCCAGGTTGGTGACAACGATATCGGCCGCACCAATTGCACCCACAGGGGTTGTGAATGTAATCGAGGTACTGCTAACAACGGTTACGTTAGTTGCTGCAACTCCGCCCACTGTAGCACTGTAGACCCCATTCAAGCCGGTACCGGTGATAGTTATGGTGGTGCCGCCTGCAGCCGTGGCGTATGTGGTGTTGACGCTTGTTACCGAGGGGGCGGATACCGCTACGGTGATCAGGCCGCCAAAAGTGGAAGCCCAACCGGAGGCTCCTGCAAGGTAGTACACTTTTGCTGCGGCGTTCACAGATGCAAAGGGAGTGGTTCCAAGCGTTGGAGGCGCGCCTAAAAAGTTAATGCTCTTTAATCCACTGCAATCATAAAAGGCATTATTCCCGATGCTGGCTAATGTACCGGGCAAGGTTATGCTTGTTAATCCTGTACAGCTCTGAAATGCAGTGGTCCCGATGCTCGTTAAGTTGTTCGGCAGAGTAATACTGGTCAAGCCGCTACAACCTTGAAACGCACCGTTACCAATGCTAGTTACACCGCTTGGAATTGTGATGCTGGTCAGGCCACTACAATCATAAAAGGCATAATCACCGATGCTGGTTAAGTTGTTTGTAAAGGTGATGCTCGTTAATCTTCTACAGCTATTAAATGCACTGGTCCCGATGCTCGTTACGCTGCTTGGCAAGTTGAGGCTCGTTAATCCAGTGTTACCAAACGCATCGCTGAGGATACTGGTGACGGTGTTCGGGATGATGACGCTGGTCAAGCCACTGCAGCCATAAAACGCTTGGGATGCAATTGTGGTGATGCCGCTTGGAATGGTGATGCTGGCCAAACTGGTGCAACCATAAAAGGCTTGGGATGCGATGCTAGTAACAGTGCTTGGAATAGTGATGCTGACCAAACTGGTGCAACCATAAAAGGCTTGAGATTCAATTATGGTGACGCCGCTTGAGATAGTGATACTGGTCAGGCCACTGCAACTAACAAACGCATTGTTACCGATCCTTGTAACGCCGCTTGGTATGGTGATGCTGGTCAGGCCATTGCAACCACTAAACGTCCCGGGTGCGATGCTGGTGACCAAGTTGGGAATGGTGATGCTGGTCAGGGCACTGCAACCACCAAACGCATAGTCTCCGATGCTGGTTACACTGTTTGGGATAATGATGCTCGCCAATTTATTGCAACCATCAAACGCACTGACCCCAATGCTGGTGAGGTTGCTCGGCAGGGTAATGCTCGTTAATCCTGTACAATATTGAAACGCACCTGGCCCAATGCTCGTGAGACTATTAGGCAGAGTAATGCTGGTCAAACTGGTACAACTAAAAAATGCTTGGAGCCCGATGCTGGTCACACCATTAGGAATCGTGACGCTACCTGTTATTCCTGTGCAACCTTGAAACGTACTAGTCCCAATGCTGGTGAGGTTGCTCGGCAGAGTAATGCTCGTTAATCCTGTGCAACCTTGAAACGCACTGTTCCCGATGCTGGTGACGCTGTTTGGGATCGTGATGCTAGTGATCGTGGTTTTGTTGAGGAAAGCATTCGCACCAATGGCCACGACGGGCAGGCCGCCGATAGTCGCTGGAATGATCACTGCACCGCCAGCACCCGTATACCCGGTGATGGTAATAGTGCTATTAATTGATGAAGTGGTAAATCCAGCAACTGCTGCAACATTTACCGACACTTGCACTGCGCTGGCAGAAGCCAACACCCCATCATAGGCCTTAACTGTAAAGGCATTAAGAGCGCTACCATTATTTGCAGGGATCCATACCAAGCTTTCGCCTGTTAAAAGAAGTGTGGTACCTGCAACAACCGCAACGCCATTCTTGGTTAATGTTCCACTAGTGACCGATTCAATACGGAAGGAAATCGAATCCCCTTCTGCATCAGATTCATTTGCTGCTGCTGCCAAGGCTGCGTAAGTGATGGTGTAGGGGGCGCTTTCGGTTGCGCCTGTAAGCGTGCTAATTGTGGTAAGGGTGGGTGTATCATTTACCGAAGCAAAGTTAATGGTGGTGGTAGTGCTTGCAGATAAATTACCATCTGAAACTGTGGTGGTTAAAGTTCTGCTTAAATAATTATTCAATGCACCCTGGTAAGTTACATTGCCCGCTGTGCCAAAGTAGGCATTTAAATCTGCAGCAGAACCTATAAAGGTTTTTGAGATTGCTGTACCACCTAAAGTGATCCCAGTGCCTGAATTTCCTGTAATGGTTCCATCTGCAATGGCAAGCGTAATTGTGAGGGGCGTACCATCAACATCAGCAAAAGGCGAGCCAGGGAATAGCAAATTGCCAAGGATGTCTTCGGTGAACGCAAGGGCAGCGGGAACGCCGTTGGCCCCAACGATAATCGTGGGTGCGGTGTTAAAAGGTGCAACGGCAGCCGATGCACTTGATGCACTGCTGATTCCTATAGCGTTGGTTGCCCTAACCGTAAAGGTGTAGGGAGTGCCATTGGTTAAACCGGTTATCAAGATCGAAGAGCCGGAGCCTGTGGCAGTAAAGTTGCCCGGCGTAGAAGTCACCGTGTAACTGGTAATGGGTGCGCCATTGTTTGCTGGCGAGTTGAAGCTGATGGATGCGGAATTATTCATCCCGATAGCCACAACATTCGTAGGGGCAGCGGGGGTACTTGCATAGTTAAACAAATTGGAACCGGTAGCTGCGCCCGCCAAGTTAGTGACGACGATATCGGCCGCACCAATTGTACCCGCAGGCGTTCTGACTGTAATCGAGGTACTACTAACAACGGTTATATTAGTTGCTGCAACACCACCCACAGTAACACTGTTAACCACATTCAACCCGGTACCTGTAATGGTGATTGTGGTGCCGCCCGCAGCAGTGGCGTATGCGGTGTTGACACTTGTTACTGTGGGGGCAGAAATCGCTACAGTAGGAAGGCCGCCATAAGTGGAAGTCCAACCAGTAGTTCCTGCAAGGTAATAGACCTTGGCAGTGACAGTAGCTCCGTCGAACCAACCTGAACCTGTGAGCGTGGGGGCATTTCCCAAAAAGTAAACTCGGTCGGTAGCAGACCAAGGGAAGGCCTGATCCCCAATGCTGGTCACACTCGCCGGGATCGTGACACTGGCTAGAGCCGTATTCAGGAATCCTGCGGATTCAATGCTGGTCACCGTGTTAGGAATTGTAACATTAGACAAAGATCGGCACGCATAGAAAGTACCTGCCTGAATGGTGGTCACTCCAATGGGAATCACCACATTATTGAGGCTGGTGCAGTACAGGAATGCATAAGTGCCGATACTTTTGAGCCCACTGCCGAGCGTAATGCTGGTCAGGCCGCTGAAGTAAAATGCGCTGTTCCCGATACTGGTTACGCTGTTTGGGATGACGATACTTGTGAGTGCGGAACAGTAATTGAAGGCATCCGCTCCGATTGTTAGAACCCCGGCGGGGATGTTGACGCTGGCAAGCAACCCGCAACCCTGGAACGTGCCATCAGGCACTGCCGTAATTGCGCTTGAAAGTGTTGCGCTAGTCAGCTTGCTGCAGCCATAAAAAACATTGGTTCCCAAAGTCGTTACGCTATTAGGAAGCACGATCCCTGCAAGATTGGAGCAACCTTGAAACGCACTGTTCCCGATGCTAGTGACGCTGTTAGGTATCGTGATGCTAGTGATCGTAGTTTTGTTGAGGAAGGCATTCGCACCAATGGCCACGACGGGCAAACCGCCAATAGTCGCTGGAATAGTTACCGCACCGCTAGTACCCGTATACCCGGTGATGGTAATAGTACTATTGCTTGTCGAAAAGTTAAATCCTGTAACTGCTGCGACATTTACCGTCACTTGCACTGCGCTGGCAGAAGCCAACACCCCATCATAGGCCTTAACGGTAAAGGCATTAAGAGCGCTACCATTATTTGCAGGGATCCAGACCAAGATTTCGCCTGCGGAAAGAAGTGTGGTTCCTGCAACAACCGCAACGCCATTCTTGGTTAATGTGCCACTGCTTACAGCCTCAATCCGGAAGGAAATCGGATCCCCTTCTGCATCAGATTCATTTGCTGCTGCTGCCAAGGCTACGTAAGTGATGGTGTAAGGATTGCCTTCGGTTGCGCCTGCAAGGGTGCTAATTGTGGTAAGGGTGGGCGCGGTAATATTATTTTCGAAGGCGCCGATACTGGGCGCGGTGGTAGAACGGGTAAAGCCGCGCTGATCCAACCCGTTGATGGGCGAGGCATTACTTATGGAAGCATTACCTGCGCCGATGGCAAGGCTGCCTACACCCAAAGCCATGGTGAATGTAGTGCCGCCGTTGTTTTGTAAGGCGCCAAGATTAAGTTGGGCACTGGTAACCGTGGTAGCCCAAGCAAGCCCTGACTGGGTAACAAGGTTGCTATATTTCGTGGCAGGGGAAATTAGGTTGGTAGTACCATGAATGTAATAATCCAAACCGCTGGAACTATTCGCAATGATGGTGTTGGCAATGTAAACGGTGCCATTACTATGGATCCCACCAGCCCCAGTGGAAGTATTTCCCGAGACGGTAGCGTTAGTGATAGTGAGAATGCCGTTATTAAAAAGGCCGCCGCCTTGTCGAAATCCGGTATTGCCTGAGAAGGTGGAATTGGAAACAGTTCCAGTAGTGGGGTTGCTAATGAAGAGGCCGCCACCGTAATTTGCGGAATTACCAGTAAATGTTGAGCCAGAAACAGTGAGGGTGCCTGCACTGTAAATGCCCCCACCAAAGCTGCCACCTGAATTCCCCGTGATCAAGGAATTAGAGACTGCAAGGGTGCCAAAATTACTAAAGCCAGCGCCATTGCTTGAGGTTTTCGCACCGGAAACAGTAACGCCAGAAATCGCAAGATTGCCACCGGAAGCGATATTGAAAATACTAAAATTGCGGCCGCTATTACCGTTATTGCCACTGATGATAAGCGAAGAAGCACCAGGCCCCGTGATGGTTAGCGAACCTGCGCCTGAAGTTGCTGCGATAGTTGGAAGCGCGGCAATCCCAAGAGTAATCGTGTTTACCCCAGTTAAATTAAAAACAATTACATCATTACCAGGGGTGCTGTTGGCCAGGGTGATAGCTTCTCTTAAAGAAGTTACCCCATCGGTAGGGCTAATGGTGTCGGCAGTAGTGGAAACGGTAATTTGATTACTGACGGCATACGCACCGATATCGGAAGTTGTGCGGCTGTAGCCGCGCTGATCCAACCCGTTGATGGGCGAGGCATTACTTATGGAAGCATTACCTGCGCCGATGGCAAGGCTGCCTACACCCAAAGCCATGGTGAATGTAGTGCCGCCGTTGTTTTGTAAGGCGCCAAGATTAAGTTGGGCACTGCTAACCGTGGTGGCACCGTTAAGAGTTCCATTTGTAATTAAGTTGTTGGTTGATGAACCGGGTTGGTTGCCAGAGAAATCCCCACCGCCAGTACTATTAGCAAGGATGGTGTTGGAAATGTTGAGGGTGCCGCCGTTAGCCCAAATGCCACCGCCGGAAACTGCGGAATTGCTAGCAATGGTGGTATTAGAAATGTTGAGGATGGCATTATTGAAAATGCCACCGCCACTAACATTGGTTGCGGTATTACCAAAAATGGTGGAATTAAAAATGGAGAGGGTACCGTTATTAACGAAGCCGCCCCCGGCGTTGGCAGCAGTATTTCCAGAGATTGTGGAACTTGTGATGGTGATGGTGCCTTCGTTATTAATGCCAGCAGCATGATTGGCTGAACTGTTCCCGGAAATAGTTGTATTAAAGATATTTATAATTGCAGAAGTATTGTTTTGGATGCCGGCACCATAACTTGAAAACCCAGATACAGAATTCCCTGTGATAACGGAACTGGAAATGCTGAGGGTGCCGGAGTTAATAATGGCGCCACCCTTGCCATAAGTGTCAGTGGTTTTCGCACCGGAAACAGTCACACCAGAAATGGAGAGGTTGCCACCCGAAGCGATATTAAAAACACTAAAATTGCGACCGTCGTTGCCGTTATTACCACTGATGATAAGCGAAGAAGCACCAGGCCCCGTGATGGTTAGCGAACCTGCGCCTGAAGTTGCTGCGATAGTTGGAAGTGCAGCAGAACCAAGAGTAATCGTGCTGGCGCCATTCGTAAACAACGAGGAAGCGAAAATAATCTCATCATTGGCTGAGGTTGCGTTAGCATCGGTAATCGCCTGCCTTAATGAACCCGCCCCTGCATCTGCTGTGGTAGTAACGGTAATTTGAGCAAGCGTAAGATTGGCGCTATCGTAATTAATTGCGCTAGCAATAAACGAATTTGAAACTTGCCCGACTTGAAACTCAAGAACTTCATCGCCAGCTTTACCGGTTAAATTGCTGCTTGCCGCAATATCGGCTTGGGTAATGCTTGCGAACTGTTGCACAAAGGCCTTACCTGCATCGGTGTTCGCAATCGAACAGCCATAAAGAAGAATATCCGCATCATCAGAAAGGGATTTGCCCCATGATGCGACCTGAATTGCGCTGGAAGTTAAATCTGTGGAATCGAACGCCTGGTTCCCAAACCACAATACGCCATCGTTACCATGGCTGATAATCCTAAGCACTGGCACATTGGCAAGGCCTTCAAGCGCAGTGGTAATCTGACTGACCACATCGCGGTTGCCATCGATCGAAACAACCAACGAACCTCTTAATTCATCAGCAGGAATAGTTGCAATAAGGGAGGAATCAATAAGGACAACGCCTTTGGTAGAAGCAGCCTGCAAAGCAACAGCATCGAGCTTGTTTACGGATTGAAAAGTTGAAGCGGAAAAATTAGAGAAATTATTGGAGCAAAAATATACTTGGTTGGAACGATAATCGGATAAGTTTTGCAGAAGGCGAATATCATCAACAATCGTGACAGAATTTGCAGCACAGTTGTTATCTAAAACAACATTGCCCAAATCGTGAAGGGCAGGAATGGCATTAGCATCAGGGGTGAGTCTAATTTCCAAAAGTTCAACCGAAAGGCGTTTCGCCCTAGGATGTTTTGAATTGGCTAATGATTCAAAATCGAAAAACGATTTGAACCATTGCTTCAATTTATATTTATGCACTTAAACCTACTTTTTAGAAACTCTCAACCCGAGAGAAAGAAATACTTTTTCAAATTGAAATTAAGAAAATACGAACACTGTAATATACCTTTTTATCGTCAAAAATACTGATAAAAAACCAAAAATCACATTAATATTAACTATTTGCTATTTTTTTATCAAGCCATCTAAATAATCCAAAATACTCATCCCAACTGCTACGCATGGCAACATGAAAAAGATCACACAAAATCAAAAATTCTAAAAGAGTTTTCCATCAAAAAATTAGAAGAAGAACTAAAGATTTCTTAGAATCGGGTTTATTTTCGAGAATTGACAAATAAAACAGACAAAAATGATCAAAAAAAGCAAAAAAGTTACAGGAACTACTCTTTTCGGTCAATAAAGACAAACGACTTCTAATAAACCAACCCTAATAATTAGACCAAACAAACATTTTTTGATCGCTAAACTTTAAAATTGAACTTGATTATTCAGGAAACCACCAAAATCCCACACACCCTTAAGCGCCCAAACGCCCCATCATGCGTTTAAAATTTTCGCTTTTAATTTCATTTAACAATTCGATAGTTCATTTTCTAAGATTATGGCTCGGTTTTAGAGTATAAAACCGGTATTGAGCAAGTAGTCAATCTTAACAAATAATTATCCAATATTGGAAATATCTCAGCTGAAAATAGAATAAATTCAATCTTAGATTCAAAAATAAAGCCAGGTTTTGCTAATTTTGCTCGAAAGTATTCCCATGAAATCATTCTTTAAAATCCACATGATAGCAAAGCAAAATAATTATAATTTGTTTTACAGGCAATCCATAACGGAACCTAAATAATAAAATTGAACCAATGTAACACCCTATTTATCTGCTATTTAATTTTAACGAAAACATTTAATCAGCAGATTATTAATAAACATCATCCTCGGGGTTCCAATATCTTTTAATCTTACCTTTAAGTTTTCTCCTGCGTTTTTTGCGAATTTTTCGGATCGATCTTTAATCTTCCTGATATGTTTCTCTGTCATATTTTCGGCATCGAAGAAAGAATTATGGGCGGTATTTAACAAAAATAGGTTTAATAGTTAAATCAATTAAATCTTCTTACAGCTTGAAATATCGATGAGATGAAGCTGCCTTCCTTTATCCTGGGAAGGTGAATCGACAACCACCATGGAACCATCGTTACTAAACCTCGGATGGGTATCACAGCGCCATTCCCCGGCATACTGGGAAGGGGAAAGAAAATCCCCAAGCGGAACCTTCTTGCCAGATTTAACATGAAACAGATAAGGATGCTGAATCCTCTGCTTGTCAGGATAAGTATCGTTAAGAATCCATTCGTTTCCGGGGAGGTAGGTGCAATGGCCATTTTCAGTCATAACGCCGGCCCCAATTTGCTCAATTTCCGAAGTTTTATCTTTAAACAGGTAGAAACCAGGGCGTTTGTCCTTGGGTTGGGTCCACGCCAGAATATGCTGTGGATCACGCCAGATAAAATGCGAAGTTGCTCCTGATGGATCGAGGATATAAAGATCAGACCCATCAATTGAAGCAGTAATCATTCGGGTTTTAAAACTTACCTTACCAGACTCCGGTTTCCAACGATGAAGAAAAACAAAGCGGGTACCATCAGTATTAAACAGCAAATGATTAAACCAATGCTTGGCCCCGATCATGTCATCTGTCTGGGGTCCGAAAGCTGCAATTTGAGCCATCGAAAATAAAAGCTTTTGTTTTCCGGTTTGAAGATCAATACGAAACAAACCAGAATCTTTAGGAGCAAGTTCAATAGAGGGATCAGGTACGCCACTATACCCATAACCTGGCCGGGTATCATGAAGGCGACGAAAATCTGCAGCAATTGCACTTTTACCATCAGGAGAAACTGCATAGATAGGGGCAGAAATGGTTCGGACTTTTTTTGTATTCACATCCATAATGCGAGCAACATAATGTGGCGAAGGACTATCTTCACGATCATTCCAAATGATTTCAGATTTGGAACCTGGCAACCATTGCAGCATGCACCCTTGTTGCCAACACCAAGCTTTACTGGCACCAAGAGAAATCCATTGGTCATTATTTTTCAGATCAACCATTCCGATTTGAATAGCATCGTCCGGCTTGGGAGACCGATGTTCAAAATCAACTTTCATTCCAAGAACATATCTGTTTGAAGGGTCAAACTCTAGTTTGTCATAATAACCAAACCAGTGATAACCAGTCCCTTTTGTAATAACCCTTTTTTTAGGGAGATTAGACTCCTCGAATGCGAAAAGATCCCAACTGACTGCAAGCGCACCAGTAGCCTTGAGTAATTTGCGTCTGCCCAACTTATCATTAAACATAATCAAATCCTTAATCATTGTTATTTTCTAATTTGCACTTTGGGACTTGATTCAATCAATGATTCGTTAATCATTGGAGAATTCTTGTAGGGATTATACAAAGGATCGCCAACAAGAACTGTCATCCAACTGGTAAGATATGTGGTGCGGGAATAAGTTTCTACCAATGTATACTTCCCAGTAATAAGAAAACCAAAGAACTCTGCGGGTTTGGGAAAAGCAATGGTATATGGTTCCGCAACAGGACCAAGAGTTGCTGCAACTCCTTTTTGCAACAAGTTTGGGCACCAAACTTTGCTCGCAGGATTTCTTAATGTAATAGCTTCACTACTTGCTAGATGCCAAGCGACTGCCCCCTTAACATACTTACAACAATCAATGAATTTGGCATGAGAATACCAACCTGAATACAAAGCTGCATCTTTACAGGAGTCAGGCTCAAACAATGCACCCTTATCATCTAATGTAACATCCATCCCTGCAGATTTAAGCAATGCAGCAGCTTCCCGAAACGATTCATCGTAACCACCATACCCAGAGGCATCGCCTGGATTTTTAGGATTCAAACTAATTCCACGGGCATCAAAATAAACCTTCCCTTTCAACCCCTTTGCCTCCACTTCAATCGCATCATCCACAAGTCGCTTTGCAATTTCTGCAGTTGGGCCATCTAGCCTGCAAGTCATAAGAGTGCTAGGAAACTTCTTTTTAATTTCCTGAGGAGCTTTCCAATAAAGAGGATTTGGCTGCCAACGACTAAGCTCATAGGCAGGCCACCATAAGCACATAAGTTCGCTATCAACACACGCAAGGCTTTCTGACGCCATAGAAATTCGATGTTGATCATTAAGATCCGCAATTTTCTTTTTCAACCCATCGAGCTTGTCTTTTTCGGTTTTATCTTTCTCTGCAAGCTCAAGTTCTTTACGCGAGCCATCAAGTTGCTTTTTAATTTCATCGGCCTTTACTTTTTCATCATCAGAGAGAACCTTGGTACCAACCCGCAAAGGAACTCCGTAAACAGTTAATATAACTTTAATATTATCCTTCTTTAATTTAAGCGCTTCCCGTAATGGTTCTGCAAGCTTAGGTTCGAAATCAGTGCGAAGAATATCTTCACCCTTGGGAAGGCTCAGCAAAACAATATTCTCTTCAGGAACATTCCGCTTTTTTGCGTAGTATTTTGCAACAGAAATCGATTCCGGCATATCTTTATTGGCAACTATTAAAATATTAGCGGGTTCCAACGCAAATAATGGTGTGGCACTAAACAATAGAATTAAAAATCGGAACATAAATATTGCCTCTCTAAAGGTGCAAAAAAACAATTATAATATGCAAAGAATTGAGAGTAAATCTGATAATGAATAAAAGATCAAATAGAGGCAGTAAAGATAACAACTACTAAAACTTATTTCTTTAAAAAATCAACTTTTCTAAATTTCAAGAAAAGCATAACAACCCACAAAAACACACCAAGAAAAAATAGAGCCATAACAACAAAAAAAGGCGGTTTAGGCATGAGAATAGGATTAGATTTATTGGCAAGAACAATGATTACATTAAGACCAACAAAAAAGAAAACCATGAGAACGCCAAGTTTACAAGCCATGCTAAACAAGTAATCAAAAGTCTGAGTCTTTCGCTCGGGTGCAAACCAATAATCACGATAAGCAATATTCACCAGCGATGGAAACCACGCAGGCAATACACCTACCATGAAGACCATAAACAAAGGAAAACATATTGTAGAAAGGGTGATAAATGATTGATGGTTCTGAAGTGTCATGAAACCATCGGGTTTGCCTGCGAAATTAAAATGCGTTGCAACTTTTTGCGGAAGGCTTAATGTAAAAATCCAATTTGTAGAAGCACCCGTAAAAATGAACGCCAATAATACAACCGTATTAATGAGCCTATTTGTTGAAATCATTTTTCTGAAAACCTTAGGATATTTTGTAAAAAATACACCACTTATTACAATTTAAATTAAACTTAACAATTCATACCAAAAATGACCTTATGTAATTAAAATCTTTTTTTAACTGTTACCTTAAGAAGAATCATGGCAAATAGTTTACATTCATGGTTTTACCCATTAAATTAGTTTAATCTACCAGAGTAGCTAAAATATAATCATTAATGATAAGGAATGCGCAACTTTTTCTATCCAACTAACCTCACAAATTTACAAGGAAGATTTCCTATGACTTGGATACGCTGTTTTTTCTTGCTGCTAGGTTCAACTTTTATAACATCGCAAAGTTCTGCAGCGGATGAAGATTTCACCACACAGTTAATGCGTGCGACTATTAAAATAGCTCATGAAAAATCTACTGCAACTGGGTTCATTCTTACGAAATCCAAAGAAGAAAAACATTTGTTGATAACCGCATATCATGTTTTAAACAACACGCCAGGAGATGAAACCACCGTTATATTCCGAACAAAAAAAGCAGAAGGCGAATACATCAAAGAACCAATGAAAGTTTCCATCCGAAAAGATGGCAAACCACTTTGGGCGAAACACCCTACTGAAGATATTGCAGCACTTTGGGTAACCCCACCAAAAAATGCAGACTTATCAAGCCTATCAACCGATCTTCTTGCTTCAGATGTATTACTGCAAAAACACAAAATCCATCCGGGAGAACTAATTGCAAATCTGGGATACCCTCATCGTGCCGAGGCTAACTCCGCTGGTTTTCCCATTCTAAGAAATGGTTCAATCGCAACTTACCCCTTGTATCCCACTGCAAAAACACGGACATTTCTAATGAGCGGAAACATTTTCGAGGGAGATAGCGGTGGCCCCGTATTCCTATATAGACCAAGCCGAACTGAATCAGATAAGGATGAAGCCAGACTTATTTTAGGTTTGGTCACTGCTCAACATTTCCTGGATGAAGATATAAAACTCATTTACGGCACTAGCAAAATTCGACATCGTTTGGGCCTTGCCATCATTGTCCATGCATCCCTCATCAAAGAAACCATAGACCTTTTAAAATAAATCATCACCGCAAGGAGGCGATACAAGAATGATAGAAAAGATATTCCGACCAGGGCGGAGGCCTTATAGCGTTATAAACGAATACGATATAATTATTCCAACCCCCGATGGATGGAGCTTATTACCCCCCGGCGATGCCGGTTTAACAAGGCGGGTAAAAGCTGCTGGAGATTATTGGGTGGTGCAAGAAAAGAAAGGCCGCAGGATATTTTCCAAAGGCATTTGGGCCGCTGCTACTACCATCGAAAAAACTAAATTAGAATTGGAAGCGGAAAGATCAACTGAAAGTTATAGCAAACGCAAAGAAAGCGCGGCCAAGCGAAGAGATAAAGTTCAATTGGAATATGTGGAAGATTTTACGGGAGCTGTGGTTGCATTTCTGGGATTCCACCCAAATCATTCGGAGTTAGCAAATAAACTAGCAAAAGTTGTTGCAGATCACGCCACCCCTGTTGGCAGTGGTACGGTCGCCCGAACCAAAAGAATTCCAGTAGAACGAAGGGCGGAAGCTGCAGTTATCGCATGGATGAGGCACCAAACTACAGCTTATGATTCAATGAGCATAGCAAAAATCAAAGGGGAAAGGCGCGAAGTAAGGCGGATGCTAGCACAACGGTCTAAGAGTTTACTGGCACGATACCGCAAAGAAGAATCTGGCAGCGAACCTTGTTTATTGAAAGAAGCTCTTAAAATCACTTAAAAACAAATGTAAAACAATAAAAAACACCCTAGCGATGTATTATTTCATCATCATTTCTTTTGATTTTTCATGCTTATCCATTAGATTAATGGTTAGATTCTTGAATTAACTAAAGTGGATTAATCATGAAAAAAACTACCAAAGATGTAACACCGAAGAAAGCTAAAAAGCCAGCAGCATTGAAGGCTACTCCTAATAAGGACATCAAAAAATTAAAGGCTAAAATCATCTCTCTCGGAAAACAGTTTCATCGCAGGGGCTGGTCGCTTGCAACCAGCAGCAATTACAGTGCAATTATCAGCAAAAAGCCTTACCAACTTCTCATAACAGCAAGTGGCAAACACAAAGAAAATTTAGGGATGAATGATTTTCTAGTACTTAATGAAAAAGGTACACCCTTAGTAAAAACCGAAGAAAAGCCCTCTGCTGAAACAGCTTTGCATCTTATGTTGACCGCTAAAGAAAACATCAATTCTGTGCTGCATGTTCACTCAGTTTGGGGAACTTTGCTTTCTGAAAAATACGGTGCCACAGGTGGTTTCTGGGTGGAAGGCTATGAAATGCTTAAAGGGCTATCTGGAATCAAAAGCCATGAAGCCCGCATTTGGATCGATATTTACCCTAATAGCCAAGATATAACAGCCTTGGCAAAAAAAAGTGAATGAGCGCAGTTTTTCAAATAAAGATTTTGTACCCTTTGGGTTTCTAATCCAAAAACATGGTTTGTATGCTTGGGGCTCAAACCTTGAAGAAACTCAACGACATGTTGAAACTTTGGAATTTCTTTTTGAAGTAACAGGCAGAAGCTTGCTTCTGCGAGACTAATAATAATTTATAGGAGATGAAAATGGCAGTCGTATTAATACCAGACGAAAACAGGGCGCTGAAATCTGAAAAAGAAATTCAGGAATTCATTAATCCACACGGAATCTTTTACGAAAAATGGCCGCTCGCTGAAAGAGTCAACCCTGAAGCGGATGCAGATGATATTCTCAAAGCATATGCACCAGAAATAGAAGTACTTAAGAAAAAAGGTGGCTATGTGACCGCTGATGTCATGAATGTTTCACCCGAAACACCAAACCTTGACGAAATGATGGCAAAGTACAAAATGGAACACACCCACTCTGAGGATGAAGTTCGATTCATTCTAAAAGGGAAGGGCCTTTTTCACATTCACCCAACAAGTGGGCCCGTTTTTGCTATCCAAGTTGAAGCAGGCGACCTAATTAATGTTCCTCGGGGCACAAAACACTGGTTTGGTTTATGCGAAGATAAAACTATACGCGCAATACGATTGTTTCAGGATAAATCAGGTTGGACTCCCCAGTATCTTGATAGTGGCATCCATGGAAATTACGCGCCCTTATGCTGGGGCCCCAGTTATCTAACAGGCGAAGGAAACATGGAAACCAAGTTATCAGTATGATTAGCGAAAAATACAAAGTGGTTCTTCTCGATATCGAAGGAACCACTTCTGCAATTGATTTTGTGCATACGACAATGTTTGATTATGCGCGCAATAATCTAGAGGGGTTTCTAGATTCAAGTTTTGAAACCAAAGAAACAATCGATGCCCTTGAAGTTTTCGCACAAAACGAAAACTGCCCTACCCTTGCAGTTTTTTTAGAAGGTGCTTCCTCAAAGTCTGAAAAAATAACACGCATCGTAACCTTGGCTATCCAGCGTATGAAGGAAGATAGTAAAGCAACAGGGTTAAAAGCTTTGCAAGGATTGGTTTGGCGAAAAGGATTTAACAATGGAGAACTAAAAGGGCATATTTTCGAAGATGTTCCTACTGCTTTCCATCGTTGGAAAAGTTCAAACCTTACCATTGCAATCTATTCATCGGGGAGCATCCTTGCGCAAAAGATTTACTTCGCAAACACCACTTCAGGAAATCTTGGAACGCTGATAACCCATCACTTCGATACAACCTCTGGCCCCAAAAGAACTTCTTCAAGCTACAAAAACATTGCCAACAATCTTTATGCCGATGCTTCTGAAATCATATTCCTTTCGGATATTACCGAGGAACTTGATGCCGCAAAAAGCGCTGGTATGGGTACCGGATTATTAATTAGACCGGGTAATAAGCCTGCAGGCAATAATGAGCATATTGCCTACCACGATTTTAACGCCTTATAAAATCATTCTACCGTAACACTTTTGGCAAGATTTCTTGGCTTATCAACATCACACCCGCGAAGTAACGCCATGTGATAGGCAAACAATTGCATAGGAATATTGCTAACCACAGGTTGAAGATATTCTGCAACTTTAGGAACAACGATAACTTCATCAGCTTTTCTCGAAAGCTCTGAAATTCTTTCTGAAGCAACAGCGATAACAGGCCCACCTCTTGCTTTTACCTCTTCAAGATTGCTCATAACTTTATTAAACATCAGCCCACGGGAAATTAAAAAAACCGAAGGTGTATCTCTATCCACAAGCGCAATGGGCCCATGCTTCATCTCTGCAGCAGGGTATCCTTCTGAATGGATGTAGCTGATTTCCTTCATTTTCAATGCTGCTTCAAGTGCAACCGGGTAAAGATACTGCCTGCCCATGAACAGGATCTGAGGCGAATTGCAGTAACGCATTGCAATTTCACGAACCTGCGACTCTGTAGCCAATACCTGACGAACAGCTTCTGGTAATTCCTTTAAAGACTCCACAACTTGAGCGCCTTGAAATGCAGAAAGGTGCCTCATTCTTCCCAAATGCAGAGCTAACATTGCAAGCACAACAACTTGATTCGTAAAAGCTTTGGTACTGGCAACACCGATCTCTTGCCCTGCGTGAAGATAAACACCGCCATCAGCTTCCCGTGCAATCGTACTTCCTACTACATTACATATAGCTAAAGATGGTATACCTTTAAGTTTCGATTCGCGAATAGCTGCAAGTGTGTCAGCAGTTTCACCTGATTGGGTGATGCCTATGACTATGCTTCTGCCATTCATTGGGGAATTTCGATAACGAAACTCGGATGCGTATTCGACTTCAACGGGAATTCGAGCAAGTTCTTCAATCAAATATTCGCCAACCAAGCCAGCATGATAACTTGTGCCACAGCCAGTAAGAATAATTCGCTCAATATTCCTAAGCTGTTTGGAATCGAGATTTAAGCCTCCGAACCGTGAAGTCCACTCATCTTCATCAAGCCTGCCTCGAAGAGCATTCTCCAGCGATTCCGCCTGTTCATGAATTTCCTTTAGCATGAAATGATCGAACCCCGCTTTATCTGGCGAATAAACCTCATGGTTCAAGGCTTCTATCACGGGACTGATTTGAACTTGTTTCATATCCAGAATTGACCAGGAATCAGGAGTCAGGACACAAATTTGGCGATCATCAAGATAAATGGCACGATTGGAAAAACCCATCAGCGCACTCGGATCACTCGCTAAAAAATGCTCACTATCACCCAAGCCAAGAACCAAGGGGCTCCCCAAGCGCGAACCAATAACCAAATTGGGAAACAATGGGCATACAAGGGCAATGCCATAGGTTCCTTTAACCAAAGAAAGAGCTGCTATTACCGCTTGAACTAAATTATCAACGGTGGGGATATCCCCGGAAATTTTATCAAAGTGATAGGAAACAAGATGAGCAAGCACCTCGGTATCCGTTTCACTTTTGAACTGATAATCCATATCTTCGAGAAATGTTTTCAAACTGGAATAGTTTTCAATCACGCCATTATGCACTAAAGCAATGGAGGATCTTCCACCCAAATGGGGATGAGCATTTACATCATTTGCTGGGCCATGAGTTGCCCACCGGGTATGCGAGATCCCTGTCGTGCCAAACACGGGAAAATCTTGCAGTGATTGAACAAGGTTGTGAATCTTACCTGCTTTTTTTCGCAGTTGAATGCGGCCCTGATAAATCGTGGCAAGCCCTGCACTATCGTAACCGCGATATTCTAGCCTTTGCAAAGCAGGAACGAGAACAAGATCAGCTTGTTTCAAACCAGTATAGCCAACGATTCCACACATAATTTTCACCCTCCTTGAGAATTCAAGAAAGGCAGATTAACAGGAATGGGCTAAAATAATCCAGTGGAAGGAAAGAGAAAAGAAAACAGGCAAGACGGGAAGGCGGGAGAAAATAGAGCTGTCTTTATTTGGTGCGAATCCCTAATCCCCTGCGAACTTCCAGCTCCAATTCAGCCAATTGCCTTTGATCCACACCCTCATCTTTTTGATTTTTCCACACAATGTTTCCTTCTTCATCCAAAAGTATCAACGAAGGAAAACTGGTGACATCAAACTGAGTGCGTACAGGGCATGGTTCAGGCCCAGATCCACCAAAAAGGGTTGTATAATTCATGTGATATCTAGCCCTTATCGGCCGAACCTTGGCAACCTTCTCTTCGGGCGTGCCTTTTTCGTATGCAACTCCGACCACTTCCAAACCAAAGTTTTTATACCTTCGTTGCAGTTCAACAAGGTGCGGAATCGATTGCAAACATGGGCCACACGAACTAAACCAGAAATCAAGCAAAACCATTCTACCTGTCTTATTTTTCTTATATTCCCATACCTGGCCGTTCATGTCGTAAAGGCTGAAGTTGTCAAGCTTTTGCCCCACCAAGACACAGGATGGAACAGGCGTTGGCAATGCAGAATAATTCCCAATACCAGAAAACCCAGGCTGATTTTGCACACCCGCCGAATTAATCGAGATCACATTACCAATTTGTGGCAACGAAGGAGGGGCAGGCAAAGAATATCCGCCTTGATCATTGCCTCGGGGTGGGATTGAAAGAATAGCACCAGGAATCGAATTGCTCGCAAGATTATCACGGGCGATTTTATCAGCATTAGGCAACGAGGTTGTACTTGCGGGGGCATTGCCATCCTGGGCCGATTCTGCACTTTTTGGCTTATCTAAGCCTGCGGGTGCATTGGGGTCGGCAGTTGCTGTTTTATCTGTAGCATTCTGTGCTGGTGGGAATGTGCCAATCTCTTCTTTCACAAAAATGGAAACCCTTGGATTTGGAGGCGTAGCCAAGATTGTGCCGCTATAAAACTTTTCTCCATCCTTCACCCGCGCAACAAGCTGATAGTTTCTACCTGGTTGAAGGTTGTTGATGGTGAAATAACCTTGTGAATCAGCAGTAATATCAAACTTTCCATCCGGGGTATTTTTTTGCAAATCAACCACTTGAATGATAACGCCTGCAGGTCTGCGGTTATTCCGATCCATTACCTGACCAGCAAGGACCCCACTTGGCTTACCGGTAGGATTGTAAGATGTAGCAGAAGAATTAGCGGGAGTGTCCTTTTTGGTGTCAGGTTTTTTCTGAAACATGCCAAAGGGCGAGGAAGGTTGTGTTGGATCTTTTGAATCAGCTTTATTCCCGGAGGAACTACAGCCTGAAAGCAAAATAGCCATACTTAGCATTGTCAATGTAATACGAAACACAGCCGATTACCTCATCCCCACGATGCGCCAAAAGTCAGGCGATCTGCATCCATACCAGCGTGCGGAAAACTATCCAGCCTATAGAATTTCAAAACCCCCAAAAGCCTTCCCTTAAAAAAGGAAAAGACGATCCCCACCTATATCCAATGGACTCTTACCCCGAAACCGAAAGTGGTCAAGCTGTTTCTTGAATCAATTTTTACAAAACAGCATGAAAGAAGTGAACGGAGCCATCAAAAACAAAAAGGCAGGAGCATTTTGTAACTCCTGCCTATTCCCTACATCCCAACCTTTTTAACCAAACGGAATTAATGATGACCAGAAACCCTTCTTCCCTGAGCACTATGAGGGAAAAGAGCCTTTTGATTTAAATTGCCCTTGCTATCAAATTGAATCTCAAATGATTCCCCACTGATTGCAAGATCCTTGTTTTTTCTAACCTCTTCTAGTAACGGTGCTGAAACATACAATTCAGCAAGTTCCAAGGTGTTAGGAACAACAACCATGCGAATTGCATTTAAATCTGGCTGCCAGCAAGTTTCCAACCCAGTTTGAATGCATTCCTTATCGTTAGGAAAGGCAATGGGCAATTTGGATCGCCAAAGAAAACAAGCAGTGAGGTTGTTCATACGAAAAGGGATCGGATCAATCGAAGCAAGCAATTTATCCGTGGTTAAGTCTGCAATACCAACGCCCGTTCCATTACCGTGGCTTTCGGGCGAAAGATCTAATGCACACATGCGAATAATTTTAGGGGTTTCAAAATCATTTTGGCCTTCAATGAGAAGCCTTCCTACCACATTGGGATCAATTCCTGCGCCACTATAATTTTTACCTATCTCACCCACCACCAGAAGATCAATGTCATGGAAAGGAAGTTTGCCAAGCAATTGGCGAGCCTCATCAAGCAATTTGGGTTCAAATTCCATCAGATTTTGGGTTGATACAAACTCAAGCTTAGCTGTTTGCTCATGCGCATTTTCCAACACAGCCAACCCGCCAAGAAAATTCGTCTTCTCCAGAATAACCTTGGCGGTTTCGGGAAGCATATCGCGCAATCCTTTGAAACCCCACCGATGGTGCTGAGATGCGCCTTCTCGTTTTCCAAGCCCAATAACAAGCATCTTGGCTATGCCACTTTCAAAGCGGCCGCGAAAATCGGTATGGGGCTTTATCCTCGAAATAGTCACGATCGCATCCGCTGCCAATGCGTTTTTATCCCAATAAACAGGCTCGTTCCAAGAATTCTTGCCAATAACAACTGAATCCATGTCCGTCTTCACGGTCACACCAAGATTCTCTTCGGAAATCCCATATTCTCCAAGCAACTCTCTTTGCCCCTTCGAGTTAGCTCCTCCATGACTTCCCATCGCCGAAACGATAAAAGGCTTGGCCCCAATCCCTTTGAAATACTCGATCGTTGCTTTTACAATTGCTGCAAGGTTGGCAATACCTCTACTACCAACACCAATAGCAACATTGGCGCCCGGCTTAATTTTCTGCTGCAAACCAGAGTTTTTCCACTGCAACAGGGTTTCCCCTACAACATCTTTAACTTCAGGTTGCTTTGCAATTTGCTTCACAAGTGTCAATGCTGGAATATGCACGAATCGACCTCCATAAAATTATTTTGTCTGCTTTTTTTATATCAATGTACAAGTAATGTTGCGACCAAAAAATACAACATACCGTTTTCTATGGATCCCAACCCATCACGTTACATTTTATTGTTAAACTACTTCGTACTTACATTTTTAATAAACCGTAAAAAAAGTTGGAATTATTTTAATAAACAGTCAAACTCATTCTGCTAAGCAATCTCTTATTAAAGTATTCGACTCTAATCATGAAAGTCACCATGAATCCTAAATATCTTTTTCCCATATTGGTTTTGATCTTTGCAGAAATTGTTAGCCAACAGGTTACAAATTTCTGGAAACTTCCAGCTCAAATACATGCACAGTCTTCACCCGAGGAACTTGCAAGTAAGAAAAACCGAATTGTGCTGCCCCCTAGCCAGCCAGAATTCAAAGGAAAAATCGGAAAGAATTTCAAAGAGTCCACACCAGATTGGAACCCTGTGCTCCCTATGAAAGCCCCCGCAGGCGCACCCAACATCATTTTAGTCGTACTAGACGATGTTGGTTACGGACATTTAGGCTGCTATGGTGGGCCTATCCAAACTCCAAACATTGACAAACTTGCCTCGACCGGACTTCGCTACAACAACTTCCACACGACTGCCCTTTGCTCACCGTCGCGGGGCGTTTTGCTAACTGGCCGAAACCATCATGCCATCGGTTTGGCAGCCATTACCGAAGGCGCAACTGGCTTTCCGGGCAACTATGGAAATATCCCCAAAAGCGCTGCGATGATTCCTGAAACACTTAAGCAAAATGGCTACAACACGATGGCTTTGGGTAAATGGCACCTCGCACCATATACAGCTTACACCGCAGCCGGGCCTTTCGATCGTTGGCCACTAGGCATGGGCTTCGAAAAATACTACGGTTTCCTAGGGGGCGAAACCGACCAATGGGCGCCACTTTTATGCCAGGACAACCACTTCATCGACACCCCGACTCGCAATGGTTATCACCTTACCGAAGATTTAGTAGACCACACTATCAACTATATTCGCGACCAACAGCAGGCAAACACCGGAAGACCTTTTTTCACTTACCTAGCCCTTGGCGCCTGCCATGCACCTCTTCACGCCCCAAAAGATTACATTGCAAAATACCAAGGCAAGTTCGAACAAGGGTGGGATAAAGTTCGAGAAGAAACTTTTGAAAGACAAAAGAAAATGGGAATTATTC
>CAXNFS010000007.1:0-25422 GCA_964201235.1 Gemmataceae bacterium | reverse complement strand
ATGAAATCCAAATTGTGTTCGAGTAACTTTTGAGCCCTTACCTCATGTATCACGCGGTACATCGAGGTTCGGTTTCGTTGAAAGCGTTTGGCTAGAATATCCACGGTTTCACCTCGAGAGTAAGAGTTAAAAATACTTTGTCTCGATTCTGGAGACAAAGGGTTGGTAAGGTCTGGAAATACTGCGCTCGCTGGATTGATACGATCATGATTTTTGATCGTATACCTTACCGTTTCCGGAGAGCGCTTGATTTTTTTCGAAATACGAAGACTTATCTCGGTCACATTGGCATTAGTTAAACGCGCCATCCTGCTTGCAAATTTGATAATCTTGTTTTTTTCTTCATTAGAGAGCTGCGTAAAGCTTCCACTTTTTTCAACCCTTTCCTGATTGCGGGATACAAACCGCTCGATTTCACTTCTCGTGTAGCCGAGCTTTCGCTTTCCGCCACGCACTATTTTTAATCCGATTAACCCAAGCTTTTTCCATCTTCGTACCGTTTTTGTTGAAACATTCCAAAGCTTACCGACTTCGTCCACGGTATAAACTGGTTCAACTTCGGGCTGGCTGCTTGCAAGCGACTGAATCAGAATAGGCAGATCGTGTAAGAGGTCGGAACCATCGATCCGTAAATCAGGAAAAGAATCTGGTCGATATCCGGTAATCCTGAAACAGATAAACTGGTAAGGATATTTTTTCGAGGCATCAATTTCTTGAAGAAACTGCTCAGTTCGTTCATGTTGTTGGGTCTTTCGACCTACAGGTGTGAAACGAGTGAGCTGGTCTTCCAGCAGCATCAAAGCAGGGTGCCTGAAAATCACTTTAAGAATCCTTCCTCAAAACGGGACTGTTTTTTCTAACCAGAGCCATCGCTGCCTTGCGATGCTTACTACCTATACGAGTCAACCACTCAAAAAGTTCAAATGTTTTTTTCATGGTTACAACCTTATATTCGAGTGCGCCATCAAATTATTAACACCGGAACCTGAAAATTTCTAAAATTCTTGCGTCGTAGAGGAAACATCGCCTGAACTATTACTTGCAAGAATAAACAATGATTATTAAGGGTAGGTTAAAAAAAGTGGGTTGGCTGGAAAAGTAAAACTTTTCTTTAAATACTCTTAAAGAGTGTGTTCAAATGTTCATGTCTTGTTGAATTTATCAATCAATACCTCGCTAGAATTAAAATTTCCTTCCATATTCTGCGTTAATCACCGGTTTTTGGGATAAACTTTCCCGTTGGCTTTCTTCTTTTTCTCAGGTGTACTTTCGCGATGATTAAGAGACGCAACTTATTGCAAGGTATAGGTTTAAGTTCGATTCTTTGGCCTTTGTCTTTAAGAGCCGCTGATATCTATCGCTTAAGTGAGACTTTTTCCCCAGGCAATCGGTTTAGGATTCAAACTACCACGGAACTTACTGGTTCCATGCTTTTCACCTCGAATCTTCAACCAAAAAAACAAATTCAGATTAAAGGGAAGAGTCAAATTGATTTTGATGAAACTATATTAACCTTGGATTCTTCTCTTAAAGTGAATAAGTCTCTTCGTGAATATCGGAAAGTTGAATTATCTCGGACTTTGGATGGCCAAAATCAGGAAACCACTCTTAGGCCTGAAACTCGCAGCCTCGTACTTTTAAGGCAGGGTTTAAAAAAAATCCCCTTTTCTCTCGATGCACTCCTTACTTGGAATGAACTTGATCTGATCCGAACGGAAGTTTTTCCCTGTGCCTTGGCAGGGCTTTTTCCTACCCGCTCTGTGAGCTTAAATGAATCTTGGAATGCAGGGCTTGAAGCTGTTCAAGAACTGACGGATCTAGAATTGCTGGAGTCCTCCCAAGTTTCTTGCAAGCTGGATTCAGTAAACTTGGTAAACAATCGCAAGACTGCAAGAATCAGTTTTTTTGGCAAGGCATCTGGTATCAACGAAGATGGCCCCAATCAACAAATTCTGGATGGTTACATTTTCTTTGATTGTGAGACCAGGCATTTGTCTTTTCTTTATCTTAAAGGTACTAGCATCCTTAAAAATAAAGAAGGCAAGGATGTTGGAAGAATCGAAGGACGATATACCCTTTCAAGGGAAATGCTTCCCGCAATTCTTCTGGACAATAAAATTCTAGCGCAATACGAACCGGATGCTAATAACACTAGGCTGTTGTTTGAAAGTCGGGATACTGCTTTTAAGTTTCATTATCCGAGAGAATGGAAGGTCACCTCTCAATCAGATTCCCAGGCAACGCTGGATCATTCGAAAGAGTCTGGATTGCTTATAACCAAAGAGAAACCCTCGAGATACGCATCAAATGCAATGTATAGGGATGAAGCATTGGCGTTTATTCGACAGCAACAGATGCGGATAGAAAGTCAGGGCGAGATTCAGTCAGCCAATGGGATTTCCGGCTTAGAGTTTTTTTCGTGGGATGTGCAAATTGAAAGTCGCAGGATGTACCTACTTTATTTTGTCTACAGAATAGGTCAAAATGTATTCACTCTTGCAAGTAGATGCCCCCAGGAAAACAAGGCTGCCTTGCGAAGTGATATCATGGGGATTGCTACCTCTATAAAGCCTACAGGGAAGAGCGGTTGAGATGGATGATAAATTCAAGGCATTGGAACAGGATGCTCGATTTCCGAGTGGGAAGTGGACAGGTTTCTTCGTCCAGAAAAACCCGCCCCTCGGGAAGCAATGGATGGATTTACAATGTATGTTTGATAAAGGCATCATCACTGCAAGCGGCAATGATATAGTCGGAGCATTTACATTTAAAGGGCATTACGATACTGCAACGGGAAAATGTAGTTGGAACAAAACATACAAAGGCAATCACCCTGTTTACTATGAAGGCTATAACGAGGGCAAGGGGATATGGGGCACCTGGTTGATTGAAGATAAAGCGAATGCGATAACCCTGAAGGGTGGGTTTCATATTTGGCCTGAAGGGATGCTGGTCTCCGAAGATGAGGATCTTGTAGCCGAGTTGGAACTTCCCGCTAATAATGGTAGTTTTAAAAAGCCCAAATTGGTTCCTGCGAAAGCCTGATTACTTGCCCGGGATATTCACCATGATGGGGTTGCTTGCATAACCTCGTTTGACAGTGAAATTGAGCGACACATTTGCCAAGACGCAAATAGGAACCTCTGCAAAGGGTTTGGCATCTGGCGCCACTTTAAGAAGTATTTTTCCTTTAGTTTCTTTCTCTGATAAAGCTGTTTTGGCTCCGGTATCGAGCATGGTAACACCTGGTGGCAGGGGGTTTCCAAAAATCTGGTTTAGGTGTTGATGCCTGACATCAAGGCTAACGCGCCCTTTGTAATTCTCTGCGCGTACAATTTCTACATCAATCGTAATCGTTTTACCTGGCTCTAAGACGATTTTTTCAGGGCTGACTTTAATCTGCACGATATCTTTTTCAGGGGTGATAGCAATCATCTGGGTTTCAACAGGCCATGTGCTTCTACCACCTCCTGGCATCTTTAATTCGGTAAGGGGGCCAGCTCTTTTAATTATTTCCTTCTCTTTGCCTTCTTTGTCTTTGTATTTTGCCTTGGCAATAATGTTGACAAGCGAGGCACCTGGTTTTGCATCCTTTGCACATTGAAACAGTAGCAACCCATCATTCTGGGTTTCGGGTAAGGTTAGGGGAACCATGGTTATTCCAGAAGGAAGATTTTCAGGATGAAAAGTAATAGGGCCCGTGAATCCGCCTGTTCGTTTGACTCGTACATACCAAGCCGCTGCCATCCCGGGTGCGATGCCTGCTTTGTCATCATCGCAATTGACGATGAAGTCTGGCTCTTCGTGGGTGATATTCAAGAGGTAGTTGAAGCCTGGGCCGCCCCGGTTTAATAGGTCGCGCACTTGAATTTTGTAAACACCATCGGCTGTAGCAGTGTAATTAAGATAAGAATCTTTGGTGGCATTGGATTGATCGTCGTTGCTTGCGATGATTTTGTCTTTATCATTTGTGATGCTTAAAAAACTGTCCAGTTCAGAACCCAGTCTGCGTGCCCGGATTTCTACAATAACTGATTCCCCTTTTTTCAATTTGATGGGAAAAGTGTCGGTTTCGCCCGGTTTTAAAATCCGGCCATTGATGGTGCAGGGAAATAAGGCATCAGAGTTCGTGGCTGATTCTTCAAAGATTTTTAGTCCAGAAATGTATACTGGGAATGGATTGCTCAAGCCACCATCGGTTTTGATAACGGCATTAAGCGTGCTGTTAGCCAGTGTTGCATTTGAGATCCCCTCGAGTGTTACTGGAGTTTCAGGAACATTGCCGCCCCCAACCTTGACTTGAAGCGGGCCCTTTGCAGAATGTGCCAAAGGGTAACACCAGGTAACATAGGGGCCGCCTGTAACAATCAGATTGTAAGGCATGTTAATACTTGCTGCATAATCGACATCGCGAACCACCACCATGTATTCACCGGGCGATGCGAATCGGTAGGTAACGCAGGGGTCTGCAAAATGGAAGTCATCGTTGGCTGCTAGTTCCCTACCTGTTGCATCATGAATGCTGATCATCGGATCGATTGCAAGAAACTGGCTGTGTCTTTTGTAAAAGAAGCGGTGCGAAACAACTCCAAAGGAAAGAGTTTGCCCGGCTTTGACCGTGAATTTATAAGCATCAACTTGTTCTTTGGCGCTGATCATGCCAGACACAATACTGCCAATTGCGATGGGTTGCGCAGTTGTGAAATCAGCATGGAGAGTGGTTTTTTCAAGAACAACCGGAAGATCTGCGATAAGAATCTGGCCCACCGTGGATGCACCGGAAGCGCAAGCTAGGCGGAATTCTCTCATGCCGGGCGAAGCTGTTTTATCTACGGTTACTTTGATTTTAAGTTCGGTGGTTTTGCCTTTTTCTGGAATGCCTTCAGCTTTGATCCCAGTGCCTGAAAAAAGCACAGCAATGGGATTTGAGGGGTTGCTAGTTTCGCAAAAAAGGGTGATCTCGCTGGTTTTCCCGCGTTCAATAACTGCAGGGTAGACATGCGTGATCTGTGGGAATGAAGTTTGCGACAACGCCATTCCTGGCACTAGAAATGCCAGCAATCCAAAAATGCTTGAAAGCTTGACTAGTGATTGAAAAGAAATTCTCTGGTGTTGAGTAGCGACCACAATAAATCCTCCAAACCTTCTTTGGGGTTTTGAGCCAAGGCAAGTTCCGCAAGTGCTTCCTTCTTTTCTTGATCTCTAGGCAATCTTGAAAGCGTAGCAAGGAATACTTCGTCTACAGCCTTATCCATCGGGACTTTGTTGCTGATAAATTTGCTGATTCTGCTGTTGGTTTCTGAAAGCTTGCGGTTGAGAAGGTTGCCACTCATCAGCAGAAGTGCCTGCATCATATTGGCATCTTCGCTGCGTTCGCATTCGCATGTTGCAACCCTGCGGGGTCTGCCAAAGATATCCATAAAGCTGGAACTGAATTTGCTATCAGGAAGAGAGATTGCCCTGAATCCAAGAGGCACATCAGTGAACTTTTCGCGTGTACCACAGGCGAAATCCACTGCGTCAAGCAGTTGCTCGGCAGACATTCGCTTAGCCCGGAAATGAGTGCAATAGATGTTGTCGCCATCGGCTGCAGAGGCCACATTGCTTTCGCTACTAAGTTGGTAGACCTGCGAATTCATAATGGTTCGAAGCAGGTGCTTGATATCGTAATTGTTTTTAATGAGATCAACCGCCAATGCATCAAGGAGTTCTGGATTGGATGCGGGATTGGTGATGCGAATATCATCGATGGGGTGGATTAGGCCTCTGCCGAAATAGTAGCCCCAGTAGCGGTTGACGAAGTTGCGAGCAAGGGCAGGGTTGTTTTTATCTTTAAGCCATGTGACTAAGCCATTGCGCCTGTCGATTGGGTCTTCCGTTACAGGGCCACCAATGGGTTTTGGGGGAAGAATTTTTCCTGTTTTCGGATGGCTTGCTTCACCCGCCATGGTTAGGTAGATGGTGGTATCGCTGCCTTGTAGCCCGAACTCGGTGCTATTTTTCTTGGCGACCCTAGAGAAAAATGCGGTCATGCTGTAGTAATCGGCTTGGGCTATATTTTCGAAGGGATGATGATGGCACTTGGCGCATTGCATACGAATGCCTAGGAAAACCTGACAAGCGGTTTCAGTCCAATCATCACGGGATCCTATGACAAAGAAGTTGGCAGGGCCATTGGCATAGGGGCTTCCGACAGCGGTAAGAAGTTCGCCTGCGAAATTATCCATTCTCATGTTGTCGCGGAAGACGGAACGCAGCCAGTTGTGCTGCGACCACATGCCTTTTTTTTGTAAAACATCTCTGCTATTGCGAAGGAGATCGCCCCATTTGTAAGCCCACGAATCAACATATTCGGGTCGGTTCAAAACCTTCTCAATGGCAAGCTTTCTTTTCTCAGGGTTACTATCAGCTTTGAATGCGAGGATTTCTTCGGGGTTCGGAAGTGTCGACAAAGTGTTGAGGTGAATTCTTCGGAAGAACTCTTCATCGGTGCAGATGTGAGAAGGGGAGAGGCCTGTTTTCTTCCATTTCTCAATCCACATTTTGTCGATCAGATTGTCATTCTTTGCGAAAGTCTCGAGGCCCTTAGCTTCGCCAAATGGCAGGATGATGCGGCATACGCCTACAGCGCCTAGATAGCGCACCATAATAACTGTTTCACCCGCGCCCTTTGCAATTACATTTCCGAGGTTGTCAATTGTAGCTACGGAAGTGTTCATGCTGTCGAAAGAAGCTTTGGAACTAACATCTTCAGAAGAGTTATCTTCGTAGGTTCCCTTGGTGATGATTGTGATTTTCTGCCCGGGTTTTGCGATGATCTCTTTCGGAAGTACTTCCAGAGATTTGAAGATTTTGTCTTTGGTGGAAGGGCCAATCATGCCTTCTGCAATCCAACGCTTGAGGGTGATGTATTCGAGAGATCCCAGATGCAATCGTTTGCCTCCTTCATGGGTAGCTTCAAGAGTTGGCTTTTTTAGGAGAAGGCTTTCTTCGGGTGAAAGTAGGCTGACGCGCCTGCCAATAGAGCCTCTGACGATTTCGCGAAAATCGTTGCTGTCATCGAAACCACGAAGTGAAAGTTTTAGTCCGCCCTGGCCATATTGTGCACCATGGCAGGCACCTTGATTACATCCCGCCCGTGTTAGAATGGGTTGAACATCGTTGGTAAAGGAAACTTTTGGGAAATCTTGTGCGGAAGAAAGCCCTGAAAGAAGAAGTAGGCCAACCAGGCTTCCGATTTGGTTTCTCATGTCTGCTTATATCCGATTAAAGGTTGGATCAATTAGTACCCAAAATCAAGCAAGTATTTCGCTTACAACCTTGCCGTTAAGGTTGATGCGGAAAGGCCTACCATCTGGCGCAACATAATGTTTGTCTAAAGGAATGCCAAGAATCGTGTAAAGTGTTGCAGCAATATCCTCAATTTGAATGGGTGGGGTAACGGGTTGCTCTGCGTTGGCATCACTTTTGCCAATAACAGAGCCAACTTTCATACCACCACCGCCCATGCAGAATACTGTGGATCCGGCCCAGTGGTCGCGCCCTGCAGCAGAGTTTATTTTTGGAGTTCTGCCGAAATCGCCCAGCCAGATTACCATGGTTTTTTCGAGCATGCCTCTGGTTTGAAGATCTTCAAGAAGTGCGGACCAACTTTGATCGATGGTCGGAAGGTTGCGGTCTTTCAAAGTTTTGAAGTTGTTGGCGTGGGTATCCCAGCCACCCATGGTTACATTGATAAACCGAACGCCCGATTCAACCAGTCTGCGGGCCAAGAGGCAGGATTGGCCAAACTTGTTCATGCCGTAGCGTTCGCGAACTTTGACGGGTTCTTGCGAAAGATCGAAAGCACGCTTTGCAGCGGGTGAGGTGACCATGGAAAAAGCTTTATCGTAAAAGCTGTTCATTGCGCCAACATCGTTGCCCTTGGTTTCGATTTTTTTCTGCCAGTTGTCGAGTTTTTGCAGCATGCGCTCGCGACGACTAAAGCGGGAAGAGGACAATCCGTTTGGAAGTGAAACGCCGTCAATGCTGAAATCAGCTTTGCTAGGGTCTTCTTGAATAATGAAGGGGTTGTGTTCGCTACCAGCATAGCCTGGTAGGCCGCCACCGAATCGTTGGTCGATGGAATTCCCGAGTTGAACATAAGGAGGCATACCATTACGGTAACCAAGTTCGCGAGACATAACTGCGCCATAAGTAGGGTAAACGGTGCTGGGATTGAAGCGCCAGCCTGTAAGCATGTAGGCATCAGCAACGCCATGGGAACCGTTGTAGGAATAACCGGAGCGAATGATGGAATACTTATCGAGGTTTTTTGCCATCATGGGAAGGTGTTCGGAAATTTGCACCCCCGGGATGTTGGTGGGGATGACGCTGAATTCACCACGGATGTCGGAAGGTGCATTGGGTTTTGGATCGAAGGTATCGATGTGGGAAGGGCCACCTTGCATCCACATGAAAATAACACTGAGGTTATCGACGGGCTCTTTCTTCTTGGCAGAAGCAGCGTTTGCTTGAAGAAGAGTTGGAAGAGTAAGTCCAGCAAGGCCGAGGCTGCCAACGCGAATAAATTCTCGTCTGTTGGTGCCTTCGCAATTATGGGAGCGTCCGAATCCTACTTCAAACATGGTTCACCTGTTATAATAATTCAAAAAACAAGGCGGGTATATAAGACACCGAAAAGGACTAGATAATAATAAACTCTAACAAAACATAAAGCAAGCAATTGTATAGCAAGATATCGACATATTAATGCATGAAGATAAATCCCAATGTGGTGCAAAAAGGGATTAGAGTGGGATTTATGGTAATTCTGGTTCGTTAGGGAGATCTGTAACGCCCTTAAGGACTTCCTGAACTTTTTTATGCAAAGTGTTGCGATTGATTCCAAGTCTAGTTGCGGCTTTTACCTGAACATGGTCGCATTCTTTGAGTATCTGTTGGATCAATTCTTTTTCAACTGCACCAACAATTTGCTCAGATAGTACCCCATCGGGTAGGGTGTTAATACCAAGGTGTACCACTTGCTGAATCAGCTTTACAAGATCGGTGGACTGCCCGATTTGAGGTTTTGATTGCAATGACTTATAGCGTTTAACTTTTTTGCCGGGAGCCGCCAAAGATTCTGGTGTCAAAGGAAGACCATTGCAAAGCACTACCGCCCTCGCCATATAGTTTTCCAACTCTCGGACATTGCCTGGCCAATCATGCTTTAAAAGCACATCTTGCATATCTGCAGTAAGTTCGGGGGGATCGATTTTATTTGTAACAGCATGGCGCGCAATAAAGAATCGAGCGAGTGCGGGGATGTCATCGGCCCGTTCCCTTAATGGGGGAAGATAAACCGGAACGACATTCAGGCGATAATAAAGATCGTCTCTAAAGCGGCCAGCTTCGATTTCGTCTTCTAGAAACTGATTGGTTGCAGCAACTACTCTGCAATCGACTTTGATGGTTTTGCTTTCACCAACTCTTTCAAATTCATTTTCTTGTAGGACGCGTAGAAGTTTAACCTGAAGCTTGGGGCTCATACTCGAGATTTCATCGAGAAAGATGGTTCCGCCATGGGCTGCTTCAAAGCGTCCGGTTTTATTTTCTACTGCGCCAGTAAATGCGCCTTTGATATGCCCGAATAATTCGCTTTCGAGAAGGCTTTCGTTCAGGGCGCCACAATTTACACGAACATATGGCCCATCATTCCGTTTTGAAAGAAGATGAACCGCACGAGCGATGAGTTCTTTGCCTGTGCCTGTTTCACCAATAATCAAAACCGTTGCTTGAGTGGGTGCGACCTTTTTGACAAGGCCGTAAACTTCTTGCATGGCCTGAGATTGGCCGACAATGTCAGTCAATGGCGCATTAGCACCTTTGTCGGCGTTATGAATGCCGCGGCTCATCCTATTTGCCTCTCTATCCTTGCTAGTCCTTAATGTATATTAAACAGAAAAGAGAGTGAAAAGCCTAGTAAGATTAGGAAATGTTAGCTAAATGTTTTGGAGAGGTGCTTGAAGGCCTTTTTTTGCAAGAATCACAGCAAGGCTTTCTGAGGACAATCGCGGATCATCCAAAATAAGGGTTTCCATCTCCGTATTAACAAAAGCAATCATATCTTCACCGCTCCAACCGGCATTAAGAAGCTTGGGTTCTATCATTTGAACAAAGTTTTGGCGGATTTTATCCGTCAACCTAGAGACATTGCTTTCATGAATACTCAGAAAAGAAGCAGCCTCTCGTTGGGTCAGGCGGTATCTAACTCTGAGGCCGAGCAAAAGTTTTTCCTGATCAGAAAGTGTTTCAAGCCATTCTTGAGCAGCTAGGCGAAATTCTTGATGCCAGTGCTCATCAGAAATCTCAGGAGCATGCCAGTACATTTCATCTGCCTCGTCGTCACCTAAGGGTTTATCGTGTTTGCTCTGCCTTAATTTGGTCAGGTTGGAGTTGTGAAAAACCCTGATCAGCCAGGGGATGAGAGGCCTTCTACCATCGTATTTTTCGAGAACAGAACCGGAAGTTTCTTTCTCGCCGGTAAGCAGGAACCCCCAAAACTCTGCTACTGTATCTTCCTGCCTAGCGGTATCCCCAGGAAAAAGCCTTGCCGCTCGAGATCGTAATGCATCGACAAGTAATTGGTCATGCCTGCCGGTTTTGGATGCAAATAAAGCTTCCCAGGCAGTGCTTAATCCTTCGATACAAGATGAGTTCAAGTAGAAATCGAGGAAGTGAAGCCCCTCTAGAAGTGATTTTTCAGGAAAGCCTTTAGCCCTGCATTTAGCATTGAAGAGCTCTTTGCATCGTTGCAGATGGAACGCAAGTTTTTCATGCTGTAAATTAATGCCCGGAAGATGAACTCCGCAGAAAGCTCGAACCATCCTGGCTTCTTTTTCGTTTCCATTAAAAGGCTTTGGTGTACCCGATTCCATTCTTTAGCCTCGATTGATGAATACCAATAACTCAATGCGTGAACTTTCTGTTTCAGGCGTTACTTCAAGCCCCGGATAAGTCTTATCTCCCAAGCCAATTGGGCTAACCTTGCGCCTCGAAAACCAACCATTCTTATGAATAGCATGATTGTTCTTCAGGTAATCTGAAACCGTTTCTGATTGCTGTCTGGTTAAAAGTCTAAGCGTTTCCTTGTCATTACTCCCTCCCGACATCATCCCAGCAATCACAATATCACTCTCCTTGGGAAATCCCATCACCCATTCCGATGCTTTATCGAGAATTTTTTTCCCCTCGATAGTTAAGATTGCACTCCCCGGTTCGAAAATAGTTGAACTATTGATGGACTTACGCCTCATATCTGCGTTGGATCGCACGATCATCTGCATTTGGTCTTCAATATATCCACGGACTATAGGCATTTTCTTAAGCGCATCCGCATCCTGTTGAAAAGCTTGCATGGTCTGCTGGCTTTGGTTGGCGAGTTGCACCAAAGAATCATAAAGCTTGGTGTCTTGGGTCAGCTTTCCCAATGAACCTTCACCCTTGCGAATTTTTCCGAGCATATCTGATACCTCAGCTAATATGTCTGAAATCTCCGGGTTGTGCTTGCTCGCGAGTAAATCTTGGTTCTCTGCACTTAAAGAGGCAGGCGAACCCGGGAAGAGTTCTAAAACCTTGGCTCCCAGTAACCCCTCAGACGCAATTGAAACAACCGCATCTTTTCGAATTAGCTTTTTGTAAGATCCTTGGATCTTTAGGCCAAGAACCACAGCAGAACCTGGGTTTTCTGGTGCTTTGATGGATACGACTTCCCCTGCATCCATCCCTTGGATTCGAACCCGGGTGCCAACATCTACACCACGAATATCCAGAAAAGATGTTTTTAGATTGAGACAATCTTTGCCATACCATCCCCGTGAACCGATCGAGAAAAAGGCAGTTGCAAAAAGAACCAATCCCGCAAGCATGGTGCAGCTTAGTAAGAGTAGTTGCCTAGGGTTTAATGCTCGAGTCATGGTTTATCCTTATTTTAAATTTTATTATACCTCTGGATGTGTGAGATAACCTCTTAAGAATTCAAATTTTTTAAGGAAAGACTTGCGTATTAACAATAAAAATACAGTAAGATGATGTCGCTAGTGATATTAAATAAAGTGCACTTAAATGCGGAAGTTAATAGGAGAGCTGAATAATGGCAGGCGAATTCAAACAGCAATGCCCAAGTTGCGAAGCAATGGTATCTATTAAAGATGAAACCTTGGTAGGCAAAAAGACTGAGTGCACGAAATGTAAGTTCCGCTTTTTGGTTGAGGCTCCTTCGAAAGGTAAGCCCGCAGATGATAAAAAAGCACCGCCAGTAAAATCCAAAGCTTCTGGTAAAGAAGCCGCTGCCAAGGCTAAGCAAGAAATAAAGAAAGCTGAATCGGGTCAAAAGGGGCCTAAAAAAGCGGGTGCTAAAAATAAGCAAATGCTTATCATTGGTGGCGCAGTTGGGGGCGTTGCACTTGTAGCTATTGTTGCAGCTATGTTTTTGTTTTCTGGTGGGGATGATGGTGCAAAGTCAAAACCATCAATGGCACAACGACAGCAGCGCCCAGCCGCCCCTAATGGCCCGAATGACAAACCCGAAGAGACCCCGGAAGAAAAGCCCAAGGAAGAAGAGAAAGCACCCGTAGTTGCAAAAAGTGATGGGGTTGACCCTGATGTTTCCATCCGGGTGCCAGGCGATACTAAGGTTTTAGTATTCATCCAAATTAATAATTTTTTTAATAGCTTTTTTTCCAAACCTCTTTTTAATACTCCCGGGGCATTTAATCCCAAAGACTTTGCAAAAACTTTTGGGATTCCGCTTGAGAATATCGAGCAAATCATGCTTGCAAGAAGTAGTATGCTGGCTGATTTTAATCCTCTAAAGAAGAGTTGGAAGATGGCCATCCTACGGTCTAAAGAACCGTTTAAAAAGGCCCATATTGAAAAAAGCTTGTCCTTAACTCAAGAACTTCCACTCGAAGGCTTGCAATGGAGTAAAATTGCTGGCCAGCTTGATTCCTTAAGTTCCTTGATGCTTGGTTTTGAAAGTAATGAAAAACTATCCTTTTTTCTTGCTGATAGCAGGACGATTGTTATTGCTTCCGAAGAAAAGATGAACGATTACCTAAAGAAAGACAAAGGTAAACCCAAGAAGGTAGCCATGGCAGCGCCACCGCCAGAAGCACCCAAGCCTGTAGATCCAAATAATCCGATGCCCCCTATGCCAATGCCGCCCGGTTCGCCAATGCCGCCCGGCTCGCCGATGCCAAATGGGCAGCCTGTAGATCCAAATGCCCCGCCTATGCCCGTTGTCTCAGATAACAGGCCCTCTGTAATTAATCATTTTGAAACTTTACCCTTAAGTTTTGCTAAAGAATTGCACGGGACTGTCGCTGGCATACCATATTCCAATGCTGTAATGGTAATCGGAGTGGACTTGGGAGAATTAGCTGCCGTCATTCCCATTGCATCCGCTTTTTTAAGCACCTTTAAAACCCCAGGAGGGGCACCAATTCCGCCAGATATTGTTAATCAGATCAAGAATTTATCCAAGCTTGAGTATGCATTATTGTCGGTAAATAAAACAGATTTGGATGAACAAGGTTTTGCGTTAATTGCAGTGAGCAGAGATCGTAAAGTTGCTTCAGATTTTGTTAAACTTGCCTTCCCTTTGGTCAAAAATATCCCCCTTGCTTTGAAGGAAGCCAAATTAGATATAAGTGCCTTTACTGGAGACGCAACAAGTGGTGATCCCTCCGCCGAGCCCAACCCTAATACTCCTCCCCCTGTTTCTGCAGGTGCAGAAGAAAAGCCCGGAGCTCATGGAATGGTAATGGCAGTTGCACGATATGACCCGATAAAAAGCAATATGAGTATGGGAATTGGGGGGAGGTTAACATTGCCGCTTGCAATGTTAAAAACTTTTGAAGGGTCTTTTGGTGAATATCTTGTAACCATGAAAAATAGTTTCGAAACTAAATTGATTGGCAAAAGCGCAGACCCTATTTCCAAGTCAATCATGGGGTATGTAAACGATAAAAAAGCATTTCCTCGAGGTACAGCGGAGGAAGCAACCAACAATAAGAAGTTTGGATTGAAAATGGCGCCTGACAAAAGAATAGGGTGGATCGTTGAATTACTGCCTTACTTTTCGAATGGTGATTACGCCAGTTTTGCGAAATTAGTTGATAAAGGCAAATCGTGGAGCGATCCGAAAAACCATCAGGTTGCGCATATTTTTATTCCCGATCTTCTATATGCAACCCCTGTTGAAGGAACTTCTGTTTCTAGCGAAGCTAATCAACCTGGGATAACTAATTTTGTTGGGGTTTCAGGGGTGGGGTTTGCCTCTGGAGAGTATTCTGCCGATAATAAAAAATCTGGGGTTTTTGGTTATGACCGCATTACAAAAATTGTAGATATCAAGGATGGCCCTGCCAACACCATTGCTCTTCTGCTTATAAAGCAAAACAAGAATCACCCTTGGATAGCAGGCGGTGGTGCAAGCATCGCAGGTATTTCTGAAGGCCCTGATGCCTTGGCTCCTTTCTTGGTCCTCGAAAAAACCAATCGAAATAAAGAAAAAGAGTACACCGGAATTGCGATCATGGCTGATGGTAAAATTCGTGAAATCTCCAACAAGATCTCGCCAGAAATCTTTAGAGCTATGTGCACCATTGATGGTGGTGAGAAAATCGATAACCTCGATGCGATAGCACCTATCGTCAAATAACAGTATTAAAAGAATTAAAGCGTGTGGGGTAAATCCCTTCACGCTTTAATTCTTTTTACCGCACTAAAATTAGAGCCGTGTAATTCGATAATTCGGATGATCAGGCGAGAAGAGTTCGGGCAGCAATCTTGCTCCAAGGCCTGCTCGTGCAGGTAATGTAATATGCCCTTTTTCAACTTTAATTGGCTCATCTATCAGCAGGGGATAAAGAGTTTTTATGTGGGCCCTAACTGTTTCTTGATAAGTCACATTGGTACAGGATGCTGAAATCTGCAATCCAGAAAGCAGAGTTAGCGGGCCGGTGCAATCATGCATCAGCGCAGGCACATTAAACACTTGAGCGAATTCTGCGGCCCTTCGAGTTTCGCTGATTCCTCCAACCCAAGTTGGATCTATCATCACATAATCTGCAGCTTTTTGAATTAGCACCTGTCGATACTCTTCGCGACTTACAAGCATTTCGCTAACTGCGATTGGTACTTGCGCTCGATCGCGAAAATCTGCAATGGTATCGACACAGTCGGGCCGGATTATATCTTCCATCCAAAGAGGTTTAATCTCGCGCATTGATTCAGCTATTCGAAGCGCAGCAGGCAGGGAAAAGAACCCATGGCCATCGAGCATCAGTTCCATTTTAAGGCCGACCCTGTTGCGGATATCGTGCAAGGGTTTTAATGCCTGTTCAAGATCGGGCCAAGAAATCCGGTGCCCGCCCGACTTTAAATAAACTTGATCTAAAGACCAAGTTTTCATCGCGGTGTAACCTTCAGAAAGAAGTTCTTCTGCAAGATCTGCAGCGTGGTAAACGCTATTGTAATTATCTTCAAGAGGGCCTGGTTTGCCGATGTCGCCATGGCCTGGCCAACCTTGAGCATCAGGGGCGCCTTTAGGCCTACGCCCATAAGAAGGCCCGCCACAACTATTGTAAACGGGGATAAGATCACGAACCGGACCACCCAAAAGCTTCCATATTGGCTGTTTGGTAAGCTGCCCTAGGATATCCCAAAGTGCGAGGTCGATCGCAGAGATCGCTCGAAGTTCACATCCGCGCGCTCCAAATGCGGAAGCCCGTTCATAAAGAAAACGCCAATGGCTTTCAATCGCAGTTGCATCCGCACCTAGTAATCTGCGGGCCATCCAGTCGTGTAAAGTTGCTGCAACAGCGTGTGGAATATAGTAGGACTCGCCATGCCCGATCACGGGTGTGCCATCAACAGTTCCTGCATCGGTGTGGATACGCAGAAGTACAAGTCCTGCCATGATGTCATGTGGAATAAGAGTTTCGATTGCGACAATTCTGGGGCCGCTGCGAAAAGCGTGTTGTTGAGTAGGGCCCGATGCACGCGCAATATAATCTGAATGGCCAGATTGTTTGTTGGAAGTACTCAAGCGCATTCCTCTTGGAGTGAAGTTCGAATTGTTCTATGTAATAACAATTCGAAACCCAATCAATGTTTTTGACTAATATCGTTAAGCCTGTTTGGGCTGTAACTTTGCAGGGATGCTGATGGTTTTGGAGGCCATTCTGCTGCTTAGCCAATATTGCCTAGGGATAAGACCAACGCCAATAAGCCCCAGTTGACTGAGCCAAAAAGCGGTTAGCCCCCAAGCGAGTTGATCATTAAAACCATAGGCGTGAAGCCCAACACCAAGTTGATTCGTGCCAAACCATGACCAACCAGTGACCATGTTCCCAGCGATTGCTAAGAGTGCAACACCACGGCTTTTAGCCATACCTCCCCAGCGGGCATGAAGAATAATTGCGTTCCAAATCACGATAAGGAGGGCGCCATTTTCTTTGGGATCCCAGCCCCAGAAACGGCCCCAAGATTGATCGGCCCAAATGCCACCTAGCACGGTTCCTACAAAACTGAAAAGCATGGCAAAACAAACCACACCATAAATCATTTGAGTGAGGGATTTGTCGCGTTCGGGGGTTAGAGTAGGGGTTGCGATGCCCATAATTACATAGACAATGCCGAGAAAACCCGCAACGAATGTGGCGGTGTAACCTAGTGTTACACAAGTAACATGCGTTGCGAGCCAGAAATTGGTGTCGAGAACTGCTTGCATCATTTCTAAAGTATCGCCCTCAGCAGAAAGATGCTGGGCGATTAAAAGAGTCAATGAACCAGTGATTGATCCAACAACATTGCCAATGCCATTTTTGTAAATACCTTCAAGCATCAGGCAGCCTAAAACACAACCCCAGCCAATGAAAATTGCAGAGGAATAAAGGTTAGTGACAGGTGGCCTGCCTTGGATATGCATTCTTGAACCAAGCGCCCAAGTATGAACAAGAAGAGTAAGTATACAAAGCCAGAATGCGGTTTTGTTGAGAGTTGCAGGGGCAGTTACCCATGCAAAGCATGAAATCAAAAAGACGAATAAGTAAACTACAATGCAATGATAGAAAGGTGCGAAGTGATTAAAGAACACTTCGAAACCTGAGATTTCAGATTGTGCTGGCAATTCTTTAGTGATGAGTTCGCGGTAATCGATGAGAGCCTTGTTGAAAGTCAGGGGTTCATTTTTTTGGTAGGAATCTAGCATTTGGTCAAAGTACTTAAAAGCAGTTTTGCCAGTGTTCGGGTCAGCCTGGTTGGCGTTGCGTGATTCGAGTGAGGCCTGCATGAAAGGTTTCCAATCTTCGGCTTTGCCCGCGGGGATCACAAGGGGGGTCTGCAAGGATGCGATTTCCATGAAAGAGTGCACGTGATGAGCTAGCTGTAAAACGCTTTTGTCAAATGCATCTTTCTTTGCATTTTCTTTTTGGTCTGCAACTTTGCTTGCCTTTTCGAGTTCACCCATTTGACCTCTGAATTCTTCGATCGAGTAGCGCAACCCGGGCCTGGGTTGCAGAGCCAAAAGCCCAAGAAGTTGATCATTTTCGATGCGAAAAACTTTGTGCTTTTCTGCGGGTGAAGCGATATTAAAGAAAGATATCAATTGGGCGACAAGCTGTAAAACACTTTTTTCAAACGGATCATTATTAACATTGTCTTTTTGGTTTGCAACTTGGCGTGCTATTGCAAGTTCTCGCATCTTACCTTTGAATTCTTCGATCGAGTAACGAAGGTCGGGCCTGGGTTGCAATGCCAAAAGGCGGAGTAGTTGATCGTTTTCGATGCGAAACACTTTCTGTTTTTCTATATCGTTGTCTGAAAACCTGCTGGTCATAACATCCAGCAACCAACGCACTGCGGGTTGCCTTTTGTCTTTTTCACTCAAGGAGGTGAAAGTTTTGTTTTCTTCAGGGGTTCGAGCGCTTTTGTTTTTAAGGGTGGTAAGTTCAGCCTTTTCTTTTTCACTAATGTCAGGCTTGAAGGTTTGAAAACCATCATTCATCACCATGAGTGAAACACGGGCGAAGGTATCCATGGGTTTAATGCGACCACGGTCGACAATAGGCAACCTTGCAAATTCTTCAAGGTGGAATCCTTCCACAGGATCTGGAGGTTGGTAAGCCTGAAAGCAGAAATAGGTGAATCCAAGAACTACTGCAATTATTGGAATGATGGGGTTGGATTTATGCATTGGAATTCGCCCTCTGCTTTAGGAAAGTATTAAGGTGCATGCCAAAATGAAGGAGCATGCCAAACGAAACAACAAAACAAGAAAGGTAGGGCATAACCCATCCCGGATTTCTAACAACCTGAAGGATGGTGCCTTTGTCGTTTGGTAAAAAGCCAGATTGATAGAAAGTTTGGCCATCGTAGCGAAGCGGGTTATTCATGGAGATAAGTGTTTCCCTGTTTTCGTTGCTGTTCTCATTGACAAGTTTGATTTTGCTTGAGAAGTTTTTTGGTGTATTGGTGCCCAGATAGCGTTCGTGTTTGAATTCGATGAGTTCCATAGAGAAAGGCTTGTAAGATCGTTTAAACCTAAGTGCCATCTCTGTTTTAGTTCCACCTTCTGTAATAACCGATTGCGTTGGTTTTAAAGAAGAAAGGGAAAGCCATATTGAGGCAAGATAAGTGCCTACGCTTTTGCCTGTTTTTTTATCGATCAAATTGATGTATGCGGAAGGTAGGTCGATTTTTTGATCTTTATCGGTACCTGAGGCCTCGTTCTTCTCGTTTGCCCGAATTCTAATACCATCCCCAGTGTTGGCGAGATTAGCAATCTCTTCTTTTTTATCAGGGTCGATTTCTTCGACTGAGGAATTATTCATGTACTTGATGATTTCGATGTCGAAGGGAAGAAGTGGGGTCGAAATCTTTCCTCCGGTCCTAAGAAGATGATTTGGAATTACCACGACTTTTTCTTTTTTAGGAATCGACAGGTCCGAAAAAGAAAGTTCAGGGCCGTTGACTTTTCCCATGAATCCCGAAGTTTCTTTTAGTTCAAGATAATTGGTTACCCCACCTTGCTCGATCGTCATGTTTCCTTCTATCGCGAAGATGCCGGTGATTAATTCACCCAGCATTAAAAGGATAATTCCTGCATGAATGGAAATGATACCAATGCGTTTGGTTGAAAATTTAAATCTTACTGCATGGGCAGCTAGTAAGTTTGCAAGCATGAGTCCGCCGATAGTCCAACCGCCCGGGAAAGGAAAAGAGCCTGACCATTGCGCAGTTGGAGATATCCAGCGGAAGGTTTGACAAAAGCGGGCGAAAACTTGATTAGGAATGAACACATAAAAAGAACGGAAGTAATCGCTTACCGCAGTCCAGATTGGGTTATCAACTTGAGCCAGAGTCCCTGCAAAAACCAAAATCAGAGAAAAAACAAAAAGCACCACGGTTAATTCAAGTGATGCAAGAGGCTTTAAAAGCTTCAAGAAGTTGAATTGAGAATTTTTGTTAGGGTTGTATTTGTTATTGTTTGGTTCGGTTTCGCTCATTATTTTGCTCCATCTGCAAATTGAAGAGAAGATACAAAGCTTTCGAAACTTTGCTTCTGCATTTTAACAACCGTATTTGGACCCTTCATCTTCACAAACCATGTGGTGTCAGGGGTGCTTATTACCGCACCTAAAATGCGATCAGTGCTACCCTCAATATCAATGCATAATGCAACACTGGATTTTGTTTGAAGTTTGGTCAGTGCGCTAGTGATCATCTCCGGAGATTGCGGGGCAAGGCCCACCTGCTGACGCCAACGATTGATGTTACTTTCCAACCCGCCAGCAGGGCCAGCAAGCGGAGTAAGAGTGATGTCGGCTTTTCCAGCAGCTTCATTCACTTTGAAGGTTGCAAGGCTCATCGCGGAATTAGGTACTTGCTCCCAATTTTCGGGTTTCTTGAATTCTTTCACTCCGGGGGATGATTGATTTGCAGGGGGATTAGCGGGCATTTTCGGGAAAGACTTTGCAAAAGGTGGAGTCATTGCACCTTTTTTACCACCGGGGCCGGTGTAGTCTGCAAGTATGGCTTCAATACCCTGAATGGTTTCTTTTTTGATAACGGTTGGGAGGTCGCCCTCGGATACAGGCCCTAATCCTACTTGTTCGCGCCAGCGATTGATGTTGGCAAGAATAGATCCCGCATCTTTGCCCAACTTAATCACAGTAAGTTCCAGCTTTGGATTTGCTTCGGGATCGATAAGGAAAGTGGCATAACGAAGCTCGTTGGTTTTGCCAGCTTTCCAATTGCTTGGGGCATTCCATTGAATGGGTGGAGTAGAACCTTCGGGGGCAAATCGAACCGTGCGAACAAAGGTTTCAAATTCTTCTGTTTTCGCAGTAAGTTTGCTAGCAGGGCCCATAAGCTTAATGAACCAAGTGGAATCTCCCTTGGAAAATATGGCAGCCAATAAGCGAACGGGCTCATTGGTTGAAGATGTTCTTTCTGGTGGATCGAGTCGATTCACTTCGTAGGCGGTAATATCTTCTTTTTTGCAACCTTGTGCTAGAAGGGTGAAAAAAAGCACCAAACCAACTTTAAATAAATCCGTTACACTTTTTGTCATTCGATTTCCTGAAAAATATATTATGGTAACTGTATTTTAGCCTAGGGCTGTAACTTCATGAAACAATTTAACGAAATAGTTTCTTCAATTTCTGGGGTTTGATTGTATTGGAGGTTGTTCGACTTCCTGTCCTTTTTAACTTTACAACTTCGTGTTGATTATTTGAATTCTAGGGCCTACTTAGGCAGGGGCGGGTTGGTGTCATCAAAACGAAATTCTTCATGAATCGGCCTTTCTTCACTTTGTCTGGTTCGGCTTCGTTGCATTAAAGCATACCTTCGCATTTGATCATTTTTTTGAAAAGAAAAAGACGACCAAAGCCTGGCACCATTCCATCCCGCAAGTAATAAAGCCAACCAACCAGCATTAAGCGTGCTATCCCCTAATTTGATACCTGGTCCCGAGTTTCCAGTTATCGGTTCGTAGAGCAAAAGTCCACTTCCAAGCAGAATCCAGGTGAGGCCTAAAAAAATATTCATAACCACTATCTCATTGTACTGTAATCCCAAACAGCTATTCTAATTATCTATCCAAACCTTGAAAGGTACAATCAAAATTATTTCGTTTGTGTACTAAGATGTGTAATAATTAGGCCTTAAGCAACTTATCCTTATGGAGATTAAAATGCAGTTTGAAATATTAACCCCGGAGCTAATCAGCCTTTTACGCAAATATGACACGCCCACCATTTGTAATGTGGTCGAGTTGCTTGATTTAAGGCCCAGATCTTCAGGCTATATGGATAAACGAATTCAGGCATGTTTCCCCTCTCTTCCCCCAATGGTTGGTTATGCCAGCACCGCAACCTTTAGGTCTGCTGCGCCACCAAGGGGCGGGAATGTATATGCCGGGCTTTCTGGGCAACTCGAAGACTTTAAAAAGTTTCCCGGGCCCGCAGTGGTTGTTTTTCAAGATCTTGACGAACCATCCGCATCTGCAACTTTTGGCGAAGTCATGTGCACCACCTATAAAACTTTTGGTGCCGCTGGCTTGATTACTAGTGGAACAGGTCGTGATCTCGATCAGGTTGCTGCAATTGATTTCCCTGTTTTTACTTCGGGGACCGCCTGCGCTCACGGCTATTGCCAAATCTTGGATATTGGCGTTGGCGTTCATGTTGGCGGCGTCACCATTTTTCCCGGTGACATAATTCATGCTGATAGAAACGGCGTAACCACCATACCGCATGGTACCGCATCACTTGTTGCCAATGCTTGTGCGGAATATATGTCTGCAGAAGCAGTAATCATGGATTATTTAAAAACGAGCAAGCCAACAGTGGTTGGTTTTACTGCTGCAAGGGAAGAATGCAAGAAGCGAATTGATGCGTTGGGGGCAAAATTAACTGCGATGGTATCGAAGAAATAAGCTATTTTGCTAAGAAAGCGATCGAAACAAAAGTGGGTTTGTCGGTTGGGTTAAAAACAATCAGCGAATGCATTCCGGGCTCTTTGTTGCGGAATGGAATGGAAGGAGCATCGCCCACATCATCTTCAAGGGCAAGTTGTTCATTGTTTTTATCGATAACTGCAAGGTCGATATCTTCAGATCCCACGCAAGCCGCTGTAATAATCAGGTTGGGGCTTTTACCGGAATCAAATTCGATGACTCTGGAACCCCCCGGCCCAAGGTTAAAAGATTGAGAGCTTTTCGCCAGCGTGCCATTGAGAAACTTATACCCTCCTTTATCAGTAAGTAAGGCGATTGCGGGGTTCATCTTTTTAGTTGCAGCAGCTTGATCATTTTGATTTGCATCATCATTCTGATTCATTGCAAGGTTGTCATGATTTCTTTCAAGTAATTCATAAACATGAGATATTTCAAGGGAAAAGTTTAGTGCTTCGAGGGCTATTCCCGCCTTGTCCGCGCTTTTTCTGATGATGAATGTGTTGACCCCAACCACTCTGCCAAAATCGTCGAAAAGAGGCCCACCGCTATTGCCCGGATTTAATGGCACAGTCACCTGCAAAAACAGGGCATTCATCATTTTTCTTCCCACTGCGGAAATGATGCCATTGCTGAGGGTTCGGGTTAGAATTTTATTTCCCCCTCCGGGATGCCCAATCGCAAAAACATTTTCACCCACCTGAGGAGTGTGCTTTTTAGGGGGAAGTGGGACAGGCTTGATGGATTGTTCTTCAAGCATGTTTCGTGCGCCATGCACATCTATCAACGCAAGGTCTGAGGTCGGGTGAATATCTATGATGCGAGCTATTGTCGGGTTGATATCAAAACTTTTGTCTGTATCATTTTTGTCGCCAGTAAAGAATTTTACACTTACCCCTTTTTGCTTTGCGCCATCTACCACATGCCTATTGGTGATTACATAATATCTGCCTTTAAAATTTACAAGAAAGCCCGATCCAGATCCCACGCCTGGGTTGATGATGAGAGGAACGGAAGGAGCAAGTTTAGAAAAGAGTTCTTGTAGAGGAAGTTTTTGGTCACCTGGAACAGCAGTGCCCATCATAGTTGTAGTTGGTTCAGAAGGGTTTTTGACGATCAATGCTGCGGCGGTGTTGGGGGAATCATGAAAGATGGGCGTGAACCAGATGGTTCTGTTGGCATTGGTAGCAAAGGTTTTTAAGGCAGGCCAGAAATTGGCTTCAAGTTTGCCATCGGTGCGGAAGGAATAAATTGAATCACCCGAGGTAGCGTCTTTTCTTCCTACTGCTTTACACAAGGATTGGAACGAGGACGAAAAGCGGGCTTTATCATTTTCATCGTACCCGATTTTTTCGTCAAATGAGGCCCCATAAAGCTTTAGCTTAATTGTTTGATTGGAGATTTTTTCGGCCTCGATCCCATTGCTTGATAGGGGCTTTTCCTTTAATGCTTTTAATAAAGTAACAACCTCGGGATTACCCTTTAAAGGGGCTTTTCCTTGTTCCTGCCATATCTTTAACAAATACCCGAAATCGCTTAACGATTCATAGGTAAGCCAGTCGAGTACCATGTTTTCAGGAGGCTGGTCTTCAGGGATGACCTTCTTGAATTCTTCCAACGCATCAAGAGGCAATTCCTTTAATAATTCTGCAGCTTTTTTCAGTAATCCCTGCCCGCGCCTCTCGTATAAAAACAGCCTGACTTTTTCCTCTGCGGGTTCTTTCGCAAAGGTTCCCAAATCTGCCAAGGCTGTGTTCGCTTCATTGCTACTTAGCAAGGCAACTGTTTTTTTGAGGACTTCGTCTTTAAGTTCCCATACTTTTTGTCTATGAACTAAAGAAGCAGTTGCGACTTTTTCTTTATTCGCAGGCGTTGCTTTTTTTGCCTCTTCACCTTTTACAACCTTAGCTAGGATTTCCTTCTTTTCATCGGGGGAAGGGATTTCGTTTTTTAACCCGAATAAAAATATCATCGATCCAGACAGCAATAGTAAAAACAATCCAAACATAAGGCCAAAAATTGCAATAATCGGAACAGTGCGCGATGGCGCATTTGTGTTGGTTAAAGTTGGGATTTGTGGAGGTGAGAAAATGGCTGGTGCGTTATTGGGAACAGTAGTTTGAGGTAGGGCAGGCGGGGCGATGTATGAACCATGACCCCCAGATCCTTGTGGTGTTTTAGGCTGAATTAAACCGGGCTTTGATGCTGTATTCGTTATTCTTTTTAAATCTACCCAATCTGAATTTCCCACTAAGCAAACTTTCGCCCGTGGCGACACGCTGTTATTCTTTGCCAACTCTTCCAAATGGGATAAAGAGAAGGGGCCTTTGGTTTGTTGTCCGGGTTCACTAAGCCAGTATTGCTGCATTAAGTAGCCTAGGTTTTGTTTACTTAAGGGATGACTTTTACCAATGTCATGAAATTTAAGCAGACTAATCTCTTTACAGCATAACCCATCACTAGGTATGAATCTACCAAGAGTTGGTATTGTTAAATTTATAATCTTGGGCAAAATTACCTTCATGCGAAACGAATTGAATTTAATAGCCAACAGGCAGTTTGACCTTTTGGTAATTGGTGGGGGAATAACTGGCGCAGGGGTTGCACATGATGCTGCGGCCCGCGGGTTAAAAGTTGCATTGGTCGAAAAAAAAGACTTTGCATCGGGCACTTCAGGAATTTCATCCAAACTGGTTCATGGTGGCTTGCGCTACCTCGAGCATGGCCAAATATCGTTGGTTTATGAATCCCTTCAAGAGCGTGGCAGATTATTACGAAACGCTCCGCATCTGGTTAAACCATTACCCTTTTTATTGCCCATTTACGCAGATTCCCGGGTGCCTGCCTGGAAATGGCGTGCAGGACTGAAGCTATATGACTTACTGGCGGGGTTTGCCAACATCGCACCCAGCAAAACTATCGCGCCATTTGACCTTCGAAAGCAAAATCTCCCATGGGCTAAATTCCCACCACTTTGTCTGCAATACTTTGATGCCCAAATGGATGATTCAAGACTTTGCATCGAAGTTATCGAAATAGCTAGTCAAAACGGGGCAGCAGTTGCCAATCATCTTGAAGTAACTGCGTTGGATCTTTTTCCAGGCAGACTCTCTAGAATTCAAATGCGTGATTGCCTGACTGGCGAGCAAATTGAATGCGAATCCAAAGTGGTACTGAATGCCACCGGGCCTTGGTCCGACCAAGTCCGAAAACTTGCGGGCGAGACAGGCCCAGATCTTGTCAAACCTACCAAGGGCGTTCACATCATCATGAGTGATGTTGGCTTGAATGCTGCGATGCTGCTTTTGCACCCCAAAGATGGCAGAGTTTTCTTTATCATCCCTTGGCTTAACCGAACTCTCGTTGGCACAACAGATACCGAATGGGATGGCCAATTAGGCAAAGTTTCTGCAACT
>CAXNFS010000006.1:0-27657 GCA_964201235.1 Gemmataceae bacterium | reverse complement strand
TGGCTAGTTTTAAATTCGAAGCAATGGATACCACAGGCACCGAAGTCAAAGATTCCGTTGATGCCGCTACCGAAGAAGAAGCCCAACAAAAAATCCGCCAAATGGGGTACTTTGTTACCAAGATAACCCAGGTGGCGGCGAAAAAAGGCAAAGATAAGAAGAAGGGCGGCAAGAAAAAACGAGGATTCACCATCGGTGGCGTCTCGGGTAAAGCCCTTTGTACCTTCACTAGGCAGTTCTCTACTCTGCAAGATGCAGGCCTCCCCATCCTTCGTTCTCTCCGTATTCTCGAAGGCCAGATGAAAGCCGGTATTCTTAAATACGCAATCGCAGATGTTATCGAAGATGTCGAATCCGGTTCCACCCTGTCCGAAGCTTTTGGTAAACACCCCAAATGCTTTGATCGCCTTTATGTCAACATGGTAAAAGCTGGGGAAGCCGGTGGTGCGCTCGAAGTTATCCTTCAGCGCCTTGCAGATTTTAAAGAAAAAGCTCAGACACTCAAACGCAAAATCACAGGCGCAATGATCTACCCAGCCGTGGTTATCTTTGTTGCAATCTCCATTCTCGTTTTCATTATGATTTTCATCATCCCTAAATTTGAGAAAATCTTCAAAGATTTCGGTATGAAACTGCCCACGCTTACCCTATTCCTCATGGCCACCTCGCGTTGGGTTTCTACCTACTGGTATGTGCTTCCTCTGATTCCGCTTACCTTCTGGCTGCTGCTTAAGCTGCTACGCATGAGTAGAACGGGGGGGTATGTGCTCGATCGAATGTACCTTTGGATTCCCGTGGTTGGCGGCCTTATCGAAAAAACTGCGATTGCCCAATCCACCCGCACCCTAGGGACTTTGGTTTCTTCAGGCGTGCCCATTCTTGAAGGCTTGGCCATCGTTAAGGCAACTTGCACCAATCAGGTTTTCGAGCGCCTTTACCAGCGCGTTTACGAATCCATCCGTGAGGGCGATACCATCGTTCAGCCACTCAGAGAAAGCAAGCTCGTGGATGACATGGTGGTTAACATGATCGATGTGGGTGAGGAAACTGGCGACCTCGATACCATGCTTAATAAAGTTGCAGACATTTACGAAGAAGAAGTGAATATTCTTGTCGAAAGCTTGCTTAGCTTGCTCGAACCGATCATGATCGTGTTCCTAGGGGGAGTCATCGGCGGCATCGTTATTGCCTTGTTCATGCCCCTGATTGGTATGCTTGAAGGCTTGAGTAAATAAAGTAACGGTATGCTTGAAGGCTTGAGCAAATAAGGTATTCGGGATGGTTTTACAAGGATTCTTATAGCTCAAAGAATGGCAAGCGGGCTCTTGGAAACCAAGTGTCCAGTTATAAAACCCCTTGAAAACAAGGGTATAATTTTGTGAATCAAGTTTTCCGCGTTGATGCGGGTAGAATGAAAACGGAGGATCCAACTCATGTCGCAATTGCAAAAATCCAGATCTAGAAATTCAGCATTCACGCTGGTTGAGCTATTGATCGTAATCGCCATCATTGGCATCTTGGCCTCCCTCGCCACCGTGGGTGTCATGAAGGTTTTGGAACGCAGCAAAATGGTGACTGCGAGGATTGAGATTGGTCAATTAGAAGCTGCAGTTTCCGCTGCCAAGCTTGATTTAGGGAATGTGGATGAACTACCTAGTGTAATATATTTAGTAAAAAACATACCAGATTTTGCAAGCCCCACGGTATTAGCTGGGGAATCGGCTGTGCAAAAAACAATAAGAGATAAAACTTGGTTAACGATTCAAAAAGTATTTGGCAGAAATGTGGGTAAAGATTCTACTACAAACACCTATTTAACATCTACTGGGGCGGCAAAAGTAATTAACTGGCCTTGCACTGATAAAGTTATTATTGAGGGCATGGAAGCCTATATGTTCTGGTTGGGCGGGGTTTATATTAATACTGGTGGAAAGTATTCGTTTAGTGGTTTTTCAACTGATAAACGAGACCCTTGTGAAACAACATCTTCAAAAAGAAAAGGGCCTTATTTTGATTTTGATAGTTCAAGAGTTATTGCTGGAAGGAATCATTTATCTTATGTGAATTCTTGGAATGGAGAATACACTTATTTTTCGAACAGTTTTTATAAAGCATATCTTCCCGATACAGGGACTTCGGTGAATTTAGTAACCAAAACCGGTGGATCTTTATTGCCTTACAAAAATGGAAATGTTTTTTTTAATGCTAAATCCATCCAAATTATTGGTTCTGGTCAAAATCAATTGTTTGGTCCAGGCGGATCGGGATGGACCCCCGGCTCTGGCAAATATGCAATTGATGCGGATGGCTATGATGATCTTTCAAACTTCTCTTCTACTCAACTTGGAAAGAAGGATGAGTAATGTTTAAACCTCAAATTCTTTTAGTTTCAAATAAACGAACAGGTTTTACGCTCGTTGAATTGCTGGTTGTGATTGCTATCATTGCAATTTTAGCCTCAGTAAGTGCTGGGGTGGTGATCAAGTTTTTTGGAGCGCAGAAAAACAATGTCACCGAAAATACTGTAAAGCTTTTGCAAACCGCAATGGATAGGGTGGTAAACAATATTCATCGCAGATCGCAACAAGATTTTAACATTTTGCCAGCCGGCCAAAAATCAGCATATGACGCTTTGGCTGTTAGTTTGGGAACCTTTATTGGAGTTCGAGAGCCAGCGAGAAGGCAGATGGTGGTGTATCAAAATATTCAATTGTTTAGAAATTTTCCACAAAAGATAACTGACATTAATATAAAAAAAGTAACAATGCCAGCGGGATATCCTAATGGTTCAACAGGTTTAGACTTTGTACCTACAATTCAAAAAAAGTATTATGAATTAGTTAATACCGAGGGCGGGGATTTCGTTCAACTTTCACCTTCTGAAGCTAATTCTGCGCTATTATTGCTTGCGCTTGAAAGTAACCCGGATGGGTTAAAACGTGAAGATCTTGGTTCTGCATTAACCTTTAAATCAAAAGTTCCGTTTATAGTAACTGCATCCACTGATCCAATTCAGTTTGGGTTTAAAGTTAATCAAGATCCTTCTAGTAATGCCAGCGCTCTTAAAGGTGCTTATTCCATTGAATTTATCTATTAGGGGGTGAGTTGTGCATTCTCTCCAAAACTCAATGGTTTACAAAAAAACATCCGGTTTTACTTTGGTTGAATTGCTGGTGGTAATGACAATTATGGTTGTTTTCGCCAGCCTTACGGCCGCATTCTACCCCAGCCTAAAAGCAGATAATGCAATTTCTAGAGTTAGCACCATGGTTCAATCAAATTTTGTTGCTGCCCGTCAAAGGGCCAAAAGAGATCGTGTGCCGACCGGAATAAGAATGCAGTTAGATGCGGATGGCAGATGTGCGCAATTATTACTAGTTCAAAAGCCCCAAGAACTCAATGTAAACACATTAGGGAACATTACCGCAGCGGCCGCAGGTGTTTTAACCTTTGCTAACTCTCTAACGCAGACAGGTTTTGAAGATTTAATATTTCCATATGATTGTGTAGTAAATAATAGTTCAGGTGAATCATTAATCATTTCAGGAATCAGTGGGAATATAGCAAATTATTTACCATCTTTCTCTGTCCCAAATTTTAATCAATTGCCTTTTTCTGATTATCGTGTTATCCGGATGCCACGCACTATTCCTGGTGAAAATAAAGTGGATATACCAGATGAATATGAAATCAGTTTAAATAAATTTGGCAGTATAGCAGCAGGTAAAGAATCATTTGCTAGGAGTAATCTTCCGATTTCAACTACTGTTGGTGGTGGTGTTTTTGATATTATTTTTGATCCTACGGGTACGGTCTCTAGCACTGGCTTATCTGGGGATGCTGTGCTTTGGCTTCATAAGTTCACTAACGAACCAACAGATTTTTCAAATGATGCCTTAATTTGCATTCGAAAAATTAATGGTAAAGTCTCGTCTTTTCCGGTTGATCGATTAAACGCTTCTAATCCTGCTGATTCTTCCCCGTTTGGGTTTGCCAAAGATCCTCGAAATGAGGGCCTCTAACATGATTGCAAAAAAACGAAAAGCTTTGACTTTACTTGAAGTCTTAATTTCAATCTTCATCATGGGGATTGGGATGCTAAGCGTTTTAGCATTGTTTCCCGCTGCCGCAGATATGATGAGCCGGGCGATTAAGAATTACCAGACTGCGGAAGCTTTGATTAATGCCGCCGCAATCAATGACGGAGTGGACTTTTATTCTTCTTATAAATCTTTAATGACACCAGTTGTCCCTGATGCCACTGCTGTTTTGGGAACAGGACCCAATGCCGATAAAGTAGTTTCGATTGTTTTGGGGAACGGGACAATTAACAATTGGTATGGAAATAATGGCGCCATTCCTCCCGATGTAATAATGACTGGTGGCGGTGGATCCGGTGCTACTGCGGTGGCTGTTTTAGGAACTGCTGTTAATAATGCAGGTGTTGTTACTTCTGTAACTGTCTTAAGTCAGGGGAGTGGGTATACTTCTGCGCCAACAGTAACTTTTAAAGCAAATCAAGATAACGCCCAGTATTTGTTTTTAGATCAAGTATTAGTAAGTTCTGGCGGTATTGCATCTTCGATAAAAGCTTTTGGAAATATTCCAGTTTGGTATGTTAATGCACCAAATATAAATGAAAAATTCTTTGTGTTAAACAGTGATTTACCAATTGATGAATTTGGCAGGGCAGAAAAGCCGCCTGCCTCATTGGGGAAATATTCAATATCATTTCTGTTGGAAAAACCAAAACCATTGACTACTCCCAATTTTACAAGAAGGTATGCATTGGTTTTTAAAGATAGGGATCCAGTTGGCGGGTTTCCTGATTACACAACTAGCTATCCTGTTGTAACTGACTTTGCAAATAATTCATCAAATATTACAATTAATAATGTTTCATCTAAAACTTTTTCAACTCGGCAATGGCTAATGGTTACTTCTGATACGCCTGCAATAACTCCTGTTGTTGCGCCAACCCATGTGCGTTTTGTTGAAATACGATCCATAAACGAAGTTCCAAGTTCTACTACTCCTGGTAATTTTGATTACTTTTTAGAAATAAGCCCACCCCTAATACAAAATGTTAATAAGGTTTTTCATTTGCGAGAAGTTTTATGGGTTGCCTATTTGGGCGTTTAAGGAAAGTATCCAAATGAATACGATTACCCTAATCACCAGAAGAAAACTCAATCAGCCTATTCAAAGGCAGGGATTTACTTTAGTCGAATTATTGGTTTCAATGGCAATCATTATTTTCATGCTTTCCATCATGAGCCAAGCGTTTGTAATCGCAACCACTTGCATGCAAGGGATGAAGACAGTCGGGGAACTTATCGATAAGGTTAGGCCAGTTATGACAATCTTGCAAAGGGATCTTGCTGCTGATCACTTTGATGGAACTAAGAAATTATGCGATCAAGATTTCTGGGAATATGGCCCACCTCGTGAAGGTTATTTTTCCATTATTCAAGGGGGGGTATCTGAACAAGAAACGCCTTCTTCCGGTTCAGTAAAATACTATATTTCAAATTCTGCTAACTCCAATCATACATTAACTTTTACTTCCAGACTTCCGGGTAAAAACCCAACGGAGTTTTATACTGCTGAATATCCGAGTATCACTGCACACAAAGATAGAATGAATGGGATTTTTAATTATCCCAATTCTACTTATGCCACGAATCCTGCTTATATGAAAGTTCAAAATGCTCGGCGTTTTGATTTTATTCAAGACATTATTCACTGTAAATGGGCTGAACTTGCTTATTTCATCAGGCCAAATGGTAACATCGTTGCAAAAGATCCTACAAGTGGTTATGTTGATTTACCTCTGCATGATCTTTATAGGCAACAGCGTGTAATTCTTCCTGATGTTTCGGATATGAATAAGGCTGGAATTCCAAATATTGCTAGCCCAAATCTTGATCCTTTTAATTTATTCAGCCACTATGTGGATTCTGCAGGAAAAGTTGTATTTAATCAGCCTTCGGATGTTACAGCTCCATGGAAGCGTTTTGGCAATAGGGGGTCAGCTCCCTCATCTTTACCTAATTTTTTTGCCTATTCAGCAGATCCAATGCGTCCTGATGTTGGTAATAATTCTGACTTGATTCTTACCAATGTGATTTCTTTTGATGTCCGAATTATTAATGATTCAAATCTTGATTTTTTGCATTTATATGAAGCTGGGGCAGGGGCCTTAAGTAGTTATACAAATTACAACTTACCATATGCAGATACTGTTAATTCTAAAATTGTTTTTGATACTTGGACAATGGAGAGATCCCAAGATCCATCGAAAAATTACGATCTGGGTGATTTATCAACCGGCAAATGGCAACCTACTGCCCTTGGTGGGTTCTCAAATTATAAAGTTCCTTTCTGGAATGGAACAACGGGTATCAAAATAAATGCAATTCAAATTACCATTCGCGTTTGGGATGATAAATCTAGCCAAGCCCGTGACTTCGTTTTAATCCAAAAAATATAATCGCAGGCAAAGGGGTTGTCCATGATAATTTCAAATACTAAAAAACGCAAAGGAATGATTCTTTTAGTAGTTGTTGCATTCCTTGCAATGTTTACCGTCATGGGTTTGACCTATCTCTTGCATGCCGATAACCAATTGAAAAATAGTATCGATGAATTGCTAGCTTTGGATATGAAAGAAGATCCCTACAAAATTATTGATCTTAAACCAAATGTGGTATTGGATTTCTTTTTAGAAAAGTTTTTGTACGATCAGGCTGATAGTACCACCGGGGGCAATGCGATTCGTGGTCAAAGCCTTGCACGAAATATTTATGGTGGCTATGTTCCTGGAGGCTTAAATGATAAAGCTTTTACAGGGATAGGTAAACTGAATAAAGATTTTGTAATTGCAGGCTCAACTATAAAAGAATGGCAAATGGTTAATTATTCTTTTAGTAATGCATTTAATCCGGAACGATTAAACGATGGTGGTTCTGGGGTAAAAACCTCTACCTGGAATGCTCCCTACACTTACCCCGATCATAATAACTTCTATCTTGGCTGGCTAAAATCTGATGGCACTAAGGTAATACCTTCCTTTCATCGTGATGCCATTTTTAATTCGATGGCTGCACCTTTTGCCAATCCAAATTGGACAAATGCCCAAGGAAAATATTTAACACCAAGGCCTAGGCCAGCCGATCATAATGGTTTTCCGTACCCCGATGCTGATGGCATGGATGTTAAAAACCTCGAAGGCTATCCCGGCGGTAATGACAGTATTTGGATTGATGTAGGTTCGCCCGTGTTCACTGCATTGGATGGCCGAAAATACAAAATCATGGTAGCTCCGCTGGTTCTTGACCTTGATGGAAGAATTAATGTTAATGTTGCGGGCAATGTTATGGGCGCAGGGAACACTAATGCAAGTAATCAAGGTTGGGGGCCGTGGGAAGTCAATCTTTCCATCGCTTTGGGTGGCAATCCTAATGCGATTACTGAAGCCCAACAAATCAATAAAGGGTATTCTGCAGGCGGTGCGCTTCTCTTGCCTGGCGTTTATGGTACGACTGGAATACCTGGAGGATCAACCCTGCCTGCAGTTAGTGCAAGTCCTTGGGGAACTAATGCACCTACGCCGCATCCTTACATAACCCCAACCTATTCAATGATAGATTTTAATGCTAAATCTGAAATTGGTGCGAATGCACCCTTAGCCTTGTCAAATTCCTTTGCTTCTTTTCCAACTTTTTCTGGCAATTACACTTCGAATGTTGTTACCAATGAATTTGGTGTTGATGGCAGCCATCCGTCTTTTGTAAATCCTCAGCGAACCAAAACAGGAAATAGCAAGTTTACTAATAATGAATTGGCTTCCTTGATTCGTTGGTCGGGGCAGGGGAGCGCACCCAAAGCAACCAATCTCGTTAACCTTCTTAAAAATACTTTAGGGGCAGATTACATTTATGATAACTCCACCATGGCGATGCGGAATCGAATAACCACTTTAAGTGCGGATATCCAGCAATCTACTTTGTTACCTAATTCTCATACTGACGCCACTCCTATTGTTGGTTACATGAAGCAAATTAATTTGAATCGTACTTTGGCTAATTATCCGAAAGCTTATTTGGTACGTGATATCGGGGCTTGGGATCAGATGACTAACCCTAAAGGATTTAAAAGTTTTAAAACTGAATCAGATGATCTTACCGATGCTAACGGAGGCAGATATGTAGACGACCCAGTGACAGGTGTTGCATTTGGGGTAACTTTAGCTGCTGCAACAAAAGATAGGCAAGATTTTGCATTAGAAATTTTTAATGGCTTGAAATTAGCAACAGGCGTAGACCCTGCTAATGCTGATGACAATCGCTATTTAGCCCAACTTGCAGCAAATATAGTTGATTATATTGATAGTGACGATGTAATGACTAAATTCATTTGGGGTAATCCGGCACTGGATCATTATGTATTCGGAGTTGAATTGCCGAAAGTTGTAATTAATGAGGTGTATTCTGAAATAAGAAACGATCCTAGTGAAGATGATCCAAATGCAACCCCTCCTCTAAAACCAACGGAAGTCCCTATTGTTGTTGCAGGCGTAACTAAAAAAACCTATCCCGCAAAATCGAATCTTAATTGTAAATTTTGGATTGAACTAGTAAATCCCTTACCCGCAGATGGTTCAAATGCAAATTTAGCCTTGTTGGAGCAAGATCCCTACGATGATGGCGGAGGTATCAAAAGGGTGCCCGTTTATAAAATCCAAATACTAGATGGAAAAGATCCTGCATTGTTAGCAGTTAATAATGTAGAAGGTATTCCTTCATTACCAGACAAAAGCACTTTTAAGGGATTTAAGCCGGATGATTCTATGTATAAAGATGTTGCTAAAATGATGGATCTCGCACCAGCAAATTGCAAGTTTGATAAAAATGCGTTTGGAAATATTGAAAATTATGAGAAAAAAGTTGGTAGGATATTGCATCCAGTTGGAACGAATTATAATGGAATGCAGCCAATTGAGACAGTGGATGGCCAAAGCGGATTTTTAACAATTGGTCCCGATGCCGAATTCCCAGCAACAGATCCTGCCACTGCGATGGCCCCACCGCAATACAATGGTGCAAAGTTCGCTTATATCTCCAATATACGGGTTCCCGGCTTAGGTTATAATGATATTCTTGTTGGGGGAGCGGCCTTTAATGACACTAACATCACAGCGACTATTTCTGCAAAAAAACATACAGTTGTTTTGCGGAGACTTGCCAACCCTTATATGAAGCCTAATGAAGATAAGGCTTCAGCTAACTATAATCCTTATGTTACAGTAGATTTTGCTGAAGATGTTCCGTTGAATGATGCCGTTACATATTCAAACAAGGACAAAAGGGGAGCAAATGACACTCTTGCGCCCCCTTCGACTGTTCCAACTTTATCTGACCGAAAAAGTTATAACAAAGTGCAGCCATACCGTTCAAGCACAACCATGATTCCAAGTGCCTTAGCGGTGGCATTGGTGGGTCAACCGCAGCATACTTTTTTAAGGCATAATGGGGCTACAGTGGCGGCCCCACCCCCTGTTGCTCCATTGGGTGCTGCATCCACCGATACTATGTTGCAACTTCCTTTCAAATGGCTCGTCCATTTAGATCGGAAATTAATCAACCCATTAGAAATCTTGAATGTTTCTGGTTGTAAGCCACAAGAGGTTACTCAGAAGTTTTCAAATCCAAATTATTTAGATTCGAATAATATCAAAATTGAAAACAAGGCCCCTTGGCTTGATGAGTCTAAAAAACTATATCGGTTTTTAGCTTTGGCCGATGTTCAAAGTTATCAGCAGGGCTCAGCCTTTGCAGGTAGGCAAATTGGTAAAATAAACATTAATAATATCTGGGATAAAGAAGTATTCAATGCATTGTGTGACACTAACGCTAGTAATAATTTCACACAGGTTGAAGTGAATACGGTTTTTACAAATTTTATGACTAGCAGATCACCGTCCCTTAACAATGAACCTGCCCTTGGAGATAAGCCTATTTGGGGATTTGGTGTTGGAAAAGCTGCAGGGGGTGATGATTGGACTAGTACGGAACGCGGTCTTTGCAACAGTCTTTTTAGGCTAAACACTTTACCACCTGCGGCAAATACTGGCACAGGGGTATTTGATTTGCCTAATAAAGATACCAGTGCTCCACCCGTAGAAATTCGTAATGCTTTTCAAGAAAAAGAACTACTTTCAAAAATTTATAATAATATTACAACCAAAAGTAATGTTTTCGGGGTTTGGATCACCACTGGGTATTTTGAAGTTACCAATGAATTAACCAACCCACCGACTTTAGGGGCTGAAATTGGTAAAATTGCCGGCCGTAATATTCGGCATCGTATGTTTGCCATCGTGGATCGTACTAATATGGTTAACGCAAAAAAAACAGATCTATCGGCTACTTTTGCTTCTAATGTTAATGGGTTAGCAAAAGATACCAATGGAAATCCTTTTGTCCCAATTAATCTTGGGAAACCAGTGCTAATTAATCCTGCTAATAATGCAAATGTTAATTTGGTAAATGGCATGATCGTTACCCTTGATGCTAATACCGATTGGGAAGAAACAGTTTCTGTTGTTTTGGATGTAAATGGAGACTTTTTGTTTACCCCAGAAAAGCTACATAATCCAATATCTATGCCAGCAATAAATCCAAACCCTGCTTATTATCAAAATACAATCAAAACTATTATCAATCGTGGTAATCCGGGGCCTTGGGTTGGTTATGATCGTACCAAAGATCGTGATGTTGTGCCGTATGCAGAGATTATTGAATAAACCCTTTTGAGGGGAGTTTAACCCGATAAAGGTAAAATATTTGTGTTTTTAAGCTTTGTAAGCTAAGCTTCATGTGTCGATATTCTTTATTCTTTTTCAGGAGAATGCTCATGTTTAGGAAATTAATCACTCTTCGAAAAGGGTTTACCCTTATCGAGCTTCTGGTGGTTATTGCCATCATTGGCGTTCTGATCGGCTTGCTGTTGCCCGCAGTGCAAAAAGTCCGCGAAGCAGCTTCCCGCGCCCAAAGCCAAAATAACCTCAAGCAAATGGGCCTCGGCTTCATTGGCCTTGCAGGAGATTCCAAGGCTGGCTACTTGCCCCCAGCATTTGCTTGTACTGATGTTTATACCGGCGGTACCCGTCAAAATATTGCCAATTTTCGAGGCGTTAATTACATAGGTGCTTTTACTGCTTTACTCCCATTGGTTGAACAAGAAAATTTATATAAACTTATCATTCCAGCATTAAATTCAGCTACTACAACTGCTGGGGCTATTAGTGGCATTCAGGTTGCAATCGGGACCCCTAAAATTGGCTCTTTCTCCGCCCCATTGGATACTACGCAAGATCCTTCCCAACCGCTTACCAGCTATGGTTTGAACCATTTGGTTTTTGTCGGTGGAACTGCAAATGATCCATCAGCACCTGTGTTAAATATGGCTGGTCAATATTCTTTTAGTACAGCACCTTATAATGGTTCATTTACTGTAGCCAATGCGACTGTTTCCACGGAAGCCTTTGCTGCTTACTATGGGCCTAACCAAAACATCACTCCTAAGGCTTGCACACTTACACGATTACCTGATGATTTTAAATCAGGGGCCTCAAATGTCGTTTTAGTAACTGAAAGGGCAGCATCAACTTCAGGTGGCGCTCACACCTTTTATGGCCAAAATACGACTGTAGATCCTTTCAAAATTTATAATGCCCAGCCTGGTGTAGCCGTTTCATTTGATAAAGGCGGGGACCCTAGAAATTACAATGATCTATTACCACAAAGCTTTACCACCGGCCCCATGATGATGGCCTTGGCTGATGGCTCTGTAAGGTCTTTTAACAATAATAACCTTATTGCTAATAACATTAATTTCCTTCGGATGTTTAATCCCAGAGCTGCTGGCTCTGTTGATTTCGATAACTAACACCGTTTAACACAAAACCTAAAGGCCCGAGGGAATATTTCCCCCGGGCCTTTTTTATTCCCATCCATTTCCCAACTCTTTTATTCCAGCTGCAATAAACTCTGCGAATTATCCCTCTGTTTAGGCTGTTTTTCTACCATTTTTCAGCAAATCCCTGTTTTTTAAGCCTTTACTCACCTTCACTTTGCCAAAACCCTAGAAAAATAACCCTTTTATGATTGACACTCATCCCCTTTAATCCTAACTTTCCTTATATATCAGGATGAGTTTCCTGTTTTTTACCTTCAAGTCTTAGGGAGTTTTTTAGTATGTCCGATAAGAAAAAAGCCATGACCAAAAGCCAAGTCCTTAGCACCATTGCTGAACACACCGAGCTTTCCAAAAAGCAAGTCGTTGCTGTTCTCGATTCCCTCCATACCATCATCGTTGAACAACTTGGCAAAAAAGGCCCAGGCGTCTTCACACTGCCAGGCCTTCTTAAATTGAAAATCCGCAACAAGCCAGCTACCAAGGCTCGCGAAGGCACTAACCCCTTCACCGGCGAAAAGATGATGTTCTCCGCGAAGCCAGCTTCCAAGACCGTTCGCGCTAACGCACTCAAAGCCTTCAAAGAAGCTATCAAGTAATAACAACTTGATCTCATCCTTAAAAACCCATGGTTCCCCCACCATGGGTTTTTTTACGCACCCATCAAAACATTTTCACCATCGTTCACCTAACAGCACCAGCGGATTAACATCCGCCGCTCAATAAATCGGACCTTTGTGCCCTGAAGGGGCAAGATCAACCAGCCTAGGGCATCGCCCTAGGAAACGGTAAAGAACAAAAACATTTTCACCATCGTTCACCTAACAGCACCAGCGGATTAACATCCGCCGCTCAATAAACAATGCCTTTGTGCCCTGAAGGGGCAACCTCAACCAGCCTAGGGCATCGCCCTAGGAAACTTATTTGTAATGTCCTTTTCCTTATTTGGTAGAAAGGTTAAAATAGAAAAGTGCAAGGATGCAAGGTTCAAGATTTTTTTGGGGGGATGAAATGGAAGTTCAGCAAGAGAAGAGAAGTTATTTCACACCTGAGCCAACAAAAGCTGTTGCCGTTGAAATGGAAACAAAAAACAGAGCGGAAATTGAAGCTAGGGTAACCAGGCTTGAGAACGCCCTTGCGAATCTGCAAGATCAAGGGCTTTTGGAAGAGCGCATTGTCAGTAGGCTTGGAAGCCGGGTGCAAAAAAGTGATACTGTTGCCCAATTTAGCCCGGTGAAATCAAATGACCCAGAAATCATTACGCCTGGGTATTTAGAAGATGTGGTTGAGGTACCTGGGTTGAATCCTTTCACCGCAGGGAAGTGGTTCTTTAATGAAATCGTACCAGAGTTGCGAGCGATGTCGTGCATGTTTTTTGATCCCCGGTATCGGTTAGGGGCATGGAACAAGGCGTTGCCTGCTGGGCTTTTTTTGCTGATTATTCTTTCTGGGTATTGGGTGCCTTTTTCTAGCCTGCCTGTTGTGGGCAGCTTGATTGACTCTATAATCATGTTGGGCCTAGGGTATTTTTTGATCAAAATACTAAGTGCAGAGGCCCGAAGGTATCGGCAACTTGCGCCGGGCTTGCCTAAAAGCCTTAGGTTGGGGCCTGATTAGAAAGAGGGTTGGATGATGAATGATACACGGATAGTTCGGTTGGGTGTGAATATCGATCATGTTGCAACGATCAGGCAGGCACGGCTTGGGCACGAGCCTGATCCGGTTGCTGCTGCAATCATGGCAGAGCTTGCTGGGGCGGATGGTATCACGATTCATTTGCGCGAAGATCGCAGACATATCCAGGATCGTGATTTAAAGATGCTTCGCCCGGTGGTGCGCTGGCTGAATTTAGAGATGGCTGCAAGTGATGCGATTGCAGATATAGCATTGGAATATAAACCCGATGAGGTAACTTTGGTGCCCGAGAAAAGGGCGGAGCTAACCACAGAGGGTGGCTTGGATTTGATTGCCAACCGTAATCAGGTTGAGAAAGTCATGAAAAAGCTTTCGGGGGCGGGGATTGTTATTTCGCTATTCATCGATCCGGATTGCGAGCAGATCGAAACTGCGCATGCCTTGGGAGCCCAGGCTATCGAAATTCAAACTGCAAGGTATTCTGAAGCCAAGACCAAGGTAAACCTTGATCGCGAGCTAGACGAGCTTCGCGAAGCTACCCGTTTTGCCCGTGATTTGGGCCTGCATGTGCATATGGGCCATGGCTTAAACTATCATAATGTGCAAGAAGTTGCTGCAATTCATGGCGTAGAAGAGCTAAATATCGGCCATAGCATTATCTCAAGGGCTGTTTTATTAGGCTTTGATCGTGCTGTAAAAGATATGAAATCTGCAATTGCCGATGGTGTAGCCTCTAGAGTCAAACGCTAGGCTAAGAATTTTTGTGATTTCCCTATCGCAAAAAAAAACACTTTTTGATTAGAATTCAAGAATATGGGCGATTTGGATCCGCATACCCCAATCCTATGGGGCTTTCGTTCTTGAAGGAGTTTTCGCATGGCAAGGAAGCTATCGTTTGTTTTATTTCTTTTTATAGCCAGCCTAAGCATGGCCCAGACCCCTGCGGTAAAAGCCCCGCCAGGCACCGCTGCGCTTGTTAATGGCCAAGCTATTGCGGAAAGTGCGGTTCAACGCAGCCTAGAGCGAATTCCCCCCGAACGCAGAGCTGCTGCCCGCCCTGAACTTATCAATCACCTCATCGATAACATGCTGGTCGATCAATACCTCATCCAACAAAAAATCGTTGCGGATGTTGCTGAAGTTGATAAACGCCATGCTTTGATGAAAGCCGAAATCATCAAGCAAGGCAAAGATTTCGCCAAGATGCTGGAAGAGTTGAAGCTGAACGATGTAGAGTTAAAAGAACACATCGCAGCAGAAGTTCGTTGGGAGAAATACACCGATTCCCAAGCTACCGACAAAGCCCTGCAAGAACTCTTCGAGCAAAACAAAGATGTCTTTAATGGTGCATCGGTACGGGCCCGCCATATTCTTCTTACCGTTGCTCCAACGGATGAAGTCGAATTAGAAAAAGCCCGCCTTCTTATCCTTGCTTACAAAAAACAAGTTGAAGATATCGTAAAAACAGAAATGGCAAAGCTCCCGCCCACTACTGATAACTTGGCCAAAGAAAAAGCCCGCATAGCATTACTTGATGAAACCTTTGCCATCATTGCCAAGGATAAATCCACCTGCCCATCCAAAGACCAAGGAGGCGATGTAGGCTGGTTCACCCGAGATGGCGTTATGGTCGAAAACTTCTCCAAAACAGCCTTCGGCCTTCCCCCATATCTACTAAGCGACCCCGTCAAAACCCAGTTCGGCTACCACCTCATTCTCACCACCGAAAAGAAACCAGGCAAAGAAGTTAAATTCGAAGAACTTAAAGGCGAAGCCAAGGAATACTTCGCTGAAAAACTTCGCGAACGTATGTCCGAACATGTGCGCAAATTCTCGAAAATTACAATCTTCCCCGCACCACTAGGTACTTAACTAACCTTCAAATACTTAAACCCATGGCTCCCCCACCATGGGTTTTTTTACGCACCCATCAAAACATAGACCATCGTTCACCTAACAGCACCAGCGGATTAACATCCGCCGCTCAATAAAGAGGGCACTTCGCTTCGCTAGCCCGCCTTTCAATCTCTTCCACTTTTGTTGAATGTTTTTAAGCCCATCCCACTGCGTTGGGTGGGTCTGTCTTATGTAAGAACAAAACATGGACCATCGTCCAACTTAAAGCACCAGCGGATTAACATCCGCCGCTCAATAAATAGGTTCCTTTGTGCCCTGAAGGGGCAAAATCAACCAGCCTAGGGCATCGCCCTAGGAAACGGTAAAGAACAAAAACATTTTCACCATCGTTCACCTAACAGCACCAGCGGATTAACATCCGCCGCACAATAAATAGGTTCCTTTGTGCCCTGAAGGGGCAGGCACAACCAGCCTAGGGCATCGCCCTAGGTAAGCAAGGCACCGCCCTAGGAAACATTGTTAAACGTTTACGATGGAGCCCTTGAGGAAGATTTTGGAGACATGGAGGTATTGATCGAGGAGGAGGAGGTTTGCGATTTTCCCGGGGGTGATGCTGCCTAGGGTTTTATCGAATCCTGCGATTTTAGCTGGGGTGAGGGAAGCCATGCGAATGATTTCGGGCAGGGGGGCTTTTGTTGCGTGGTGCATGGTACGAACGCAGTGGTCCATACCTGCGACGCTGGATGCGAGGGCTTTGCCATCGGGCATTAGGCCAACGCCATCGCGTTTTAGGATGGTGCAGCCTTCATTTTTATTGCCAAAGATGTATTCGCCATCGGGCATATCGAGTGCACGGTTGGCATCGGTGACAAGGGCGAGGGAATCGGGGCCTTTGATTTTGAAGGCAAGCTTTAGGAGGTCATCTGCGAGGTGTTTTCCATCTGCGATGATTTCCGTGGTGAGTTCGTTAAAGAAGAGTGTGGCTTCGAATAAGCCGCCCCGCATGGGGTAGGTTTGCGTAAGCCTTAGCTTGGCTCGGTCGGACATGGCGCAGAACAGGTGATCAACATGGCGCACGCCCCATTGAACAGCGGCTTCGACTTGCGAAAAAGTCGCATGAGAATGGCCTGCATTGCAGCGAATATTTTTATCAAGGCAGGCTTTTACAAAGGCTTGTGCGCCTGGCAATTCTGGGGCAACACTTGCGGTGATGATCGTATCTGCGTATGCAAGGAAATAATTGAAGTGTTCGGGGGTTGGTGCAACTATTGGCTCTGCTGGATGGCAACCGCGTGCTTCTGCAAAGAAGTAGGGGCCATAGAAATGCGCGCCTAAAACCTGCGCTGCATCGGTCCAGTTTGCTTTTTTGCTGGCCCTGCAGGTCTCAAGAAATTTAAGAATCGAGGGCATGGTTGCAGCGGTAGAGGTTGCAAGAAGGCTGGTGGTTCCATGTTTTAGGTGGGCTTTGCAGACGGTATGAAAGGCTTCGGGGGTGCCATCCATGAAGTCGCAATTCAATCCGCCATGCACATGAAGATCGATGAATCCGGGGCAGAGAGTTAAACCCTCGAAGTGCTGGTGGTTTTGAATGGGGCCTTGGTAGAGGCCTTTTGAAACTTGGGAAATCAAACCGTCGTTGATTATAACATGGCCTGGTTCGAGTGTGGAGTTTTCTAGTACCACACTCGAGGCGGAAATGACGGATTGCATGATAATCCTAGTGGCGGAAAAGGAATTCCTTGGAGTTAATGAGGGCCCATTGAAGGTCCTCCCAAGCTTGGCGCTTTTCCTTGGTTTTCGCTAGGTGATCGTTCGCAACTTTATAGTCTTCAGCGGTGGGCATTCTGCTGAGGGTTGCGAGGTAAAGATCATCGAGGATGAGCTTATCGCTTTTGGATTCTTTGATAAGTCTGGCAATGCGGTTGGAGGTGTTACGAATTTTTTCGTTAATAGTAGGGCCATTGATTAGCTGTAACGCTTGGGCGAGGTTGCTATCAGATTCGCGTTCGCATTCGCAAGCGAGTTCGCGGGCGGGTTGGCCAAAGGTTTTAAGGAACAGGTGGTTAACTTCGGTATCGGGCAACTGGGTTGCACGGGTTCCTAGGGGCAAGCCTGCAAACTTCTCGGGCACTTCGGTAATTGCGCAGATGGAATCGAGCAGTTGTTCTGCGGTTAGAAGCCTGGTGCTTGCGTGTGAGAAGTACTTACCATCTTCTTGGTTATCTTTGGTGGGCTGGGCGCTTAGCTGATAGGTTTTGGAGTTCATGATGGTGCGAACAAGATGGCGGAAATCGAAGCCACTCTTGGCGAAATCTTGAGCTAGTGCAACGAGAAGTTCATCGTTGGCGCTGGGGTTGGATTCGCGGAAATCATCAACTGGGTCGACGATACCTTTGCCCATGAGATGGAACCAGATTCGGTTGACGACGGACTTAGCAAAGAAGGGGTTTTCTGGTTTAGTGAGCCAATCAGCAAGGGCTTCTCTACGGGTTTTACCGTTTTCGGCAGTTGCGATTGCGCCACCAGGGAACTTTGGAGCCATGACTTTGCCACTGCGGGGTTGGGTGACTTCACCTCCGCGGTCTTCGTACACCACTTCGCCTGCAGCAACTTTTGGATCTGGGCCGACATCGGTGTTATCTTTTTTAACTTTCACTCGGGCGAAGAAAGCCGCGAAGGAATAATAATCATCCTGAGTCCATCGTTCGAATGGATGGTTATGGCACTTGGCGCATTGCATGCGGAAGCCAAGGAATAGTTGAGCGGTGGTTTCTGCGAGTGTTAGGGGATCGCGGGAGATGCGATAATAATTTGCAGCGGGGTTGTTGGAAGCGCTGCCTGTGCTGGTGATCAGATCACGGATCATGCGATCGATGCCCACATTTTGTTCGATGTTTTCTTTGACCCAATGTTGGAACGAATGAACGCCCTTTACTTGGATGGTTTTACGATTGCTTCGAAGAATGTCGGACCATTTGAGTGTCCAGAAATCGGAAAACTCGGGGCGAAGGGTAAGGGCTTCTACAAGCTTAGAGCGTTTTTGTGGGTCTTTGCTTTCGAGGAAATCAAGGGTTTCTTTGGAGTTTGGAAGTATGCCACAAGAGTCGAGGTAGGCCCTGCGCATGAATTCTTGATCCGAGCAGTTTTCGGAGGGGGGAATACCTAGAAGTTCTAGTTTAGCGAAAATGTTATTGTCGATGAAGTTGTTGGGGACAAGGCTTTTCCAAGCGTATTGAACCCGGTTGTCGAGATAGGTAAAGCGCACACTGACAAGTTCTTCGAGGTAGCGAACCAAGATTGCGATTTCACCAGGCTGTTTGAATTCTACTAAGCCACGGTTGTTAACATCTGCAATGGAAGTATCGCTGCTGGTGAAAACGGTGAGCGGAGTGACATCGCGGGAAGAACCATCAGCGAAGTTTGCCTTCACGCTAAGTTGTTGCCAAGCAGCAGGGGCACGAAAAATGCGAGCGCCTGGAAATACATCGATTGATTTAAGCACGCCCAAAGTAGGGGCATCATCTTTTAGGCCTTCTGCGAGCCAAGTACGAATAACGCGGGTGGTTTCGGCTTGGGGGTGAAAGCGTTGGCCACCTTCGTGGGGGACTCGGCCTAATCCTTTTTGCAGCATCAGCGAGGCATCAGCATCTTCGGAAGAAGTTCGACGGCCTAAAACATCGCGGGTCAGTTGCAGGTAATCTGCAGCGGGATCAAAGCCTCTTAGGCTTAGCTTGAAACCGTTCTTGCCTGAAGGGGTACCATGGCAGGCGCCAGCGTTACAGCCGCCCACATTCATCGCAGCAATAACATCTCTGCGAAAACTAACAGGGTCGGGCTTTTCAGTTGTGGTAACATTAACTGGAACCAAGGTGGTGGTTGCACCTGTTGTCACTTTAAGTTTGGTTGAGCCATTTTTGAGCGCCATGACGATGCTTGCGCCATCGATTTTAGCGATATCTGGTTGCTCGATGGAAAGAAAAGAAAAGGGTGTCAGGTCGCGAATTAGGCCGCCCGCATATTTGCCTGTTACTACAACTTGTGTAAAGTTGCGCTTGCTGCTTAAGTTAATCAAGGCGGGATGAACCTCGATTGTTTCTGGCTTGCCTAAAATTTCGGTTCGCTTGGCAACATCAACAGGTGGTTCTGCAAATGCATTTTGTGTTAAATTTGAACTAAGGCATGTTGCAGTTATGGAATAGGCAATTAAATTGCGAAGGATTGATTGAAATCTTGTCATGGCGTGTATCCTAAAGGTTATTGAACCAAAAGTTACTTGGCGGGATTTATAAACCAGCTAGCTATATAATAATACCCTTTCCATCGGCTTATGCTAATAGTAATTTTACTGTTTGTGGTATTTAGGCAGACTTTAATTCAGGTGGTCCGGGGTCATTCCCGGTGCAATGGAACAATAAATATGAACGAAACATCGTTGAATTTTCTTAAAACTCTTCTCGAAACCCCAAGCCCATCAGGTTATGAGGCTAAAATTCAAAAAGTGGTAAGGGAATGGGCAGGTAAATTTGCTGATGAAGTTCGAACCGATCGGCATGGAAATGTGCACTGTGTGAAAAAGGGATCTAGGTCGGGGCAGGGCGAAACCCAGAAACTGATGCTTGCGGGCCATTGTGATCAGATTGCCCTTATGATCCAGCATATTGATGAAAATGGGTTTCTTTATGTTCAGCCCATTGGGGGCTGGGACATGCAGATTCTTTTGGGCCAGCACCTTACGGTTTGGGCTAAGGATGGGCCCATTAATGGTGTTCTTTCACGCAAGGCAACTCACCTTCTTACCAATGATGAGCGCAACAAGGTGCCCCAATTTTCTGATGTTTGGGTTGATATAGGCGCCAAGGATAAAAAAGAAGCTGAAGCTTTGGTTATGAATGGGGATGCGATAACTGTTCGCCTTGGATATTGCGATTTGTTGAATGGTTTGGCTTGTTCGCCTGGGATGGATGATAAGGTGGGGGTATGGACGGTGATGGAGGCGTTGAGGTTGGTGAGTGAAAAAAACCCTAACATTGATATCCATTTTGTTTCTACAGTGCAGGAAGAAATAGGCTTGCGTGGGGCAACTACAAGTGCGCAAGGGATTTTACCGCAGGTAGGGTTAGCGGTGGATGTTACCCATGCGACAGATACGCCCGGCACCGATCGCAAGAATTTGGGCGAAGTAAAACTCGGAGCAGGCCCTGTGATTCATCGTGGCCCTAATTTTAACCCTAAAGTGATCGATCGCATGATGGATGTTGCACGAGATTTTAGTATTCCCAGTCAGATAAGAGGGATTCCGAAGGGGAGTGGCACCGATGCCAACGCAATGCAAACGGTTGGCGAAGGCGTTGCAATGGGTTTAATCGGGATTCCTAATCGTTATATGCATAGCCCGGTTGAAGTCGTTAGTTTGAAAGACCTTGATTACTCCGCGGTTCTTCTGGCAGAATTTTGCCTGAGCATAAAGCCTGAGGATTCGTGGATACCTGAGTGATTGTTTTTGAATCAATCTTTTCTTTTGTTCTTTATGCAGTTTCTGATGCAATTCATTAGCTATATTCACTTTTGATGAACTTTCTCTTTTCTAATTCGTACTGATAATAAACAGTGATTTAGATGCATGAAAGGAGATCATCATGCAAGAACAGTTCCTCAAGATTTATTCAATACACCGCAACGCAGTCTGGTTGGCAGCATACTCGCGGTGTTTCAATTTCGATGTTGCAAACGACCTTACTCAGGAAGCCTTTCTGCGCTATTGGCGCGAATTAACACTTGGTAATGTCGTTACCTATGAACGATCTTGGTTATGCAAAGTTGTACGCAACCTCGCTGAAGATTATTGCAAAAGTTCCTTTTATAAATACGGCACAATGCCTCCTGAGATTTTTGAAAAACTCGATTCCCATACGATACCGTCTGAATTGCTTTTTGAGCAGGCGGAATTGTTTTGTAAATTCAATCTAACCCTAAAGGAATTAAACACAAACGACAGGCAGATTCTTGAGATGAGATACACTCAGAATTGCAGAATTCCCGAAATCGCAAAGCAGCTTGGTTTGAAAAGCGCAACCGTCAAAATGAGGCTATTCAGGGCCCGCACCCGGCTTGCACACTTCTTAAAACCTTTAGAGTTTGGTTTCAACTGAACTAAAAAGTCGTGAGTTTGATATTTAGCATTTCAATTACGGCTCTTTGTCTTTTCAAGAAACTTAAGTTTGGTTGCACCTGCTTGAATAATATCATCTGATTGCAGCAGGGTTTCTTCTCGTACTCTTTTTTTGTTGAGATAAGTACCATCTGGGCTATCCAGATCTGCAAGATAAAAACCGTTATCTCTTCTGCGAATGCAAGCATGTTCGGGTGCAAGATTGCGATCGCCAAACAAGGCGATTTCGCAACCTTCTTTACGCCCGATTACTGAAACAGAATTTGCAAGGATTAATTCCTTACCTTGCCAGCGCCCGTTTTCAACCCGAACCCATGCTTCTTTAATCAACACTTGGGCCAACCCGATGAACAGGCCAATGCAAATTCCCAGAACAGAAAAACCAATGGCTGCAGGAGTCCAGAATATTCCTGGGCCAAACCTTGCAACCCATAGTAATAACACTGAATAAAAAATTCCCCCACCCAACAAACCACCCATTGCGCCCCCAGCCATGCACTTCAACGCTTTGGATATAGCAAAGATTTTTGCTTGATTGTTATTCAAGGAAATTAGTATTTCGAATGTAGAAATAGCGATACCGATAAGAAGACCGGTGAATAACCATCCAGCAATAATGAGGGAACTATGGATGTTGAAAAGAAATTCTCCAATGATGCCGCCAATAATTCCCCCCACGCCAGCAAGAATTCCAGCAACCAAAGTATGGCAAAATGTGAAAGCGATACTTCTGCCATTCCAAATGGAATCAAGCAGGCTTAACCCTGCACCAATAAGGGTGCCCGCAAACATGCCTTTCAAAGCTGCTCGTAAAAAGCCTTCTGAAGTGATAGATAGACCCGCAGCCCAGCCTAAGTAGGAGCAAAGACCACCAATCAATGCACAGTAAATGACAAATAATCGAAGAGACAAAGTTGCAAATCCTTAAGTTAGCCGAACACGCCACCAAGAATGGCTTTACGAATTCTTATCTCGATTTCTTCCTTGAAGTTTTTTGAAGACTGAATTTTGAATGAGAAATCGCCTTCGGATGAAGGAGCTTTTAGCTTCCATGAAATCGCATATTTGGATTGGGAATCGCGAAGCGAGGTTTTAAGCGAGCCTTCGATCAACTTAAACCCTTCTGGGAGGGTGAGGTCGAGGGTGTCTTTTGATGTGTGGCCTAAAACATATGCAGTGAGGGTAAATTCGCCATTGGGCGCAAAAGAACCCCCAGCAGTGAGAGCTAGTTGGCCTTGGCCCTGGCTACCAGCAAAAGTACCTAACCCGTATGAGTAACCGACTTCTCTGGTTTTGAAGGGGAGTAAAAGGGTGGGTTCCCAATACATGGTGACCGCAGAATCTGCGGGATCAAGGGTGTTGATTTTAGCAACAGGCACATCCCAAAGAGTAAAGGCTTCCTTACATTTTTCCCCATCGTTTAAAATTTTGTTGAGACGATAATCTGGCCAGCATCCCAAGGTTAGCTTGGAGGGCTTTTCTAATCCGGGATTTAAAAGGCTTAGGTTTGCAACGGTTCCGGGGTTGTTAAGATCATTGTTTTCAAGCGCCTGAAGAAAATCTGGAACACCTATACCGTTCATGATTTTGCTGGAGCTGCAAAGTTCGGAATCACCGGGTATTAAAAAAGGAACACCATCATTGGTGCCAATGAAGGTATCTAAAAGGGTTCTGAATCCGATGGTGAGATTTTTGTTACCCCTGTTTTCAATTCTATAGCGGACAAGTACAGTGTCTAATTTGTTGGTTTGAGCCCCAGGGACAATTCGTAGGCTTTGTGTTATTTCAACAGAAGGATTGGTCATCGCCCAAACGGAAGTAAAGCCTTGGCCTAGGAAGGGGGCTTCGCTTTCTTTGATAGGTTGCTTCATTTTGAGCCAATGGCCGTTGTAGTTTTTGTTTACCTTTTCAATGAATTCTGGTGAGGCTTTTTCGCGGAATTTGAGCGGCCCCTGCCCGAAAAACCAATCGTTTCCATTGATGCGAATGACGGAGTTATTAGTGAAACCATCAGAGTCACGCATCAACCTTTTAGCCTTGCTGTTTTTGTCGGTCGGTTTTGTATGAATACAAAAAGACATATGTGCTTCTTGGGTTCCAACATTATTGGCTCTTGCTTTGCCCGCAATTGGTTTGGCTGTAAGTCCCGCACCAAACGATACCTGAGTGTCGGTTTCGTTGAAGGTAAGAAATACCAGGGGGTTCATGTCCGATTTTTCAGCTTTGAGCACTCCGGAAATGGCATCGTTGTTTTCCATGGGTTTTGAAAATGAAAGCACATCACGAACAATGGCTACAAATATGCCCAGCATTAAGAGGGAACCTAAAAGAATCGCAGGCATCCCTTGGAATTTATAGGTTTCAATTTCGTTGAGGTCGGGGAATCCCCCGGGGATTAACGGATTAGATGGCGTTTGTAGGGTGGGAGGACTTTCTTGTTCTGGAAGCGGTGGTGGTATCTTTGCAGATCCAAGTATCGACAAATAAATTCTGGGCCTAAATACCTTCCCGCCATTTGAGAAAATATTGATTCTGCCCTCTACTTGGCTGGGTGGATAATCAGGTATAACAACTTCAACTGAAATTATAGCCCGATTTTTTTCTGAATCTGTTGGCTTACAAATAATCCAAGGTGCATCTGGGGTATTTGTTGCATGTGCGTAAACATGCCGTTTTTCGCTACTAAAGACGGTGAAGATGAGGTTGATTTTGTCGCCTGGATATCCTGAACATTCGTGCGATCTAGGTTCAAGTAAAACTTGTGGCGCTTCGACTAATCCGAGTGCTTCAAAAAATTGTTGCACGGCTGCAACCCCTGAAGCTGCAGGCCCAGGCACCGGGTAAGTCCAGCCGTTGCTTTTGTACCATTCCTGCACGGAATTATCTTCGAATAATTTCCCTGCATCTTTTGGGTTTACCTTGGCTAAGGATGCAAGTTTTCTTGGTGAAATTGCGCCTGCAAGGCATCCTTTGGAAAAGGGTAAGACGGGGACTTCTGCGGTGATTGATACTTCCCGGGATCCACCATTGGTCTCGATCGTAATTTTTGCGTTAAGTGGTTTGTCGGAAGCCCGGAGCCGTTTGCCTTGGATTCTTATGTGGAGTTTAAATTCATTGATGAAATGCAGGGATTTTTGGTTGGTGCCTGAACCATCGCCGAGGGTGATCCAAAAATCTGGGCATTCAATAACAGCAGAACCTTTAATCATTCCCAACCCGGTATTTTTTAGCTGAATATATAAATCGCGATCAGTGCCTGGTTTTGAAATGCCAAGATTAATTCTTTCTATTTCTGTTTGAAGTTCAGGTTTTAAATCGATGGAGACGGGAAGACAATTGATCAGTTGGTCAATGCCCAAGTCTGCATCTGGGAAAACCCTGCATTTTTCAGCACGGACTGAAAGATCGGGCCTGCCGATCTTTTGGAAATACTTTGCAAAAGTTCCATCCTTGAGGAGTTTCTTTGATTCACTCCATTCATCTATGATGGTTAAAACAAGTTCATCAAAGCTAATACATTTTCTGCCATCTGGAAAAACAAATGGAATTGGAAGTTCGGGTTTTTTAGTGAGCGATGGGTTATTTGCGTTTTGTAGCAACTGGCCATCAAAAAAGCAAAAGGATGCTTCTAATGGATTCGCGTTCCCACATCGCTTGCAAGTTAAAATCATCAATGGGGCCCGGGCGTTAAAATTGATTCCTACTGTTAACAGCAAATGATTATCTCAATTAATCTTATCGCATAATTTGTTGTGAAGCGACGGTTATAATTAAGAAATATTTAGATGTAAGGTTTGAAGATCGTCAGTGTTTTTAGAAGCTTGGCAGGGGATGCGATAATAAAGAAAAAGCCAAGGCGAGTTGCCTTGGCTTTTTTGATTGAGTAGCGATCGCAATTATTTGGATTCCAATACCCAGATATTGCGGAAATAAACAGGGTTACCATGGTTTTGAAGCTGGAAGGCCCCTGCATCTTTGGTTTCGGGTTTACCACCACCTGTAGACCCCTTGAATTGAATCTTGTCATGGATTTTGATGCCGTTGTGGAATATCGTCGCTTCAGCGGGAGCAACTTTTTTACCAGCCTCATCAAACTTGGCAGCTACATAATTAATATCGTAAGTCTGCCAAACAAGGGGAGGAAAACAGGCGTTAACGCTAGGTTCGAACTGAGTGTAGATGCCACCACACTCGTTGTTTTTGCCTTCAAGACCAAAACTATCAAGGATTTGCACTTCGTAGCGGTCTTGCAGATAAAGGCCTGAATTGCCACGGCCTTGGCCTGAAGCCTTTGGCATGTAAGGAAGTCTGAATTCCATATGCATGGTAAAATTGGTGAACTTTTTCTTGCTCGAAATTCCATTGTTGAGAAGGTTGCCTTCGACAAGTTTGCCGTTACTCCATTCGTCTGCATTTTTGCCATCAAAGAGAACAACAGCGCCCTCAGGTGCGGCTTTGCCTATGCTTGGACTGGTGCGTTCGACTTTGGCCATTGCAAGATCGAGTTTCATATTGTCTTTGATGCTTAGTTTTCCATTTTGAATGGTACCGGAAATATCTTTCCCTGTAATTTCGACTTTGCCATCTTTGGTTGCAGCGGACAGAAGCATGGGCTTTACGGAAGGATCGAATCCTGCTTGCCCGGGTAAGCCGCCGGTATGAACTTTTATCATGAATTTGCCATCACCTTTGGCAACGACTTGTGCGCCAAACTTTTTAGAACCGGAATTCAGGGTTGCGGATCCTTCGTATTCCCCTTGAAGGGCAAAGTCTGCGCCTGCTTTGGTGGCATCGGTTTGGCTTAGGTCTTGGGCAAAGCCGAAAGAGAAAACAGCAAAAGAAGAAGCGAGAGTAAAAGCAAAAAGACGTGACAAGTTCATCGAAAATCTCCGTAGGTTAAAATCGTAGGCAAGAATAACTGTTTTATCACAGATTGCAGAGTCTACCAGCAAAAAGAGCAGGTTATGTCCGGATTTATGAAATTGGCAGGATAAGAAGAGAAGCAATCAATCTGGAGATTCGGGCGGGATGCTGCGGAGGATTTCCCTGCGCCAATCGAGTTGGTGAACCGGCCAGCCCGCAACTTGCCAACCCTGATCATTTACTCTTTTAGGCCTGCTGTTCTCGTGTACATAATTCAAAACCATGGATTCTGTTGGAGAAAGAGTTTTAGGTGGATTGCAGCAATTACTTTTACGCTTAAAGATATGGCCGTTATCCACAATAGTAATGATGCATGGGTTATCGAGATCGAGCATTCGCAACGCGATAATTTCGTAAGCGGCGGTTTTGAAAATGCGTTTGAGTTCAATTAAGTCGTAATCCAACGATAAAGCAAGGCTTTTTAGCCAATGCGTAGGCACAAGAATGCGTTGTGCAATAAGGTTGATAAAAGAAATACCAAAAGCAGTCTGGTTGCCGTTAAGCTTTTCCCAGCGAATCTTGGCTTCTTTTTGTAAAGAGCTGGCAAGAGTTTGGGCGGCGAGCCATTGTTTTTTAACATCCGAGCTTCCAGCTTCTTTCGGATCGAAAACTTGTACAGCTTTTTTTGAAGGGATGGATGGCGCCTCCAGTTCAAGTAATTGCCAAGCTTTGCCATTGAGGAGTGCATCAGCGTCGATGGGAGGTTGATGCAAAGAAGCTTTTGTCATTAATTCTTGGACTAAGTTGTCCAGTAAGACATGGAGGTCGTAGAGTGGGTTATCATTCAAGGTTGTATTCCTTCCATTAGTACATATATACATAAGTACAGTTGTTAGTGTTTAGAGGCAAGGGGAAATGTTTTATAATGAGGGTAGAAAATGCTTGACCTTTGAATTGAGTAGGTTAGTATTATTATGAGACGCAATCTCAACAAGGTTTGGAACCGCTGATAGTATGAATGATATTCCTTTAGCAATGCTTGAATCTGGCGAATGGGCCGAAGTTACGGATGTTTCGGGTAACCCGAACATTGTATCGCGCCTTTCCGAGTTAGGTGTGATGAATGGCTGTAAACTTTGCATGTTACAGCAAGG
>CAXNFS010000005.1:0-27787 GCA_964201235.1 Gemmataceae bacterium | reverse complement strand
GAATCTATGTTCTTGCCAAAGAGTTGGATGTTGATTGCAAAGATTTGATTGCTCTTTGTCACAGGCTGGCATTCGATATAAAAAATCAACTGAGCAGTTTAGAACCTGTCCAGCGTGAACAGGTTGAAACCATCATCAGCAAAGGCGGGCTAAATACCGCTGGAATTGCGACTGCTGGATCACCCACGGCCTCCGTTCCAACAACCCCTGCTGCCGCCACGGTAATTGCGCCTACTAAGCCACCCACGATTGCAAAGCCTGCTGCAGTTAAAAAAGAACCTGCAACTGCAAAAGCTCCAAAGGTTCCCACCGAACCAAGCCCAATAATAGCCGAACCTATAGCACCCGTTGCGAAAATCGAAGCACCCGCACCAGTTGTATCCGTACCAGATGTGATTGCACCTGATGTGCATATTGCTGTCCCAGAATCTAATCTAATTGCAACCGAAATAACTGATGTTGCAACTGTCAAAGATGCGCCAATTGCTTCGGTTCCTTCAGTTCGAAGCATGCGCATGCGCAATCTGGATGCAGCCCCTAGACCAGGTGCTGGCGATCCAGGCTTACGAAGATTAAAAGCCCGGACTCCTCAGAGACCAACTGGGGTGCATTTCGCTACGCCTCCAATTATTAAGCCAAAGCCAATTGAAGAAAAGAAGCTGCCACCCCCTGTGCCAACGGGCCCTCGCAAAATCGGAGAAATCCCAAAAGATTTAGTCGGCAAAGGTGGAGGCCCCATACGCTTTGAAGATATTAAGCGTCAGGTTGCCATTAATCAGCAAGCGGCGATTGCTCAACCTCAGGTACCCGTTGTTGTTCCCTTCGACGAAGAAGATGACGATGGCAAAGGAAAATCCAAAGGTGGCAGCAAGCGCCCAGGTGGGGTTGCAGGCAGATCTGACCGTCATCGCGAACGGGAAGTTCGCAAAAAGAACGATGTCACCATACCAAGAGTCACCAGCCTTTCGGGGTTGCTTGATCAGGATGAATTAGAACAACAAAGAATTGTGCGCGAACGCCGTAGGCAGAAAACTCTCAAAGGCCCTCAGCCTCGCAAAGGCAAAGTACCGGTTGAAGTGCCTATCACCGTGAGGGCATTATCCGAAGCCTTAGGTATAAAATCGGGCGAATTGCTCATGAAACTAATGGGTGCAGGTCTTGCAACAGGGTTGAACATCAACTCTATTGTCGAGCCTGATTATGCCGCCACCATTGCCTTGGAAGTTGGTTGCGAACTAGAAATCAAGCGCAAAGAAGATCTCGAAGAAAAGATCATTTCCGATTCCACCAAAGATAACGCTCCCGAAGATTTAATCCTTCGCGCGCCTATCGTTACCATCATGGGCCATGTGGATCATGGTAAAACCTCGCTCCTCGACAAAATTCGCAAAAGCGAAATTGCTGCTTCCGAGGCAGGCGGGATTACCCAGTGTATCCGTGCTTGGCGAGTTGAACATAATGGTAAGCCCATTACCTTCCTTGATACCCCGGGCCATGAAGCCTTTACAAAAATGCGTGCCCGTGGTGCAAATGTTACCGATATTGCGGTCATCGTGGTTGCTGCAGACGATGGCGTCATGCCCCAAACCGAAGAAGCCATCAGTCATGCCAAGGCTGCCAATGTTAAAATCATTGTTGCAATCAACAAGATTGATCTTCCGAATGCCAACCTGCGCAAAACCGAGCAGCAGTTATACGGCCAAGGCTTGATCCCCGATACCATGGGTGGCGATGTTCAATTCGTACAAACCAGCGCAGCAACAGGCAAAGGTATCAACGAACTTCTAGATAACATTTCACTTGTTGCAGAAGTTGAAGAGTTCAAGGCCAATCCTAACAAGACTGCTAAGGGCGTTTGTTTGGAAGCCAATGTTAGCGAAGGCGAAGGTGTATTTGCCACCGTTATCGTACAAGATGGCACATTGAAAAAGGGCGATGTGATTCTTTGCGGATCCGGTTACGGCCGAGTTCGCATGATGTATGATGATATGGGCAAGCCGATTTCTCAAGCGGGCCCCAGCATACCGTGCAAAATCACAGGGCTTGATGAACTACCTAACGCTGATGATACCTTCGTGGTGATTTCAGATTTGGCAGAGGCTCGAGAGATAGCAGAGAAGCGAAAAATGCGAGCCTTGGAATCGAGCATTTACAAGCGCTCACCTATGACTCTCGAGAATTTGTCTGCTGCCAAAGTTACCGAACTTAAAGTGATCTTGAAGGCGGATTTCCGCGGCTCTATTGAAGCCATCCGTAAAGAACTTGAAAAGCTTACTCACGAAGAAGTTGCGGTCCGCGTGCTTCACACGGGTGTAGGTGGGATCACTGAAAGCGATGTTCAGCTTGCACTTGCATCTCCAGATGACACCATCATTGTTGGTTTTAACTCGGTTCCAGATGATCGCGCCAGGGCACTTGCGGAAGAAAAAGGTATTCAAATCAGGCAATACAACATCATCTACAAACTTGCAGAAGATGTGCGTAATGCGTTAGAAGGAAAGCTCAAACCACGCGAAGATATCATTCATCTTGGCAGGGCTGTGGTGCGCGATTCCTTCAAAATCAGCAGGGTTGGTACCATTGCAGGTTGCTATGTAACCCAAGGCACCATCGAACGATCTGCTAAAATAAGATTGATTAGGAATGGCGTAGTGATCTATCCACCTCCTGAAAAAAATGTTGGGCTCGAATCTCTCAAACGCTTCAAAGATGATGTCCGCGAAGTGCGTGAAGGCTTCGAATGTGGTATTAAAATCCTCAACTATGATGATATCAAGGTTGATGATGTGATTGAAGCTTACAAGGTTGAACAGGTTCTCAGAACCCTTTCCTGATTCTAAAGGAATCAGTATGGATGACATGTATGTGGGTGCTATGAAAGTCAGGATGATTGTTAGGGAATCTCATAGCCTCAAGGATAAAAGGCAGGTTCTCAACAGCATCAAAGATAAACTGAAAAACGGTTTCAATGTTTCGGTTGCAGAAATTGACGAGCAGGAAAACAGACAGATGATCGTGCTTGGCATCGCGATGATTGGAAACGAATCGCAGCATGTGCTCAATTGTTTGGAAAAGATCGCACAGGCTTTACGATTACATCCTATTGCAGAATTCGTGGATCAGACGACGGAAATATACTAACTAGTTAAGAGAATTAATGAAAACGCATCGAGTTGCTAGAATCGCTGAAGTCATACGCGAAGTCGCAAGTGAAACCATTTTATTTAAAATGAGCGATCCTAGAATCAGCATGGTCACGGTTTTACGCGCTGAAGTCTCAGGCGATCTCCAACATGGCAAAATTTATGTTTCGGTAATGGGCGATGAAGAACACCAAAAAGAAACTCTCTATGCGCTTAATGGCGCTGCTGGGTTTGTTCAATCGCAATTGGCTGATAGAATGAAAACTAGGTTTCTACCGGTTCTTACTTTCGTACTTGACCAAGGTATCAAGAAGAGCCTCGAAATTAGCAAACTTATTCAGGAAGCCTTGTCTAATCCCTCGAAACTTGCTGATTCCGATCAAATAAAAGAAGAAGAAGACGAAGACGACGAAGAAGACGAAGACGAAACTGATGATGATGTTGAGCAAGAGGATTCTGATGGCGATCCATCAGCGGTAATCAAGGAAGAATAGATCCCGGACAGAGAGACAGGAAAATTGGTTTCCTGACTCTTACGCCTGACTCATTCATGGAGTTGTGAAAGATATGGCGACGACAGTAAATAAGCAGAAAATTGTTACAGTTCTTTTTTCGAAGGTCAAGAAAGTTGTCTCGCAAGAGCAACAAGAACTGCCTGTAATGGAGCAAGTGATTTATTCCATTTGCAGGGAAGGTTCGAGCAAAGAGCAGGCCGACGAAGTTTACCAAAAACTTACTGCCCAATTCTTCGATTGGAACGAACTTCGAGTAAGCTCGGTACGCGAGTTGGAAGAATGTTTCCGAGGTATGACCAGGCCGGTCGACCGGGCCAACAGGGTGATTGGTTTTCTTCAAGAGCTATTCGAAACAACCTACTCATTCGAATTAGAGTTCCTGCACAAAAAGGGTTTGAAGCAGGCTACCAAGCATCTTTCCCGCTATCAGGTTTCAAATGATTATCTTGGTGCTTGGGTTACCCAACGGGCTTTAGGTGGCCATGCTATCCCCATCGATCCACCAACTCTCCGAGTGTCTAAAAGGCTTGGGTTGATTGAAAAGACCCAAGAACAAGTGGTAGAAATTCGCAACACCTTGGAACATCTGATCCCCAAGGCCAAAGGCGTTGAATTTACCGATCTTATTAGCACCGTGGGAATGGAGTATTGCCACGAAAAACAGCCTAACTGCGCTGCTTGCCCTCTTGCAAAGGAATGCCAGTTTGCCACCGAAAACGCCAAACCTGCCAGCAAAAAACCTGCTGCTGTCGTCAAGAAATCTAAGTAATCTAATTTTCGAAACGCCAAGTGAAGCCCTTACTTTAACCGGTACAGGGCTTCTTGTGCTTCTCTGGCAAAGGGATTGCCTTCGTAGGCTGTAGCCTGCTCATAACACGCGATGGCCTTTTTGATGTCGTTCAATTTCTCTAAAGCGATGCCCAATTTAAGCCAAGTTCTGGCGCCACTCTTTGGGCTCTTTTTGAAATCCTGAAAGCATGCGACTGCTTTTTCGAATTCATCAAGCTCCATGTAAATATCCCCAAGCACCTGGCATGAGCCGTACCAGGAATCTTCATCATCACTGCTCGAAAAACTTCCGGGCTTTGGCTCGCGCACATTTTCAAGAATTTCTTTCGCTTCAGAACGATCGCCATGCCTAAGAAGTGCCTTAGCATATAAAGTTCTGGCCTGAATACTTTCAGGAGCAAATACCATAGCCAAATTTGAAAGGTGTCTTGCAACATCAATCCAATCAGGGCCATCGAGCTTGCTTTCAAGAATTCCTTTAGCCCTTTTCATGCAATAATCAACATCAAAACCCTTGGCAAGAAGTTCTTTATTTGCGGTAAGTTCTTCCACAGTGATGGAATAAAGGTATCGATCTTTGCGGGCGATAAGATCCTTTTCGTCGGGTTGATAAATGAGTGCTTGTTCGACTGCACGCAGTGCAGCAAGGGCCTCGCCTTTTTCTTCGTGCAGGGTTGCAAGCGTGCGCAATGTTTCAACACCACTGCGTTCAAACTGCGCAAATAAATGATAATATTCAATCGCTTTATCGGTGTCTTTGCGGTGTAAGTAAGAATCAGCAAGAAACTTCAATGCCGAGAAATAAGCCAACCTATCTTGATCCTGCAAGTTTTTGTGACCACTTTGACGACCCATCGCAACAGCTTTTTCAAAGTAGCTTTCAGATTCTGCTTCTTGGCCTTGCTGGGCAAACGCCTTGCCTACTTGCACCATTAAAAACGGTGCATTCTGGGGCAGGCCCGCCACAGCAATATCTAAATATTCTGCACCTCGTGCCAGTTCTTTTTGTTGTTCCAAAAGTGCAAGCCCAAGGTCTTTAACAAACATAAAGTCAAAGTCTGCCATGCTGCGGGGCGGGTTTTGAAAAAAGATCTTACTTGTCATGTCCGTGTATAAAAATCGCTTGATACCCCATGCCGCCTGATCATCTTTTTCATGGGCGATATGCCTTTCAACAGCAGCAATGGCATTCATTTTGATAGCGGCATCTGTAAGCAGTGGAAAGCCAACCCGGGATTTCATTTCGGGGTGCCCTGCCAACGCCAAAGACCATGAAGCATACAGATACTTCCCAGCCAATTGCTCTTCCGAAACATGATAATTATTCAGGTTTTTAATAAGGATTGCAGCAGCGCCTACAAAGTTTTTATCATGTAGGGCAAGCACAGTCCTCCAATAACGAGTGCCATCATTAAGCGAGGGCTTGAGTTTTTCGACCAAAGAAAGCAGCCTTAAAGCTTCAGCAACTTTATCATCACTGGGTTTGCCTGAAACCAAAAGGGATTCGACTCGGTCAATGCAGAGGTCGCAGTCAACCAGAGCCATGGTTTCGGGATCGGTTTCGAGTTTAATAGGATCAAGATCTGCATGAAGTTTCCAATAGTTATTGCGTGCTAGATTATTTTGGGGATCTAGTTGCAAAGCTCTTTTGAAAGCCATTAGCGCATTTTTTTGCTGGCCAAGCTTGGCAAAGCTCATGCCTCGAAAAACATGCTTCAGAATTCTTAATGCTGGTAGTATTCGCATGGTGTAGACAAAAAATAAAACTATCGGTGCAAGGAACCCCAAGGTTCGTAAAGGAACATGTTCCATAGTTAGGATACCAAGTGCAATGCCGAGTAACGAGCTGAAAGCACCAATTTCAACTTCTGATTCTTCGGCAAGGCCACAAAAAGTCAGAATGTAAAACAATGGAAGAAAAGCAATCAATTGAAATGAAAACAAATGTGGATGTGAGAGAATTAATGGGTTTTCATTCCAAGTAATAACGCCAAGGAAATAAGCGATCGCAGCACATAAGCCTGCTGCGACAGCAAAAATAATCCCCAGCCGAATCTTAGGTACTTTGACTTTTCGAATACTGAAGAAACTAAGGCCCAAAGCTCCACCCAGCCCCACGCAGGAAATCAATAATTTAGAATCTGAAGGCACAGCAACAAATACGCCAAGGGCCGTGCCTAGCAATATGCCATCAAATATCTTGCTGGAATTTTCGAGGATAAGAAAAAGAACAAAAGCTGCGGGATTTTTGAGCCCGACTTTTAGCTGGGCTCGTTGAGATATCACTCCTGCGATAAATGCAACAAACAAGCCAGCCCAAGCTACACCGTTTAATAAAAGAAATGTTGAATAGGTGGGGGCTTCCAGCGTTCCAGCTTGGAGAGACCCATAAATCGCCAGCCCAAGAAATATACCCTTTAAAAAGTATTCAAGTACATGCGCTCGCATTATGCTGCTACCCATAAAGAAAAGATTTTATTATTCATGTTTCCCTAATATAATTACAGTGATATTACTATTAGTACTTAATTATTCACATCATTATTTTTACCTTACTGCGGCTGATAAAAGGAGTTTATTTTAATGAATCACCAAGAAATGATCGAAACTCTGATAAAGTCACCAAATTGCAAATCTTTAAACAGCAATGCAGGCCTTATCGAACTAGCCCTTCAACGCAACGAAGGGCAACTTAGCGATCGAGGCTCCTTTTCAGTAAAAACAGGAACCCACACAGGAAGATCACCCAAAGACCGTTATTTGGTAGATGAACCATCAGTAAGTGCAGCAATTGAATGGGGCACGATCAATCAACCCATGAGCCCCACCGATTTTGATTTGCTATTTTATGCGTCCATAAAAGCGCTTGCTTCAAAAGAAACATTTATGATGTCGGGCTCTGCATGCGCGGATAATAAACACGCCATCGGGGTGAAGGTGATCTCAGATTTAGCATGGCATAATTTATTTGCACGCTGCATGTTTCGTAAACCAATCAAAAACTTCAATGGAAAAACTCTTACCATCCTCGTTGATACCCATGCAACGAAAACGAATATCGTGCTAGATCTCACTAAAAATCTGGTGATTATTTCAGGCACTTCCTACGCAGGAGAGATCAAGAAAGCTGTTTTCAGCTTCCTTAATTTCATCCTACCCGAACAGCAAGTATTTCCCATGCATTGTGCTTCCACCATGGGTAGGGAAGGCGATGTCGCATTGTTATTTGGTTTATCGGGCACAGGCAAAACTACGCTCTCCGCAGACCCGGACCGCCTCCTTATTGGCGATGATGAGCATGGGTGGTCGGATACAGGGATTTTTAATTTCGAGGGCGGGTGCTATGCCAAGACCATCAAGCTTTCGCCTAAAGCAGAGCCGCATATTTTTAATGCGCTTCAATTTGGATCGGTACTTGAAAATGTTCCACTCGATGAAAAAACACATATCCCTGATTTCTTTGATGCCTCTTTAACTGAAAACACCCGTGCTGCATACCCTCTCGATTTGATTCGTGATATCTGCCCAGATTCCATGGGCGGGCATCCAAAAAATATCTTCTTCCTTACCTGTGATGCCTTTGGAGTTCTTCCGCCACTTAGCAGGCTCAACGAATTTCAAGCAATGTATCATTTCCTTTCAGGATATACTGCAAAGGTTGCAGGCACTGAGCAGGGAGTCACCGAACCCTCCGCCACATTCAGTTCCTGCTTTGGTGCACCATTCATGCCCAGGCATTCTTCCGTTTATGCAGGCCTACTACAAAAGAAGTTGCAATCTCATCATTGCAAAGTTTGGCTAATTAACACTGGTTGGAGGGGGGGTAAACCAGGCGTGGGCCACCGTTACCCTATTCAGGTTACCAGAGCATTGTTATCAGGTGTATTGCACGGGAACTTCGATTCCATTGCTTTCACGAAAGATTCTTATTTTGGGCTGGAAGTTCCATCGGCTTGCCCCGGGGTGGAAAAACAAATGCTTAACCCCATGCTGGCTTGGCAAAATCATGAAGATTACCTGACAAGTGCCAGCAAACTTTCTAGTTTGTTCGAATCGAATTTTAAAAAGTTTGAGGGAAAGGTTGCGTTGGAAGTTTGTAATGCAGGGCCCAGACCACTTTAAAAACAAAGATTATAAATGCTGATCTATCCAACGAATCAATTTTGACTCGCCCCAACGGATGCCGCCCCTTCCATCCGATCCAAGGAATCCAAGATGACCGCCCCGATTTTGAATCGAAATCGAAACACAATCCGGGGGATTCAGTTTTTCAAACGGCCCAACTGATATGAATGGATCATCCCGCGAAGTTAGTATCAAAGTTGGCACAGTGATGTTCTTGATGAATCTTTCAGATGAGCATTCTTGATAATAATGTTCTGCGCAGTCATATCCTGCCCTGGGTGCAGTGTAGTGCTCATCAAACAATCGAATAGACATATTAGATGGAAATTTCAACGGTGGGAGATCTGGGAAATACCTTTGGCGTTTTTTTGCTTCCAAAATCAGATAGGATAAAAAATGCTTTTCATAGATCCGGTTTTCCTGCTTCCCAATCAATTCGGAACATTGCATTAGATTGATAGGGGGCGCCATTGCTGCAACCCCTGCAAGTCCGTGTAAGTCGCCGCTCTCCCCTGCAGTTTTTAATATCAGATTCCCACCCAATGAGAAACCAACAAGAAATAGAGGCGAAGGATCTACTACGCTTTGAAAGTATTCCATCACCTTGCGAATATCTTCAGAACGACCTGCGTGATATGACCACCGCGCAAGATGCAAACCGGGGCCCGCGCCTCGTTGATTCATCCGGATCACCCTGCAACCGCGCCTATACAACCGATCGCCCACCCGTACTACATGGCTGGATCTATGGCTGCCAGTCAAACCATGCACTAAAATCGCAATCGGCTTGCCGGGTACCCAAGAAACGGGCTTGCTATCTAATACTAGAATTGAATCACCATCGCTAACAGGCAGAACCACTTCCTTCGAGGGGAATTCTGGCGGAGAACTGTCCGATAGGGATCCTAACAAGGTCTGAAGATGGCGGTTGCCCATCAAAGAAAAAGGTCGGAATTCATCATTTAAAGAGAAGCTGGCTTTTGCCAATTCGTTCTTCTTATCCAAATACATAATTAACCCTTGCAACAAATAATCCCAACGATCTAATAGTTTATAGGAAAATATCTTAATATCGAACCTAAATGTTCCCAAGAACTTTATTCTTTTTGAGAAGCATCAAAATTAAAGGAGTCAGGATTATGGGAAAATCAACCGAAGAGCTTACAGGGTTAGGATTTAGATTGCCTGCGGAGTGGGAAGATCATACCGCAACCTGGCTATCATGGCCTCATGAACCAAGCGACTGGCCCGGAAAATTCCCCACCATCCCTTTTGTCTATTCCGAAATCATTAAAAATCTTGCCTCACTAGAACTAGTCAAACTTATTGTTCCAAACCAACATTCTGCAGATGCAATATCTCATATCCTTTTCGAAGCTGGCGCCAACCTCGATAACATCACTTTTATTCACGCACCCACCAATCGCTCTTGGATTCGCGACTACGGGCCCTTATTCCTCAAAGATAAGCATTCTAATAAAACCATCCTCAATTTACGCTTCAATGCCTGGGCCAAGTACGACAACTTTAATTTCGATGATGATATCCCCAAATTCGTCTCTTCCAATATCAATTGCCCTATCTGGGAACCCAAACATAACAACATCCAACCAATTCTCGAAGCAGGCAGTATCGATGTTGATGGCCAAGGCACCCTTCTCACCACCGAAGAATGTCTGCTCTCCAAAACTCAAGAACGAAACCCTGGATTCTCTAAACAAGATTATGAAACTTTCTTCGCTAACTATCTAGGTGTTAAAAAAGTCCTCTGGCTAGGTAATGGTATCGCTGGTGACGACACCCATGGGCATGTTGATGACCTTGCAAGGTTTATCGCACCCGGAAAAGTCATCACCATGATCGAAGAAAACAAATCGGATATAAACCATGAACCCCTTAAGGATAATCTTGCAAGGCTTAATTCCATGACCGATGCCCAAGGAAACAAGTTGCAAGTGTTCGAACTGCCAATGCCGGCACCTGTTGTTTTTGCAGGCCAACGCCTCCCCGCAAGTTATGCAAACTTTTATATTGCCAATGGCATCGTGCTAGTTCCGACATTCAACGATGCAAACGATCGCGTTGCATTAAACCTGTTTTCCCAATTGTTTCCGACTCGTAAGATTGTCGGTATCCATTGCGTGGATCTAGTGCTAGGGCTTGGTACGCTGCACTGCCTCAGCCAGCAGCAACCCGCTTAAAGGAAAAACTAGGTTATGCGAACCATGCGGGCAGCAGTATTAAGAGATTTTTCATTAGGTATTCAGTTGGAAGATCTGCCCATCCCAGAACCCAAATCTAATCAAGTTCTGGTTCGTATCCTCGCATCAGGAATCTGCCATACCGATCTTCACACCATCAACGGCTCATGGGACAAAAAGCCTATTCTTCCGCTTATTCCAGGCCATGAGGGCGTAGGCGTTATCGAAGCTTTAGGCTCGAAAGTTATAGGCTTTAGCCTAGATCAAAAAGTTCTCATCCCATGGGTTGGCAGAACCTGCAGAACTTGTTCGTTCTGTTCTTCTGGAAACGAAAATTATTGCGATAGGCAATTTAATACAGGGTATGTCATCCCAGGCACTCATGCTGAATATACCACTGCAGATTTTCGCTACATCCTTCCTCTTCCAAAAGATATCGATCCTGTGCAGGTTGCCCCGTTGGCGTGTGCAGGACTTACCGCTTTTGAAACCGTCAAAAAGTTGCGATCCAATGATAATAAAACACTCTTAATCATGGGTGTTGGGGGAGTAGGCCATCTTGCAATTCAGTATGCTAAAGAGTCTTTTACCCGCATCATTGCAATCGATCCATCTGCAATTCGTATTGCCCAAGCCAAACTTTTAGGTGCAGAAACTTATTCCCCAGAAGAATGGCTTTCTCTCAATCCCAAACCATTGGTTGATGCTGCTGCAGTTTTTGCCGCAGACCCAACTGCAGTTACAGATTCAATGAAGGCATTAAGAAATGATGGCACGCTTGCTTTAGTGGCCTTAGGAAAGAATAAAGAATTGTCATTGCCCTGGTTTGAACTAGTCACCCGCGGAATCCGGATTTTAGGCTCGCATGTAGGCCCCATTTCTACACTAAAAGAAGTTGTACAATATCATCATCTAGGCAAAGCCAAAGTCTTAATCGAAACAAAACCACTTGCAGATATTCGAATTGCTTTCGAAGAACTCGCTGCAGGAAAAAATAACTCTCCAAGAATCGTCCTAGTTCCTTGATACCTTTCACCCCTAATTAAATCACCCATCATTCTTTGGAAGGTTGAAGTCCGATTAGTCCAAAAGTTTCCGTTTTAACTAGACTTACCTTCTAATCCAACTACCCTAAAGATTGATTAGTTTCACTTGGCCTTAGGTGCAATATGAACAGATTGACCCGTGCTTTCGTTGCGATTTTCCTGATTTTCGCCCTAAGCGGATGTGGCAGGGAAGATAAAGCAGAGAATGGTGCAAGCGGTGTAGCGTTTCACAAAGGATATGTTGCCTCAAAAAACAGCGAGTGGAGTTCTGCAATCATTCATTTCACCAAAGCAATTGAATTAGACCCTACCTATATAAATGCCTACAACCACCGTGGGTTTGGATTTAGCAAACAGGAGAAAATCTCTGAAGCCATTGCTGATTTCACTAAAGCTATCGATCTAGCCCCCAAGTATGCGGATGCCTATTACAATCGCGGTATTGCGTATGCAAAGCAGCAGAAATTTACCGAGGCCATTGCTGATTTCACTAAAACCATTGAATTAGATTCAAAACATGCGGATGCATATTTCAATCGTGGCGATTCCTATAAAGCATTAGACAAAAACATGGAAGCAGAAGCTGACTTTGCAAAGGTAAAAGAATTAAGAAAATGATCAAGTTTAAGCCAATCATCATATTAATTAAAGCTAGGAAGAATTTTTAGTACTCAGCTAAAGTCAAAAACTGCAAGTTAAGCGTGTATTCAAAATATGGCTCGCAAAGTAATAAATTAGTTTTCCGAATTGAAACCATTCTTACAATCTTGACCAATAATATTTCCTAACGCATCATAAACCAACATGTTATTATCACTTTTTGTAATTTTTGATATTATACATTTTTTGCGTTTCGCCAATAAATTTGCCGAATCTACATTTAAATTTGAAGGTGTAATCCATGACTATCAAAGTAACATGCCCAACTTGTGTCAAAGATTATCAGGTTGGTGAAAATTTAATCGGGAAGAAAATTCGCTGCAAGAACTGCCAAGCAGTTTTTGTAGCAGAGCTTAATCCCAAAGCCAAAATAGAAGATGAAGAACCGGTTGATGTGGAACCCGAAGAAACCAATAAAGATAAAAAGGGCTCAAGCCCTGGCAAGTCAAAAAGTAAAATCAAAAAAAATAGCAAATCAAAAACACCTGCAACCTCTTGGTTTCTTGGAGTCCTATTCGCAACTATTGTTCTCGTGGGTGGTGGTGGCACCCTTTGGTTTATTGCCAAAAATCAAATTAAAAATCAAACCGTTGATGCAGATGGCCAACTAACCCCTAAAATTGATCAACCTGAATCAACTAAAAACCAAGCTGCAAGCGGATCAGATCTAGAACTCGAAAAAATCATTGCTGAACTGGATCAGAAAGAGCCAGGTTGGAGAATTGAAGAACTTGAAGCAAAACGCAAAGTCCTCAAGCCAGAAGAAAACTCCGCTTTAGTTATTAGTGAAAGTTATAAGTTGCTTGGTAACCAAGAACAAAAAAAACCTTTATGGGAATTGGGGCAGCTTCCAGATTTAGCAGCCATCAAATCTTCTCCACAACAATTGTTAACCCAGCCATCAATCAACTTAATTAAAACCACCTTGGGTGCTTTTCAGCCCCCCCTTGATGAAGCAAAAAAGGTGGCTAAATTACCTGAAGGCCGTTTTGAAATTACTTATGCGCCTAATATCGCAAACACTATTCTAACGCCCCTGGATGCGACCGGCGCCATTACCGAATTATTAGCATTGGATGCATTTATTCAAGCACAAGATGGTAAATCCCAACAAGCAATGGAATCAACCCAGGCTATTTTCAATATAGCTCGTTCCGTTGGAGAGATTCCATTTCCTATTTCTTATCAAGTTCGAGTTCGAATTTGCGGTCAGAGCATTCGAATGCTAGAGCGAACAATAGCCCTAGGGGAACCTTCTAAAGATTCCCTCTCACAATTTCAATCACTCTTGGAAAATGAAGCACGTTTCCCTATGTTTCAGTATATCGCAAAAGCTAATCGGGCGGTGAACTACGCCATACTTTCAGCACTAAAAAAAGACAAAGACATCATTAAAACTTTGCAAAAAGATTTCGATTTGAAAGCTGATGAAGCAACCGGAGCAAAACTAGTTCTCGAGGAACCAACTATATTGTCTTGGTTTTTGAAATACAGTAATTCTTTGGTTGCTATCGCCAGTCTTCCCCAACAAGATCAACAAAAAGCAGTTACAGAATTAGCCTTCAAACTTAATGAAAAAAACATGTTATTCGTAAAACTATTCACCTCCGCTCCTAAAAAAATATGGGAAACATCGCATTCAAATTTAGCCATATTGAATTGTGCAATTATGGGCTTGGCAATTGAGCGTTACCGAATAACCAATGGCAAATGGCCGCGCAAACTGGAGGAGTTGGTTCCCGAGTACCTTACTAAACTTCCTACAGACCCTTTCAACGGTGAACCTTTGCTGGTAGGCACAATCCTAGGAGGCTTGGTTATTTATTCCGTTGGCCCTGATCTTCAAGATAATAATGGGCTTATCGACGATTCAAATACTCTTTCCCTGAAGGAAGGAACCGACATTGGGTTTCGCCTTTGGGAAGTCCCCATGCGAAGACAACCAGCAATCGCAAAGTAAATGCTGCAGTTTCAAAGGACCTTCAATTAAAATCAAAATTTACCATCCCAAACGGTGAGAAATGATTACTGCTTTACCAGAAGGTCAATAACTTTAAGTATAAGTCTTAATTAATACTGGGTTTAGGAAGAGCAGCTTAACCTAAAGAGATTTACCTCGAACATTGGCAACTTGATGGTAAGATCCACTACTAGCCTTTCTGCATGCCGGTACCGTGCTTATGCTTGAAAAGTTGTTTCTTTAATGTCCGTCATCAGACTCTTACCCATTGCACAGGGTAGAAGAGAAAGCCTACTTGACGAGATTTTTTATGATCAGCACCCTAACACTTGTAAATTGGTTGGCATTTGTCGAAGCTCATCCGCATGATTTTACGATTCAGTACCCCGCACGCCGGGAATATTTCATTCAGAACTTTCGATGCGAACCTGCTCCCCGGACCAGCGAATGGTTATCAGACCTAGATCAATTATTACTGTATCTGCATATTCCTTTTTGTGAGGCTAAATGCTACTACTGCAATTTTGCTGTCGATGTCAACCGGAGTGAAGACTTCCAGCGCAAATATGTAGATGCACTTCTTCGCGAGCTTGATTCTCACGCTGAATGGCTACCGAATTGCGAGATCGCAGGAGTAGACATCGGGGGTGGTACGCCTACAATCCTTGCCACTACGGAATTGCGTCGAATTGCTCGGGTAGTAAAACCTCTGCTCAAAAAAAGTACCCACCCGTTCCCGTTTAGCATCGAGACAACCCCGCGAATCGCTGCGGAAGAACAAGAAAAATTTCAAATCCTACATGATGAAGGCGTGGACAGGGTAAGCCTTGGGGTACAAAGCTTTAATGCCATTACTCTTGCATCCGTTAACCGTTTGCGACAAATCGCACAGACCGACATAGCGATGGCCAACCTACGCAGAACCGGTTTTAAGCGTATCAATTTAGATATTATTTTCGGACTACCTAACCAAACTCTAGAAGATTGGAAATATGATCTGGATCAAATCATCGCACTGGACCCAGACAGCATCACCACCTATGACTGTTTATATCGCGGAAAAGGGCGGGCACTTACCAAACGCACTGTCGTACTGCCAACGCCAAATACCTACGGGGCACTATATGATCTCGCTTTTGAAAAATTATATCTTGCAGGGTGGAAAACAACTTACGGTTCTGTAAACTTTAGCAAACACCACAACGAAACTGGGACTAGCGCTTGCTTTGAAGGGCGATTACTAGATGGCATGCCCTACCTGGGTTTAGGCAATTATGCATCTTCACTTCGAGGCAACCACTGGAGTTTTAACACCTACAGCGCTTCGGATTACATGACGAACATCAGTACTGGTTCAAATCCTTGCGCATATTTCTACGACTTACCCGCTGCTGAGTCGCAGGCAAAATACATTCTTTACTCACTGAATTACGGCTTCATTGACGAAAACCGTTTCATGCTGCGATTCGGTGTGAAATTAACCGAAACATTTGCAGAAGAACTTGGTCACGCCATCAATGCAGGGTGGATGGAATGCTGCGACAATCGATGGCAAGTGAAACTGGGACAATTCAAAAACATGCATGCGATACGCAGCCTCTTTTATCCTGAACAAGCGCGCAAGTGGCTAATGGCGCTACAAGAACCAAGGTTAAACTTCGTTAAAAAATGAAAGGCCCTTCAATTAAAACCAAGATTTGCCATCCCAAGCGATGACCTTCTCCAAAAAGACCACTGCATCTTTTGCAAAAGTAGAAAAGAGGATCTCACCCTTTTCAGCAGTAGCATGTTTTGGGTCGCCAATGTGACCAGGCTCGGTGCGATCCTTGGTAATCCAACCCCGATACGCTGGTTCAAACGCAAATCCAAACTCGACTTTCTTAAGGTCTAAAACATTGCCTTTAACAAGATTGGGAGCAAGCTTCATCATCATCGAGGTTTCCCACTCGCAGGCATGCCCCATTTTTTTCTGCACGAAATCCTTAAGCTCAACCTGAGGCGCAGAGCTTAAATCCCAATAGGTGCTGAATAATAAAAGAAGATCAGAACGATGCCTGTATTTCTGCCTGAGTTCAAATGTAGCTTGCTTGCCAGGATAAATATTTCCACCATGACCATTGATGAACACAATTCGTTTAAAACCATGATCGATAAAATTATCTGCGAGGTTGTTGAGCATATCGAGATAAAGCCTGGGGTTCGCTGAAAGAGTTCCTGCGAAATCCATGTGATGATGAGAATTACCAAACCAAGTGAGAGGGGCAAATAATACTTTGCCATGAAGGGTTTCAGAAACCCTGCGGATAACTTCGCCACATAGCATGGAATCCACAGAAACGGGCAAATGTCTGCCATGCTGCTCGATTGCAGCAATGGGAATGACAACAGGGGTGTTTTTATCGAGTTTGCTGACATCTTCCCAGGTGGATTCTACAAGTTTCATTTGAACCTCTCTTTTTTCGTAAAAACAAGCAATACAGCAAGATAAATCAAAATAGGCTTAGAAGCAAGAAGCTGTTTTGAGAAGAATTTTATTGTGGTTGGAAGCCACAAAAGGCTTTTCTCCAAGATCGATCTAGTACGGTTGAAGCGGTTCTGGGTATGCTTTAGGAGTCGAAAGTGTAGGCCTGATCGGGTTTTGCGACAAGGCGTGTGATGATCCACCCACCGGCAGGTCATTATTATCAAGAACCGCAGGCTATTGTCTGCCATAGTTCCTGAGTGAAATGGATGAATTGTTGTGACAGAACCAATTGAAAGCCTTGAAAGCGTACGAACTGAAAAAGTAAAAGCCCTGACCGCCTTAGGTATTGACCCTTGGGGCCAGCGCTTCGATAACCATATGTCCATAGCGCAAGTACGAGAGTTACCCGTCGATCCAGAAAACCCAGTGCAAACCAGGCTGGCAGGAAGAATCGTCCTGCGCAGGGGCATGGGCAATGTTTACTTCATCGATCTGCGTGATTGGACTGGCCAAGTTCAGGTACTGATAGGCAAGAAACAAGTAGGCGAATTGGGTTGGGATATTGCAAAGCATATCGACCTAGGCGATCTTCTGGGCATAGATGGTTCGTATGGCAAAACAAAAACAGGCGAACTGACAGTCTTCGCAACCAAGATCACTTTCTTAGGTAAATCGCTTCTGCCACACCCAGATAAATATCAAGGGATGCAAGATATCGAATTCCGTTTACGCCATCGTTACTTGGATTTAATCTACACACCCGAAACTTTGAAGCGCACGCGAGAGCGAATTCTTATGGTGCGAACAATCAGGCGCCATCTTGATGATTCAGGCTTTTGGGAAGTGGAAACGCCCACGCTGCATAACATTGCAGGCGGCGCTGCAGCACGGCCTTTCATCACCCATCACAATACCTTGGATCTCCAACTATACCTTCGCATCGCTTTAGAGCTGCATCTAAAAAGACTTCTAGTTGGCGGTATCGAGAAAGTGTATGAAATCGGCAGAGTGTTCCGCAATGAAGGCATCAGCCCCAAACACAACCCCGAATTCACCATGCTTGAACTCTACCAATCCTATGGCGATTATCAATCCATGATGGACCTTACCGAAGGATTGATACTTGCATGCATCAAGAATCTTGGCGATGAAACTGTTCGACCTTTTGGCACACATGAAGTTGATTACAAAGCCCCCTGGCGCAGGGCGACTTACTCTGAATTATTCAAAGAGCATGTTGGCGTTACCATGGAAGATGCGGACGCTGTCACCCAAAAGGCGACTGCGTTGGGGTTACACACCAAGGGCAAACATAAAGATGTGATCATTCAGGAACTGTTCGAAATGAAAGTCGAGCACAACTTGATGGGGCCTATTTTCGTCTACGATTACCCTGCATCGCTCTGCCCACTGACCAAACGAAAAACAGACAACCCAGAAATCGCAGAACGATTCGAGCTTTATGTATGTGGCATGGAACTAGCCAATGCCTACACCGAATTGAACGACCCAGTCACGCAGGAAGAAACCTTCCGCCAACAACTTGGTGGCTTGAAGGAAGATGATTCGATGTCAAAGATGGACGACGATTTTGTTCAAGCGTTGAAGTATGGCATGCCGCCCGCAGGCGGGCTGGGTATAGGCATTGATAGGCTGGTGATGTTGCTTACGAACACTCCAACCATTCGAGATGTGATTCTATTTCCTTTATTAAGGCCCGAGCATCGGGAAGAAGCGGTGGCTTCGAAGGAAGAATAGGCATTAAGCCCTAGACTGAATTGTTCTCAAGGATTGAGGTGGTACTTGTACAAGCTTTTGCTGTGCTGGAAATATTTACGAACCCGATATCTCGCAATGGTATGCATTGTCAGCGTGATGCTGGGGGTTGCAACTCTGATTGTTGTAAACAGCGTCATGGGAGGATTCAGCACGAAGCTGAAGGAAAGATTGCATGGCCTGCTTTCGGATGTAGTGCTTGAGGCCTACGATTACGATGGTTTCACCGATGCGCCCAGTAAAATGGCGCTCATAAGAAACGACCCTTTCCTAAGCAATGAAGTCGATGCGATGACAGCAACGCTTGAAATATTTGCGATGCTGCAGTTCAATTTTCGTGAAGTTCCCTTTACTCGGCCTGTAAGAATCATCGGTATAGAACCCGAAGGCCGCAAGGCCGTGGGCGGATTTGCAGAGCACCTGGTGAACCCGAAGAATCATGAGAAGCCTACTTTTAATCTGGATGAAACTGCGCGTGAGAGGTTTATGATTAGGCGGGCATCGAGGGGCGTAGATTTTCCTGGGCCCAGAGAAGCGCCCAACCTGAACGAACCGCCACCACCCGATCCACCACCTAGCAAACCCCACGAACCCCAAGGCGTGATTTTAGGTTATGCCATCGCCCATTACCGCGATCGCAATGCGCCTGCAGATCTTCCTAACAAGGATGTTCGAACCTTGGAACCCGGTGACGAAGTTGTTATTACCACGGTGAGTGGTGCAAAGATGTCGCCTGTGTTTGATCGTTTTGTAGTTTCTGATTATTTTAAATCAGAGATGAGCGAATACGATTCGAACTATGTATTCATGCCCATCGAACACCTTCAAAAACTGCGCACGATGGAAGATCGTGTGACAAGCATACAAATCAAATTGAAGGATTACAATAAAGCGCCTAAGGTGGTTGCAAGGCTGAGAGAGTTATTTGCCAATGCGCCCTTGGAAGTGCAAACCTGGGAACAGAAGCAGGGTGCAGTTCTTGCAGCAATCCGAGTTGAAAAAGGGATTTTGAACATACTTTTGTTTTTAATCATAGCCGTGGCTGGCTTTGGAATTTTAGCGATATTCTCGATGATCGTCGTAGAGAAAACCAGAGACATAGGAATCCTAAAAGCGTTGGGTGCATCCAATGGTGGGATCCTGACAATATTCATTGGTTATGGATTTCTACTGGGATTGGTGGGTGCTGGATTAGGCACCATCATCGGATTAGAAATCACGGTGCATATCAACGATATCGAGAAGTTTATTGCAAATGTAACGGGCCAAGATATCTTCCCACGGGATGTCTACTATTTCGACAAGATCCCCACTGATATCAATATATTCAGTGTGTTTCTAGTCAATTTGGGCTCGATCGGTATTGCTGTTCTTTTCAGCATACTCCCAGCGTTAAGGGCATCGATGCTGCATCCGGTGCGTGCGCTACGATATGAATAATTTCAACTAAGGATAAAAGCTAATGGCTGGAAATACATTCATGTATGCGCGAAATCTGCACAAGATCTATCGCAAAAACGCGATCAGCACGCCTGTATTAAAGGGCGTGGATATGGAAGTCGCAGAGGGGGAATTTCTAAGCGTAGTGGGCGCATCAGGTTCGGGAAAAAGCACCCTGATGCATCTCTTAGGTTCGCTCGATAAGCCCGATGCAGGGGAAATCTATTACAAAGAAAAAAGAATCGACAACCTCTCTGCAGATAAGAGAGACCATCTTCGTAATCATGATTTCGGTTTCATCTTTCAGTTTTATCATCTGCTTCCCGAATTAACAGCGCTTGAAAATGTAATGATCCCTTTGATGATTCGAAGCTCGGTATTTTCATGGCTGGGCAATGGAAGCGTAGCAAGAAAACGGGCAATCACCCTGATGGAAAAAGTGGGACTGGGCCATCGAATGCACCATTTACCCAAAGAACTTTCGGGTGGTGAAATGCAGCGAACAGCAATCGCTAGGGCTTTGATTGGTAACCCTGCGCTTCTTTTTGCAGATGAACCCACAGGAAACTTGGACGAAGATACTGGGCGGGAAATCGTACAATTACTGCGGGAATTGAACGAAATCGACAATGTAACCATCATCATGGTTACCCATAATCTTGAGATTGCCCGTGGAACCCATAGAATTATTAAACTTGTTGCAGGCCATGTGGAAGTGCCTCTTCAACTGCAGCCTGAAGCTTTTGGCGTGGTAAGGCCTGATTCATTTGATAATCTTCCGGAAGATGAGAATCACTCGGACGAAACTAGGCGCCAAGCAGGCATTTAATAATCTTCTGGCATCCTTCGGAGTTTTTTTAATGTCTAAGATTTACATGAATGGCAAGCTTGTTGAAAAAGCTGATGCAGTTATTTCTGTTTACGACCATGGCTTTCTTTATGGCGATGGTATTTTCGAAGGTATTCGAATCTACAACTCCATAGTATTTAAATTGCATGAACACATCGTCAGACTTTACGAAAGCGCAAAGTCTATTGATTTAACCATCCCGCTAAGCATTGACGAGATGTGCAAAGCGGTAAAAGATACGGTACAAGCGAACGCAAAAAAAGATGGCTATATAAGGCTTATCGTATCGAGAGGGGTGGGCAACCTCGGGCTCGACCCACGAAAAACCACCAACCCCCAGATCATCATCATCGTTGATGATATTTCCATCTACCCCGAAGAGATGTACGAAAAAGGGATGGAAATCATCACAGCAGCAACGATTCGAAATATCCCCAACGCATTAAACCCTAGAATCAAATCGCTGAATTATCTCAATAACATTCTTGCAAAGCTTGAAGCCAACAGGGCAGGCGTACCCGAAGCAATCATGCTCAATCATCTGGGCGAAGTTGCAGAGTGCACTGCAGACAATATTTTCCTGGTTAAGAACGGAGTGCTAAAAACCCCCGCGCCCCAGTGTGGCATCCTCGAAGGCATCACCCGAAATACGGTAATGGATCTTGCGAAGGCCGAAAATATCACCGTGCAGGAAGTTGTAATTACCAGGCATGATGTTTTTATTGCAGATGAATGTTTTCTTACAGGCACTGCTGCAGAAGTAATCTCAGTGGTAAAATGTGATGGAAGAAAAATAGGTGATGGAGTGCCGGGCGAGATGACAAAATTGCTCCGCGCACGATTTCGCAAATTCGTTGGGATATAATAGATTGTATAGGCCATGGTTGGCCCATGTTTCCACCAAATATCCGGAGATAGGGCTATGATTACTTTAAAGTCCATTCTGGTGCCAACCGATTTTAGCAAGCAATCTCAAAGTGCAATCCGCTATGGTATAGAATTCGCCCGTAAATTCGGTGCAAAACTTCATGTTCTCCATGTGGTTCAAGATGTTTCAATATTCATCCCAGAAATGGGATTCATCAATCCATCTGCTGCACTTTCCAACATTGAACCCATGCTACTTGCTGCAGGTAAATCGCTTGCTGATTTTCTTGAACCGTACAAACATCATGAGATTGAATTGATTTCCCACTGCCAAGAAGGCAACCCACTTGATGAAATCATTTCCCTCGCAACCGATGAAAATATCGACCTCATCATTCTTGGAACTCACGGCCATACAGGGTTGGCGCACTTGTTTTTAGGCAGCCTTGCTGAAACCTTGGTGCGAAAATCACCATGCCCTGTGCTTTCACTAAGAAACCCCGAACATGAATTTGTAAACCCTTAAGCAAAGTTAATGAAGCGTTCCTCCAGGCAACACTTCTCTTCTCGAATTCATGAAAGTCTCGATTGCAATTCCCGACTTATGAAAACGCAAAGTTATTGCTCCCTCTTCCCTCGTCGACATCCAATTAGATACCGAGTTTACAGGCAATGGCATCGAGGGATAAATATCTCCCTGCGTGCCTATCACCACACTTGCAGGCTGGCACCAATTCAAAAATTCAGAAGGTAAAGATTTGGTACTTCCATGGTGTGGCGCCATCAGTACATCAATTGCTTTTGAGGGAAGTTGCATTACCATTTCTAAGCCGGGGCTTTGCAAGTCGCCTGTCAAAAGCATTTTAAAGCCCTTGTAGCCAACTTCGATAACCATGCTTCGGGTGTTTTCATTTCCCGAAGGGCCAACTTGAGGTGGGTGAAGCACTTCAAAATCAACACCACCGGAGATCCAGCTTTTACCTTTGGTGAACAGTTCAAGATTCGCACGGGGATTACCAAGCAATTGGTTGACCAAAGCAACACCAGGCGTAGGTTTCTGCGAAAAGCTTGGGGTTGTTGCTACCGAACGAACATTGAAACTTTGCAACAAGAAAGGCAAGCCATTAAAGTGATCAAGGTCTGCGTGAGAGATTAATAGCTTATCGATGGTGGTAATTTTCTTCGACCAAAGGAATGGTGCGATTTTCCTGCGTGAAACTTCAGGCCCCGAAATCGACCCAGCATCATACACCAACACCTTTCCATCTGGAGTTTCCATCACTACACAGGTGCCATGGCCCACCGCCAAAAATGTCACGCAAAGATCTCTAGGAGGTATTCGAATAGGGAAGATAAAAAGCAAAGTCCAAAGAATCGCAACGCAGTACCAGGCATATTTAGGCAATAGATAAGCCCAATTCAGCCAGATAAAAACACTGACATACCCGAGTGGAATCAACCAAGAGGGAAAATCCGGAAGATAAAAATGGCCCATGGGAATCAGCAAAGCAAGATCAACAAGTTTACCACACAACCAAAGACATGGAAAAATAATCCAAGTTGCGACCACAGCAATCGGGCTGATAAAACTTCCCAAAACAATGCCAATGAATCCTGCTAAAAGTGCAATGGTTGTCAGAATGATAAGTGGCGGGCCAATTAAAAGTGCAACGGGTGAAACAACATGGGTAAATGCAGTTGCCAAGGGCGTTACAAAAACCCAGACAATAGCAGAGATAAAAAAGAGTTCGCGTGTTGCCTTCAAAAAATCAGCAAGCATTCTTCGCCATAAGGGTTTGGATTCATGTGTTAAAAGCTCGAGCGGGCTTTCTTCTGGTTGCGAAAACTTTGGGATCACCCAGATTAGGCAAGCAGTTGCAAGAAATGAAAGAGTGCATCCGGGGCTGAATAAATCCCACGGTTGGACAAACGCAAGAATGATCCAAGAAGCGGTAAGGGTATGAATTGCAGGCGCAGGCCTACGCAGGATAATTCCCAAACTGAAGCATCCCACCATAATGACAGCACGCATCGCAGAGGGCCTACCCCCGGTAAGCAACGCATAAACCAAAAGAAAAAGAGTTACCATGAAGGCAATGGATGCAGGCTTGAATCTGAAGGCACGCAGTAACCATGCCAAAGTTCCACCTAATATTGCAAGGTGTTGCCCGCTAATTGCAAGCACATGAAGCACCCCGGTATTTTTAAATTTATCCCACTCGCTGTTGTGCAGCAAAGGGCTATCGCCCAAAAGCAATGCCTCTGCAAGAGGGCCTTCAGGCGTGGGCAGATTACTGACAAGAATGTTGGCTGCTCTCGCCCGGATGAAACACAATAAAGAAGAAAAGTTGAACCACGATCCTTCCTCAACCATTCGAATCGCTGAAGAATCATTGATCTTGATTTCGCCATAAATACCCTGTTGGTTTAGAAAACTCCGGTAGTCCCATTCGCCTGGATTCATGGGCGCCGATATCAACTTGGCCCGCCCTGTTATTTCGACCGTATCTCCTAAATGAAACTCTGCCAAGGTATCATTACTCACCATCCTTAAATTACCTTTGACCGGTTTCCATACGCCATTTTGTTGCATCTCATGCAAATAGAGAATTGCGGAACTTCGATTAGCAGCAGGAACAGTCCTCAATGGATTATTGGTTTCGCCAACCCATAGCCTTGGTTCTTCCTGCAGATAACCCTTGAACTTGCAAAGAGAAAGCGAATCGTCAAGAGAGAGCCTAACATCGTCGGAGGTAACCAAGCGGGCAGCAATAAAGTGCCTGAATGCGCCCAAACAAACAATGAAAAGCAGCAGATACATCAGGGCAAGGTTTAGCTTCTTCCCAACTATGCAAACTAACCAAGCGAGAAGAAGCCCCAACGACAACGCCATCATGAATAGCAACGGAGGTTGATATGCAATATCGATTAAGAAGCCTAGGGTTATGGCCAAGGCTGCGGGTACCGATGGAACTTTCCAGAGTGTTAAATACCAAGCTGGGGAAGTATCTATGGTCTCGGCCTTCTGGGCGGAAGGCATTGCAATTCTCCATGGGCGTTAGAGATATAAACAATCATCATCACTTAATCTTTAGCAGCGGGCTTGATCGTATACTTGGGCAGGAAGAAAGCTGCTCTTACAGGCGAAGGCATGGGGCTGTTAGCTCCCTTGACCGATTTCCAAATGACTTCATTAAAAAGTAAATCATCTGCTGCATCTTCTTTATCAAGATCAAAGGCAAGAGACTGCTTCGCCCCCCACGATTTCTCGGTGTTCTTTTCCGTCAGACTTACTTTTGCTGCAACATGCTTGAAAGGCGTCAGGTCTGGTTCTGCTTGAAAGGAATGAAACATCGGGGTTGCAGCAGCATCAAACTGGCTCATGGGCTTTAACCCTAAAATCAGTTCCATGGTTCTTAAAATACTTGAGGTTGAATACATGGTGGAATCTACAAATTTGCGCTTAGTATAAGGGCTGATCACCAGCGAAATAGTGCGATGTGCATCTACATGATCGGAACCATTCTGCGCATCATCTTCAATCACAAAAATTGCAGTCTCTTTCCAGAACTTACTCTTGGAAAGGCCCTCTACCAGCATCCCCATAGCTAGGTCATTTTCTGCAACCATCGCAGTAGGAGTTGGCTTATCTGGCCTAGTTCCATAGGTGTGATCGTTAGGAAGTCGAACAATACTTAGTTGGGGCATACCGCCCTCTTTTTCAAAGCGAGCAACTTCCTCCAAAAAGCGCTCTGTTCTTTTTACATCAGGGTAATCAAGATCATAGCCCCGATAGAAAGGATCAAACTTGCCTTCAAGTGCCTTGACCCTGGCCTTGGAGGGTTCTCCTATTTTTTTAGCATTATCAATCCATTCGCCATAACTGCGGAAAGAAACCTTAGCCTCTGCGCAACGATCCCAGATGTAACCACCCGCAGGCCGGGCGACAACATCAAAAGCCCCCTCCGAAGGATAAGCGGTCAGCTTTTTAAGTGGGCTGCCACGATAGGTCAAAGGCCAAACCTTTTCCACAAAGTCGGTGGAATACGCAGCCATGCTCCATTGATGACCATCTGCAGAAACTTCGCCATCCACATAAAGGTTATCGAGCAAGGTATATTCCCTTGCGATCTTATGCTGATTAGGTGTTACCTTTTCATCAAAGATGCAAAGGGTCGGGTCGCCATTACCTTCTTTGATATCGCCAAACACCTGATCATAAGTGCGGTTCTCCTTGATGACATAAATGCAATACTTAATGGGGCTAGGGTCACCGATTTTTCTGGGGATGGGATTACTACTGGGCCATTGGGCCTTGGGAAGATTATCTGCCTGAAGAGGGCTGCAAGAATACGCTTCCTTGGTGAATGCGATCATTTTCTCAGGCGTGGGCATATCCAAAACCCCCAACGAACCCTGCATAAGGCCTGCAATATACTGCCTTATGGGAAGATCCTTGACCGTAAGAGGATTGGGCCCCTGCGAATTCGGCCTCGAGGTTAATCCTTTACCATTACAGAAGTAGATTTTGCCATCGATCTGATTAAATCGAACACTCGTAGGGTACCAACCAGCAGGGATATAGCCCATAGGCACGGGCTTTAGCGGATCTTCCACCTGAAACATACTAAGATTATTAGCATCCGCATTAGCTACGATAAGGATCTTTCCATCGTTGGTAAGAGTCAGGCTACCAGGGGTGTTGCCATTGGGTGCGTTGGGATAAAGTGCACAATTAAGCGTGCCCAAGCTTTTGCCATTCTGTGAGGCATCAAGAATACTAACGCGCGTGGAATTAGAGCAAGCAACAAAAAGAGTTTTGTTATCGGGGGATAAAACCATTTCAGTTGGATGGCTTTCAGTGGGCCATGTTTCAAGAATTTTGGCATCCTTGGTATCTATAAGTGCGACAGCGGAACCACCCCAAAGGCTAACCAATGCCTGTTCCTTTTTAGGCAACGCAAGAAAACCAAATGGGTAGGAATCAACTTTAAGCTCGACCATCTTGCGGGCTTCTGGCTTATCAAGCGGAGTTATGCTAAGCGAATGGCTCCAGCAACCAGCAGCAAGGATTTTCTTACCACTCGAATCCAGCGCCAACCCGGTGGTGACAAAGTTGCTTTTCTCCTCTGCAACGCTTATCTCGCTCCGGTTAGAGAGGTACCCATTTTTAAAATCGTAAACATAAGCGCTGGCAAACTCTGCAGCGCTGGCATAAAGCTTATCGCCTTCAGGGGAAAAGCAAATACCACAAAAAGTCTGCTTAATACCAACCTTGCTAATGATGGTTGCGCCGGATTTATCAAGTTCTGCAATATGAATTTCGTGTGGGCCATAGCCTGCATGAAGGATTGCAAGATATTTGCCACTGGGGTGGACCACCATGTTAACGGGAAAATCACCCAGAGGTATCTGCTTGCCTGCGGGTTTTAATGACCAACCATTGGGGAGTTTTACTTCGCCCGAAATTTGTGGGCCAGGCAGATCTTTCTTAACACTTTTAGCTGGTTCCTCAGCCGTGATAACAAACCCAATCGCAATAGAGCTTAGGATTGCAACCGATAAAACTAATCTTAATTTCATGACACACCCCATTTAAGAAAAAATATCACCCACTTCAGTTTCTGCAATCTGAACTATAAGTCCAATGATATTTTGATGAACTTTTTGCTTAATCACCTTTTTTCTTATGTGGCCCAGAACAATAAACATAAGTCGAAACGAAGTGGATGACTAAAATGTAAGTGTAAATGCAAAAACCCCAGGTAAAGTTACCCGGGGTTTTGCAATTGATATTACGATGCGTAGAAGAAGAAATTACTTCTTGTCGTTGGCTCGTTCTGGCCTGAGGGCTCGAACAGCAGCGCCTGCACGCCACATTTCGCTATCTGCAATTTCCTTAAGTTCAACTTCAAGGTTCTTGCGATAATCAGGATGACTATTTGATTCAA
>CAXNFS010000004.1:0-33478 GCA_964201235.1 Gemmataceae bacterium | reverse complement strand
GCAAATTCTCTGATTTCACATGGCTGGCGCACCACTAGTGAATGGGTTAATCCAGCGGAAGCTATCGAAAAAGCCAAGGTTTCGGGGTGTTTATTGTGGTCTATTGCAGGGAGAGATCATGGAATCGTGGGGGCCTTAGCTGCGGTAGGCTTGGCTGCAAGTGGAGAGCAGGGAAGGGTGGTGTTTCATCAGAGTGGCTACGGTGAAATACGCGGCCTTATCAGCGTAGAAAAGTTGCAGAAATTCGGCATCGTTGTAATAGAAGAATCTTCGCACATGCTGGTTTCGAATGGCATTGTGGATTTGGTGAAGAAACTAAGGCCCAATATCCGAGGGAATGAAGTGGTGCTTTATGTGGAAAAGGGGCTGGAGCTTAACTCTTGGATGGCTTTAAAGCGTAATTAGTCAGAAAATTAACAAAAAGAGTATTATTTCTAGGTTTGACTAGGGCATTAAGACGAATTAAGATATAAGCTTAAGTAGTTGTAACCCACCGAATGAGTTGGATGCATACCATGGATCAATCAGAACTTAAAAGATGTATCGGGCCTCAATCTCGCAGGCAGTTCATAAAAATAGGAACCGCAGGCTTGGGTGGGATGTTTCTTAACAACCTCCACTCCGCAAGGGCGCAAGAAAAAAATCTAGGCAGGCAGACCCCCGAAACACAAGTAATCTTCATTTGGCTTCCCGGTGGCCCTCCGCACATGGAAACCTACGACATGAAGCCCGATGCCCCCTCCGAATATAAGGGCGAGTTTAAACCTGTTCGATCGACAGTTCCCGGGTTGGATGTTTGTGAACTACTTCCACTTCATGCTCAAACTGCAAAACGCTACAGCATCATCCGCTCGATCGCGCACAATTTTTCAGATCATGGTGGCGGGCATAAAAAGTTCCTCACAGGCCGTGATCCCGTGTCACCCGTCGGGTTTGTCAACGATTATCCCATGGTTGGCTCGATGTTCGCCAAGGTTCGCGAAAACTATATCGCCAAAATCCCCAACTACATCGCGGGCATGGATGGTGGCAGGCAAGGTATCGACACCTTTAGCTTCGGGTCAGCTTATTTAGAGCGCAGTAGCCATCCTTTTATGGTGCCAGGCGATCCGAGCAGCCCGACATTTAAAATTCAGAATCTGGGAATCGAAGAAAAGAAACTGGTGCAAGTTAAGGAGCGAATGGATTTGCTAACCAGCATCGATGGGAAGAATGCTTCTTCAGAAATGAAAGCTATTCGTGCCCGTGCAATGCAACTGCTTTCGGATGATACGACCCAGACAGCATTTGATTTAAACAAGGAACCAGAATCCGTGCGCCAAAAGTACGGTATGCATACTTATGGTCAACGCTGCCTGCTTGCAAGAAGGCTTGTCGAAGCAGGTTCTAGTTTTGTAACCATGGTGCTGGAAAGCCCGAATATGCCGGGCAAGCAATGGCCTAAGGGTGTGCTTTATAACTGGGATTCGCACGCGGTGAATGGCCATATTTTTGATGATGCCCGCTGGCGCTTCCCCATGTATGATCAAGCTATCACCTCGCTGATCAATGATCTTTACGACCGGGGCCTCGATAAAAAAGTGCTCCTGATTGTGACGGGGGAATTTGGCCGTACCCCAAGGATCAGCTATTCCGTTGGCACTCAAACAGGAGTGAAACAACCAGGTCGCGATCATTGGCCACAAGCGATGTCGGTGCTTGTTTCCGGTGGTGGATTGAAAATGGGCCAGATTGTAGGTTCTACCAACCAGAAGGGTGAACACCCCAAAGATAGACCTCTTAGCCCCAATGACCTTTGGGCCACCATGTTTAACCACCTAGGCGTTGATTACAAGAACATTGCATTCAATGATCATTCGGGCAGACCAATGCCAATGCTAACGGGTGGCGATCCGATTTCTGAGTTGATCTAACTTCGTTAAAGCAAGGCTCTGAAACAAAAAAAGCCAGCCTTTTAAAGGGCTGGCTTTTTGCTTTGATAGTTTGAGCTTAAAACAGCTCATGAATTGGAGTTGGATCATCCAGCACGGGGGTTGGCCTGCCACTTGGATCTAGCAGATGAAGCTTGGGATCCATGCCAAGGACCTGATAAATGGTTGCATGAATATTGCTTGGGGTAACAGGTCGGCTATTGGGAGCAGTGCCTAGCTTATCGGTAGAACCAATAATACGGCCACCTTTAACGCCGCCGCCGCCCATCAGACAAAACATGGAATTGCCCCAGTGATCACGGCCTGGAGTGCCTTTGCTGCCAGCAGGGCCCCCGTTGCCACCATCGTTCATTTTCGGGGTTCGACCAAACTCGCCACAGAGAACTACAAGTGTGGAATCGAGTAAGCCTCGTTCCTCGAGGTCGATAAAAAGAGTACTAACTAAGGCATCAACCTTGGGAAGATAAGTTTCGTAACCAGCTTTGAGATCCCAGTGGTGATCCCATCCACCCAGATGAACGGTGACAAAAGTAGAACCAGCTTCAACAAGTCTGCGTGCAAGAAGAGTACTTTGGCCATAAGTATTTCTGCCATAGCGATCACGCAGTTTTGGGTCTTCGCGTGAAATATCAAACGCCTGCCTAGCGGAGGCACCGCTGACAAACTCAAAAGCCTGCTTGTTAAAGCGATCCATAGCATCCAAGGTCTTGGAAGTTTCAAGAGTCTTGTTCATTGCATCAAAACTGGAACTAAGACTTTTACGATCTTCAAGGCGATCGATGGAAAGGCCAGTTGCCAGATGAAGGTTTTTAACTTGAAAGTTAGCTGCATTAGGGTCACCACCCGAAGCAAACGGATCGTGCTGAACACCTAGCATATGACCACCAAAATAGCCTGGATTCAAGCCAATACTAGCAGCATAGGGCAAACCAACATAGCCTGGCATACCGGATTTCCTGGCCCCGACTTCGCGATTGGTAATGGCACCAATCCCGGGAAACTTCTGCATGTTATTCGCACCACTTACACCCATATCCTTGGCGGTAAGCATGCGATGCCCGCCAGCGAAGTGATCGCCTGTATTATGGTAAAGCGAGCGAACCATGGAAAACTTATCAGTGACCATGGCTTGTTTGGGATAAAGTTCGGTAACATCAAAGCCCGGGACTTTAGAACGGATGGGTTTCCACAAGCCGCGATATTCTACCGGGGCATCGGGCTTCATGTCGTACATATCCATGTGGCCGGGGCCACCATCGAGCCAAATTAGAATCACTGAAGTATCTTTGGAGGTGAAACCCTCGGCCTTGGATGCCGCTTTGGCTTTATAAAGATCAGAAAGGCCAGCAGAAGCCATACCTGCAATACCGAGTTGGAGGAAGCTACGGCGGTTAACACCATCACAATAACCTTTTTGGGAATTTCCAGCATCAACTCGAAACATGGCGGGACTCCGTTCTGGAGAGTAATCAGGTATGCAATAAATAAAGGATACCATTAGAAATCGGCAATTAACAGGACAAAAAATGGTAAAAGGGAGAAAGTTTATTTATCTAGTTCCATCAAATCAAACCCAACCGCAATTGTGATAATCACTTAGGGCTATAGCCCCCATTTTAACAAGTAGATTTTCGCAAACTTTTCAAGTGTTTTGGCGAATGGTGCAAGAGAAATAGTTTCAAGAAACTATCAAAAATAATGATAACGAATTCTTTTGAGTGCCCGCACTTCGTAATCTAGAATAAGGAAACATGATTGGTGCAGTCATGAAATTACAACTCCGATTGGCAAGCAGGCCTAAAGAATTCTATGGACGAACTTCAACACGAGTGTGGCATAGCAGCTATCTATCATCTCCCAGAATTACCGACTTCGAAATTGGTACCTCTTGCAGGGCCTGATCAAGTATCCAGATTAATGCCTAGGATGTTGCTAGACTTGCAAAACCGGGGCCAGTTGGCAGCGGGCATGAGCACCTTCCATCCTCGCAGGCAAAAAATACTTGATACCCACAGACAAATCGGCACTGTTATCGAAGCCTTTAGATTAAGCCATCAAGATCGATACGAAGCTTTGATGAAAGAATATGCGGGCATGGCTGCGATAGGCCACACCCGTTATGCAACCTGCGGCGCCAACGATAAAAGTTACGCACAGCCTTTCGAAAGACATCATGGTTGCAGATGGAAATGGTTTAGCTTTGCCTTCAACGGCCAACTTGCCAACTACACTCAGCTTCGCGAAGAACTTTTAAGCCAGACTGATTATCACCTCACCCGCGATACAGACACCGAGGTAATCATGCATTACCTCAGCCATGAATTAAGCAATCATGTTGACAAAGCCCCCGATCTTGTAGAGGTTTTTTCAAAGCTTTGCAGCAAGTTTGATGGTGCTTACAATATCGTGTTTTTAAACGCAATGGGCGACATGGTAGTGCTGCGAGACCCCAACGGATTTAGGCCGTTGTGCGTGGCACAAGATGGCCCGATGTTTGCAGCGGCAAGTGAAAGCGTGGCATTATTAAACCTTGGGTTTAAAGATGTTCGCTCGCTTCCCCCTGGTGAAATGATCGTAATTCAGGATGGAAAAATGCGACAGGCAAGGTTTGCTCCGAAGCGCGAAACCACCCATTGTTTCTTCGAATGGATTTACTTCGCCAATGTTGCAAGTAATCTCGATGACCGAAGCGTTTATCTTGCAAGGGCCTCGCTGGGGCAAAGGCTTGCAGCACAGGAACGACTTTTAAACATCGTGCCTCTAGATAAGGATACGGTGATAGTGCCCGTGCCCGACACAGGCAAGGCTGCTGCAGATGCAATGGCTCATGAACTTGGCCTTCCTTCGGTGGAAGGGTTGATGCGCAATCGCTATGTGGGCCGTACTTTCATCGAAGGGCAAAATCGAGCAGAACGAGTTCAGCTTAAATATACACCCTTGAAAGAAGTCATCGCAGGAAAAAGAGTGCTGCTAATTGAAGATACCATTGTAAGAAGTACCACAATGAAGGTGCTGCTTGCAGACATGAAAACCCGCGGCCAAGCAAAAGAGATTCATGTTCGAGTGGCGTGTCCGCCCATTATTGCTCCTTGCTTTTATGGTATCGACATGTCAACCGTAAAAGAATTATTTGCACCTAGGTTCTTAAAAGGCAACCCTATCAGTACGCAGATACAAGACGACATGGCAAAAGAACTCGGTGCAGACAGTTTAAGATATCTCCCTTATGAGGATATATCTAGAAGTATAGGGCTCGATGAATCTCAACTCTGCCAAGCCTGCATCAATGGAAAATACCCTACAAAAACAGGGGAACAGCTATACCAACTCTCCGTTAACCAGAAATCAACAGGCACTGGGGGTAGAACCTACGAGCTACCTTCAAAGTCTTGATATTCCCAGATTCTAGCGTTCCCAAAAAGGAAAACGCTTGTTAGAATACTTTTTTGTAACGGTTCAAATTAGGGGCTTTGGGAATTTCATGGCGGACAGCAAGAAATCAGAAGGCCCCGAGTACATCAACATCTGCCAAAACCGCAAGGCTTCGTTCGAGTACGAATTGGAAGAGCGCTTGGAATGTGGCATCATGTTGAGAGGAAGTGAAGTTAAAAGTTTAAGAACTGGGCAGGCTAATTTAGAAGGCGCTTACGCCCGTATTTTAAATGGCGAAATCTGGCTTTACGGTTGCGATATCCCAGAATACACCATGGCCAACCAATTAAATCATGAACCCAAGCGAGCGCGTAAACTTCTTTTGCACAAGAACGAAATCGCCAAGTTTGCAGAAAAATCCGAGCAGCGTGGCTTAACCTTGATCCCCACCAAGATGTACTTCAAGGAAGGCAAAGCCAAGGTTGAAATTGCAATAGGCAAGGGCAAGAAACTTCAGGATAAGCGACAGGCCCAAAAGAAAAACGAAGCCAAGCGCGACATCGGTAGGGAAATGTCGAAAAGGCGGAAACTTTAATACCCAATCGCCATGGAGGGCTTTTTGGAAATCGTTGCACTGGTGGAATCTGAAGAGCATGTCTGCACTCGCTACCGCTTAAGTGCCTACAAAGAACATTTCGCAAAATCAGGCTATACATTGCGATATCTCACATGGCCAAAATCTCTATTAGGCTTACTAAGCCTCGCAGCAAAACTTCAAAACAAAACCGTTATATTACAACGTAAATTACCCCCTGCTTGGATGACTTGGCTTATCAGGCGAAGTTGCAAATATTTAATATTCGACTTCGATGATGCCATTTTCTTACGCGACTCTTACTCCAAAAAAGGCTTGGATGATCGCTCTAAACTTGCAAGATTTATCGCAATATCCAAAGCCGCAGACGCCATGGTTGCAGGCAATCGATTTCTTGCCGACTCCGCAACCCACTATGCAGGCGCTGCAAAAGTATTTATCATTCCAACGGTGATTGAAACTTCAAAATATCAATCTGCGCCTTCTGCCACTTTAAGCGATTCACTCGAAATGGTATGGATAGGATCTAAAAGCACCCTTCAATCCCTTGAAATCATTCGCCCCATTCTAGAAGAACTCGGAAAAACCTTTCCCAACCTCTCACTTAAAATTATTTGCGATTCTTTTCCAACCTTTGATCATCTCAAAGTTTCTCCTGTTCAATGGCAGGAAATTAATGAGGTTGCAGAAATCCGAAGCGCAAACCTCGGAATCTGCTTCATGCCTGATGATCGATGGAGTCGAGGAAAGTGTGGCCTGAAACTTTTGCAATACATGGCTGCAGGCTTGCCCGTGATCGCCAACCCTGTTGGGGTTCATAGCGAAATCATAAGGCATGGATACAACGGATTTCTTGCAACCAATTACGAAGATTGGTCGAATGCAATAGCGCTAATTTACAAAAACAAAGAGCAGCAAAAACTTATGGGCGGGCGAGGCCGGGAAATCGTTGACTCGATCTACAGTGTCCATTCAAATGCAGAATACTGGATTGCCGTATTGAATAATCTTGACCAGCAAAAACTTCAGGCAGGGTAGAGTGTAATGACGAACTCAACCGCTGACGCAATGGCACAAGTGAAATGGATTCTTGCCCCAGAAGTAGCAGATTCCAAAACCATTAGGGAAGCATTATTTTGTGAAGGTGTACTTCGCTTCCCACAATGGCTTGATGCAAATTTAGTCAATACCATCAAAAGTGGAGTGCACAGATCTGTCTACCAAATCGCACTTCCCGGTTTTGATATCCATTTAAAACACAATCGCATATCAGGACCAAGGGCTTTTATTAGAGAATGCTTCCGAGCAACCAAAGCGAAGAATGAATTCCTCATTGCATTGAATTTATTATCTCTGGGGATTCCTACTATTGCGCCCCTAGCTTTTGGCACATCAGCAGGTTTTTTGCCCGATAGTTTCATCATCACCCATACTCTTGAAAACGCCATACCGTTAAACGATTATTGGGAATCATTGGAATGCCAAAGTTGGGAAGAATCATGGGATCATAGGCACCAGCTAACCAAAGCACTTGCGACTTTTCTTGCTGCAATGCACCGTAAAGGGATCGTTCATACTGATTTACACCCAGGCAATCTGATGGTGGAAATCAATAAACAAAATCCCTCAAGAATCATCATGCTGGATTTGCACCCCGTTAAAATTCATAGTACCGCAGTGCCTTGGGAAATTAGGTTGGAAAATCTTGCCATGCTTGACAGGTGGGCAGCTTTACATGCAAGCCTCGCTGATCGGATGCGCCTTTGGGACTATTACATTAAAGAAGTAAGCGAATTCGAAGGGGTTAACGCCTTTGCTTTTCATGATAAATACTGGCTAAAAAAACAGGTATTCATCATGAAGGCATTGGAATCAAATGCCAACTTAAAACTTTGGTCCAGTTTCGACCTGCGTTGCATGGGTAACAACCGCCGATTTAAAAAGTTCAAGCAGAACACAATCAAAGGCCATCATGTTTCAGACTTGGGTAAAGCTTGCTTAATCGATCTTGTGAATCTTCAAACCGAATCTGGGAATACCCCACAGTTAAAGATCCTCAAAAAATCCAAAAGCTCTGAAGTGATTGCCTTGACAATCAAAGATGGGGCAATCGATAGAAAGATCATCTACAAAAAAATATTTGCAACTAAAATGCTTGATCCACTACTATCCCTGTTCAGGCCAGATGGGACTTCCAGATCTTGGACCATGGGCCATGCGCTGATCATCAGACAATTACCAACACCAAGGCCTCTTGCAATGTGGCACACTCATTCTGTTGGTTTAAAAGTGGACGGGGTGATAATCACCGAAGAGATACCAGATGCAATGGATCTCCCCAAGTATCTTTTAAAAATCGACCAACTTAATGAACCAGCAAAAACTGAATCGCGACAAATACTTGTAAACAAAGTTGCACATTTGATAAGAAAAATGCATGATCTTTCGGTTTCGCATCGCGACTTAAAATCTCCCAACCTCATGGTTTCTGACAACGGGGGCGGTGTTAAAATATGGCTAGTTGATCTAGTAGGGGTACGCACTCACTCACACCTTTCTGATGAAAAGAAAGGGCAGAACCTAGCTAGATTAAATTCGAGCTTTGTTAATTCCAAGCAAATCAGCAATACAGAGAAGTTGCGCTTTTTAAGGCAATACTTAAGATGGGGGACTGAAGGGCCTTTTGCATGGAAAACTTGGTGGCGCAAAATAGGCAGACTCACAGGCTTAAAGATAGTTAAAAACCAGCGTTCAGGCAGACCACTTGCCTAAGTTTTACCCACCGACTAGCCTTGCGTTAAACTCAATTCCTGCTTATGCTTCCTGCCCGTTGAGAGAGATTTTCTTTTGCGAAAAGGGCTCGAAAAGTTGATTTTTGCAAGGTTGTTAAGCATACTCCTGATGTTCATCGTGATTTCTAGTGGTTGCTCCACCTTTAATTTCAATCCCAATCAACCGTTGGGAAAAGAAAACAGTGAAGCAAACCAAATAGCCTCTCCAATTTTGCCTGGAAAATTCCTTATACGCGTTGCTCCCTATGTGTTTCTCAGCGACTTTGAAATCAAAAAAGATCTTCCTCTTTTTGATGAACTCGCCAAGCTTAGGGACCAAGTTTATAGCGATTTAAAACTGCCTGAATCTTCAACCATGATTCAAGTTTATCTATTCGAAGATCGTGAAAAGTATGACAAATTCATGGTTTCAAAATACCCAAAACTACCCTCGCGAAGGGCCTTCTTTGTCGCCCAAACCCGGGGCGTTGGCAGGTCCGAAGACTTACTTATTTACACCTATTGGGGAGAACGCGTCCAACAGGATCTAAGGCATGAACTCACCCATGCTCTTCTGCATAGCGTTTTAAAAGATGTCCCATTATGGCTCGACGAAGGCCTTGCAGAATATTACGAATTGTCCCCAGATAAAAAAGGGATCAACCGCCAGCATGTTGAACATTTAAGAAAAGATCTTAACAATGAGTTCAGACCGGATTTAATCAGGCTTGAACTAATGGACGAAGTGGGAAAAATGAATCGTGCGGAGTATCGCGAATCTTGGGCTTGGGTGCATTACTTCTTGCATTCAACTCCAGAAAACAAGAAGGTACTGTTAGCTTTCATGCAAACCCTTAGAGAAAACCCCAGCCCTGGAAGTCTGCGCGAAAAACTTATTGAAGTCATTCAACTTCCAGAATCCGAACTGCAAAACCACATCATGAAACTAAATCTACCTTCTGCGGAAAAAGTTCGCATCCCTGCAGGTTCCTAATTCCCTAAGCCAATATTGCCTTCATTCAGTAAAATAATGCATATCACAGGATCCAAGAAGGGTACCTTTGCATTATGCCTCGCTTCCTTATCACCGCTGGTGCAACCTCTGTTGCTATTGATACCGCACGCAAAATCACCAACCTAGCCAAAGGCGTTACAGGCCACACCCTGGCGCTTGAGGCCGCAAAACAAGGCCATCAAGTCTGCCTTTTAACAAGCAACCCAAGTCTGGTAACCAACCAGCAAAACATTGAAACAATTCTGTTTGATTCCTTCGATGATCTACTTTTTCTACTCAAAAAAGAAACTTGCAAAAACATTTACGATGCGATCATCATGACCGCAGCAGTAAGCGATTACAGTTGTGCAGGGATATTTCAGACGCCTGATTTCAAAACCCCGATTGCAACATCGGGACATGAAAAATTATCAGGGTCTCATCCGGAATTATGGCTAAAGCTAAAACCTCTGCCTAAACTGATCGACCAAATCAGAACCATCTGGAATTTTAAAGGTGTCCTCGTTAAGTTTAAACTCGAATCCAACATTGATGAGCAAAACCTAATTCAAATTGCTGAGCAATCAAGGGCTCATTCTAACGCCAACCTAGTGGTTGCAAACCGGGTAGAAGATGCAGCAATCAAAGCGTGGATCGGCCCAATTAATTCTAAATACCAGTGCGTTACTCGTGAAGATCTATCAACAAGCCTTATCGATGCGATCGAGAAAATTTGGGAAGCACAATAATGGCAAAAATCCTTCTAGGTGTCACAGGCTCTGTTGCTGCAATCAAAGTGGAAGAACTTGCAACCCACTTGGTTAATGAAAATCATGAACTCAGAATCGTCATGACCAACCATGCAAAGTATTTTGTTTCAACTGAAAAGCTTGAAGCAATTAGCGGTAAAGATTCTATTTTCACCGATGCCAACGAATGGCAAAATCAACTCTATTCCCGCGAAGATAAGGTCTTGCACATCGAACTTAGAAAATGGGCGGAACTTTTCATCATTGCGCCCTTGGATGCCAATAGCCTGGCAAAAATCGCACTGGGTTTGGCAGATAATTGCCTGACTTCCATCTGGCGGGCGCGCAACATTGCAACACCCGTAATTTTGGCACCGGCAATGAACACCCTTATGTGGCAAAAACCTGCAACCGCGAGGCATTTGGCACTTATTGCGGAAGAAAATGGCTTACTGAACATTGCCCCTAGTAATCCGGATCATGCCTGCGAAATCATTAATCTCTCTGCTAAAAACCTAAGAGTTTTACAGCCCGAAGAAAAGCTTCTGGCGTGTGGCGACCTTGGGGTTGGCGCAATGTCTTCCATCGAAAAAATTGTCGAAACATCAAGGCAATTGCTCTCTTTATGAGATATCCTCTGCCGTTCATTGTTTTTTAATGATCATGTCTGTATTTTCTGTTTAAATGAAGCCTAATTGTTAGAAGAAATTCACACCAACCCGAGGTCACTCATGCGCCAACTTGCAACCATGGTAATACTGCTTCTTACCTCCGTAGTTTTCGCCCAAGATAAAACTTACTCATCCGGTTTAATGTTTCCAGCAAACACGAAAGTTGAAAAAGTCTGGACAGGCGGGGAATTCACCGAAGGCCCAGCTTATGGAAAAGATCACTGCGTTTACTTCTCGGATATCGGGAATCGAATCATGAAGTTTGATCCTGCAACCAAGGTGACCACAGAATTCCGCAGTCCAGGGGGAAGATCAAACGGACTAGATTTTGATTCCATGGGCAGGCTTGTTGCTGCTGAAGGCGCAAACACCGGGGGCAATCGAAGAATCACAAGAACTGAAAAAGATGGAACCATCACCATAATTGCGGACAACTTTGAAGGTAAAAAATTCAACAGCCCTAACGATCTTGTTATCGATAAAAAAAATCGCATCTACTTTACCGACCCGCGATATGTGGGCAAAGAACCCCGCGAACTTGATCACGAAAGCGTATTCTTGATCTCTAACACGGGAAAAGTCTCTATCGCAACCAGAGAATGCAAAAAACCCAACGGCATAGTTATTTCCCCCGATGGAAAAACAATCTACATCGCAGAGAACGAACCCCAAGGAAACAAACAATTGGTGTGCTTCAACATTGCAGAAGATGGCACACTTGACACAAAAAAAATCCTTCATGATTTTGGAAAATCCCGGGGCATCGATGGAATGTGTGTGGATGAAAAAGGGAATATATTTGCTACTGCAGGCACAGGAAAAGAAACAGGAGTTTATGTATTCAACCCAACGGGCAAAATTATCGATTTTGTAAACACGCCAGAAACTTCATCGAATTGCATTTTTGCAGGCAAGGACCGGAATATTCTCTATATTACCGCTGGGGTTTCGCTCTACCGTATTCAAGTAAATACCAAGGGATACCACCTTTGCTGGCCTGATTAAGTATTATTTATGATTCTATGTATTGATTTCTGGAGACTTTTAGATGATTCGCTTAAGTAGTTTGATGGGTGTCATTTTGTTTTTTGGTGCAATCTTCACCCCCATAAACGCTAAAGGTGCGGATGCCCCTCTAAAGTTGACGCCAATGCCAATCAACACTGAAATGGACGAAGACGACCCACTTCTAGTGCCTTCATTAAGCACGATTTATCCTCCACGGTTTTATTTCTCCCGCAAGAATGAAAAAGGGAAGTATTCTATTTACTACACCAAGTTCTTAAAAAAAACTAATAAGTGGGGAACCCCTGAAACTATTGGAGCTTATGTAGAAACCGAATCTGATGATCGTAGTTGCTTTCTTACCGAAGAAGGTAAGTTCCCGCAAACCATCATCTACGCAACAAAAAAAGATAAGCTCAACAACAACTTCGATTTATTCCGATCATTTAGAGATCAACCAGGCAAAGACATGGAAGACCGCGCCTTCAACCCAGGCAAACCTCTTCTTGCTCTAGATACTGAAGTTGATGAAATGCACCCTTGGCTTACCAAAGATCAATCTACCCTCTACTTCAGCAGAAAAACGAAAGATGGCTGGCAACAGATGGTTGCAAAGCGTGTTAAAGGCACCGGAACCGAAGGCAACTTTGATGCCCCAGAACCGCTTAAGGATCTCCCGATTGGATTTCACCACGCCACCATCACCCCATTGGGAAACCTAATGTTCCTTGAAGGATTATCGGAAGATGGGCGCTCGGAGATTTTCTCTTGCACCAAAACCATAAGCGGTGGTTGGGCAAAACCTATTGCTGTTTCCAATCTTAAAGATCCAACAGGTAAAATTGGAACAAGATCGCCTTCGCTAAGCAGGGATGGCTTAAAGTTATATTTTGCTTCCGACAGGGCAGGGGGGCAGGGCGGGCTTGATATTTATAGTGCTACGGTTTTAGAACTTAAGTTGAAATAAGTCCTATGATCAGGGCTTTAATGGAACCAATCCCAGAGATTCTTTTACCTCAAGAATCATCTGGGAATCTTTAGTTTCGAGTTGAGCCAAAAACTTATCAATCTGCGGATCTTTGGGCGCGGTCAAGGCATAACGAAGAAACGCGCGCTTCATGACAGGTGCGGTGTACCCTTTGGTTCCATAAATATTCAGTATCTCTTGGGTAAAACCCCAATACTTCATTTTCCGTAATTCTTCAATTGCAAGATCCGCAAGTTCACCTTGCTTCAACGCAATATTTAATGCTTTGAAAAGTTCAGCCTTGTCTGATTTGTCTTGCATTATTTCACTGGCAACTTTGATAGATCGAATGCATGAAAGTCTGGTTTGCAATGGCGTATCATCAGCCTTTAAAAAGCCATGAAGTGCCTTCCAACCCTTATCGGGATGCAACCGTATCAAGGCGACCATTGCGCCATCAAAAGTTGCCTGCGCTCTAGAATCCTGCAACTTAAGCATCTCAAGCAAAAAACTAATATCTGCATCGCAACCGCAACCGCCTAAAAGAAAAGCATACAAACCTAGTCGCTCTTCTGGAACCTTGGGGTCGAGAATCCAACTTTTTAAAAGAGCTGGACTCATTTTTTTTGAAAACTCAACAAGTGTAGAATCAGAAGCTTTTGCGAATTCTAAAAAGGCATCAGAGGCTATTTCTTTAGAAGATGATTGCAAAAAAGGAAGATAAAAATCAAGTAGAGCAGGGCCCTTCAAAGATGTCGCCCCTAGTGCTCCTGCTGCATAATTAGACACTTCTTTTGATGGAATAGAAACACCACGAAACACATCTAGTTGCCCTTTGGCGTTGTCCGCAAACAACAAAATCCCATTATAGGCATTGGCATCAAAGGGCAGATATTGCTTGATGGAAATAGAAGGCTGTAGCTGAAAATTGGTCGGCAATATGAAACTTTTTTGAACTGAGATTTCAGTTTTGCCGGCCCCATCTAGTTCAAGTGTTGATTTTGTGATGATCCCGAAAAGAACAACCTTAGAATTTGATTTTAATGCCTGCTCGCGAAGAGAAAGCGACTGCCCATAGCCGGCACAAATACTGCAGGCAAAAGTGGACTCCGCAGAAATTGCAGTAAGCAATACAACTGTAAAAAAAAGCAGAGCAGTTCGCAACAAAATCGTCCTTCCCTGGACTAATCCATTAACACACCAAAGAAATTATTTCGCAGGGGGAGTTGGTTGCTCTAATTTCAGCAATTCCTCTGCATCCATAACCCCTTGAGCATCCGCAAGCCTTTGCTTTTTAACAAAATCATCGGCAGCGGTGCTTCCTTTGCAAGACAATGCATAACGCAGCACAGCCCTACGCACAATTGGGATTTTCTTATACGCATCTTTTTCTTGCAAGCCCAGAACCTTGTCCGCCTGATCCCAGACTTTCCATTTCCGCATGTCTTCAATTGCCAGGTCGGAAATGTCTTCTTGATCCAGCAACAAAACAATCGCCTCAATAAGTTTCTGCTTGGGAATCAGATCTGGTGCAAACTCTAGAAAAAATCGGACCGCCCGTAGACCAGCATAACGAAACAAAAACTCTTTCTTGGGATTCTTCATTACCGCAAGAAGATACTCCCAACCCTCTTTGGGATTAAGCATTGCATAAGCAGCAAACACACCATCGATACCGCTTGCAGATTGTTTTTCAGGATCTTCCAGCAACTGTTTAAGAATTTGCGCATCTTCGGGCTTACCACAATGCCCAAGAATCGAGGCATAGAGGCCCATTTTGAAGGATGGGGTAGCGGAATTTTTAAGCCAAGAAATCACTTTGTCTCGAGAAAATAGTTTTGCTGCTAGTTCAAATTCCTTGTAGCCCGCATTTCCAAACTCTTTGTAAGCATCGTTTGAAATTTCCGTATCTGTGTTTTCGAGATAGTTAAAATAAAAACCAAGCTTTTTTGGAAGGGCACTATCTTTAAGGGCTAAGGCCCCTTGAAGGTAAGCTACAATCTCACTTTCTGGTGGAACTGCAACGCCCCGGTAGGGGTCGAGTTTATCCTTATAAACTTCACAAAAAAGAAGAAACTTATATTTCCCATCTTTGTCTGGCGGAACATAACGGGGAAGGGTAAGTGTTTTTTTACCACCACGAATGGCATGATCTTTGATGACTTTTTCGACTTCAAAGTCGGTACTACCATCGGCACCATCAGCATTGCCAATCTTAGCGTTTTTCAAAGTACCAAAAAGAACCATACTAGCTTGATTGACTTCCCCTACAAGGGTTTGGCCCTGCATGGTGCAAAACGGACAGGAGAAAAGCCTGCCCGTTACTGCGATAAAACTAAAAAGCAAAACGAACATCAAGTTCTTAAGATTCATAAAAACTCCGGAAGTACTGAGATTTTAACTATACAAGCAAATCTGATAGCAAACTAATTAGCGTAGGGGTTGGAATCTTGCGGTACAACTTTGACCAGATCATCGTTAAGTTTATGTTCTGTATCGGGGTATAAAACCAAGGCAGTCATGTATTGTTCATTATCTTTTCGTTTAAGAAAATGCACTCGTCCTGTCACTTGAACCCATTTGTTTGCATACTTTTTCCATGCAAGCTTTTCAGGGGAGTTCGGATCAACCATCATCACCGCATTAAGTGGCACCGCATCCGCAGCACAACAGTTAATTTTAAAACGGATGAGTGAAAAACGCTTTTCTTCTTCACCCACATACTTACCTATCAACCGAACTGTTTTGCCTTCGTAATGATTTCTACTTTCTTGCGTCATGGAAGCCATTTCCAACTGCAAAAAACCAACATTAAAGTCAATTCCTTTTTCAGCTACAGTACCGACCTCACCAAATTGCGAAAGATCCACGCCCTTAACATTGCTAAATACTTCGTTGGGAACATTAAGAAAAAACAAAACGATTGGAAGCAATAATACAATAAATCGAACTGGTGCAGAACCATGGCTATGATCGTGACCACAATCCTCGTGGCCCGAAGATTCATGCTTATGTTCGTGGTTGCAATCTGGGCCATGTACATGCTCGTGTTCATGACCGTGATCGCAATCTGGGCCATGTACATGCTTGTGCTCATTCTCATGCTCATGCTCGTGTTCATGATCGCAATCGGGGCCATGCACATGCTTATTATCTGATTTTAATTTCCCCGATTCGAGCCAAAGAGCTATTATCCGGATCTAAACAAATCCCAAAAGAATAATGCTGCCTGTCAAACCCCAGAAATGAAACTTGGGGTGCAAAATAATCGACAATTTCCTTCCATAGGAAATAATCTGCCCATCACCACCATAGATAGGGAAGGGCCACCAAAGCATGATGCAAACATAGGCGATTGAAAGTGAAATACCAATACCGATCAATTGCTCGATGTAATATTCGGTCGCATTATCGTGGTGGTGATGTTCATTAGCCACAGGTTCACCTAGAGGTTGAAGTTATAGAATCTGTTTTGGGAAAGAAGAACTTTGGTCCAAGGTTTTCCCAAAGGCCATGCAAAAGCATGGTGTAAACAAAAACCTGAATTACCACTGATATAATTATAGTCCAAATTAATCTGGGTTTAAACACCCTTGTATACATCATGTAAAGTTTAAGATCGAGCATGGGGCCAAGTACAAGGAAGCCAGCTTTAGCTGCAGGCCTTAAAGTAACAAAGCTTGCAGCAACAAAGGCATCGGCTTCACTGCATAAGCAAAGGACAACCGCAAGGGCCATCATCAAAAGCACGGCAAGAATAATATGGGAACGGGAAAGTTCAGAAATCGCATCATGAGTCAGCCAAATACGGGTAAAAGCTGCAAGAAGCGCCCCAATGGTAAGGAAAACCGTGATATCGATGAAGTCGTGGAGGGCGGTTTCCGAAATTCTGGAAGCACGGGCAAACCAGTTCATACTGCCTTTGTTATCAGCTTCCTCACCCTCCACCACATCAAGCGATAACTTACTTTTAGCGGGGGGTTTTGCCAAAGGAAGGAGAAGGTCATCACCATATTTTTGATAAAGACGATCAACAATTAGACTGGTTCCAACCGCAACAAGATAAGCCATACCCGTACGGGTTAAGACCATAGCAAGCCCACCCATTTGAAAAGCAAGAGTGCCGTTTTCGGTGGCATTCTCCATACCATCAAAAGCGACATAAGTGCTTAGTAAAACGAGAGGATTAATAATTGGGCCCGCAAGAAGATAAGCAATGCAACAACTTAAAGGCAAGCCCTTGCGCAACAATCTTCGCATTACAGGGATAATGCCACACTCGCACATGGGAAAAATCAATCCCAGCAGCCCGCCAATCAAAATCGCAAAAAATCTATTTCGAGGAAGAAGCCTTGCGATCAATTTTTGAGGAAGCAACTCTTCAAGGAGTCCTGCAAGCAAAGATCCAATAACAATGAAGGGCAAAGCTTCATAAAAGATACTGGTAAAAATCAGAATGAAGTCTTTGATTTTATCGAGCGCTTGAGAACTATCCACAGTTTCTTTTATCCCGTATATAAAAATTTATATGGCAGGAAACTTTTCCCAACCATTATTATGTCTATTGTCAATTAGATCGGTGCTGGAATCAAGGAGCTGATTGAATTAATATCAAATTATTAAGATGCGGACTTTAATTTCCCGATGATCATCGAGCCAAAAAACAACCCAACACCCAGCATTACGATCGTTCCTGAAACCCCAAACTTAATGCCTGAACGAACTTGCAACTCCCAACTGGCACCCAACCCTGCAAGACAAACAAAAACACTCAATAGAACCGTGATCCAGAAAACTTCACGCAAATTTCTTCCAAGGTTGAAGGCTGTTGCTGCGGGAACAATCAATAGGGCATTGATCAAAAGCACACCCACATACCTTAAGCAAAGATTCACAATTAACGCCAACAAAATTACAAACAGGTAATAGAGAAGATTGACTGGGTAACGCCTTGACAATGCAAGACTGCTATTGAAACTGCTAAAGACCATCCGGTTATAAAAAAAGAACAAGAAAATCCAAGTGAAAACCGCCAAACCAGCCATGTATAAAATCTCGGATGCACTTACAAAGAGCGGGTCGCCGAATAGAAAATCTTCCAAACTAAAAACGCTACGATCATTGAGAATATTTTTAAGCATGGCGGCGAAGCCGAGAGAAAAAGCAAAGAAAACCCCAATGACGGTGTCGCTAGCCAACCCGGTTTGGCCCCGGACATAGGCGATACCAGCTCCTACAGCGATACCAAAAACAACCATGATAGGAGTGACCCATTCCCAGAATTCTTCCTTGGGTCGGGCACCAAGAATAAACAGTTCAAAAATAACATAGCCCAAACTTACACCGGCAAAAGCGCAATGAGCGAGGGCATCACTAAAAAAAGCCATCCTACTGCCAACGACCATGGAACCTACTGCGCCACAAGTCAAGCTGACGAGAGCAAGCGCAAGCATAGCCCTAAGGTTGAACACTTGGTTAAAGAAAGACCCCTCAGAAAAATTAGCTGCGAAGGACTTAAGAATCTGGTCAAGCCAATGAATACCAGCACTACCAAACAAGGGATGAAGAAGCAATTCAACAGGCATGAGTAAATACCATAGAGATCGTGAACTAATTTAGCGCCCACCCGCAATGGCGGTAATAATGGCTGCCCCGTGATCAACATTATTTTCAACCAAAGGAGCTAGAAGCTTATGCAATAATTTCATCGAGGCTGCAGCGTCTGCCAGCGAAAGAGTAAGCGGGGGAGATATTCTGACCACTTTCCGAGCTAACGGCCCAAGAATATGAATTCCATCGCCATTGGTATCCCCACGGTAACAAGCTTCAACCATGGCACAAGCCCATGCATGGGAATTTTTCCCGGCCCAATCCGCCATCTCAACACCCCACACCATACCACCTTTTTCGCCACGAACATTCGCAACAAAAGGCAGATCTTTTTTAAGGGCAATCAAGCCTTCTTCAATAATGGCAGAAACTTTGCGAGAATGCTCGAGGACTTTACCGTTTTCAAATTCTTCTAGGGTTGCAATTACCGCAGCACAACAAAGCGGATTGGCACTCCAAGTGTCCGATGCTTCACCATATTCCAAACAATCAAACAAATCTTTTCGGCCTACCACTGCAGCCACGGGAACACCATTCCCCAAGCCTTTACCCAGAACAACAATATCGGGTTCAATGCCATAGGTTTCGTAAGCGAAGTTCTGACTAGTACGGCCAAAATTAGCCTGCACTTCATCAAGAATAAAAACGATATCCTTCTCTCTGCAAAAACGCACGAGCATCTGAAGATATTCTTTTGGGGGATGATAAGAACCGCCACCACCCAAATAAGGCTCGGTGACTAACACGCCCAACTTGCGTCCATATTGATTCCAAAGGGAATCCAATTCTTTTTGGTAATGCGAAAAATCAAACGGATTATCCCGCATTGAAAGGTCATTACATTCACACATAGGAAATGAAATAAATTTAACCCTGGGGTCGCGTTCCTTATCATTTTCAGTACCGGTGATGGCGTTGGACAAACCTTTTTTACCATGAAACCCATAGCGGGTTGCAATAATCATGTCGCGGTTTTTATCCTTTGCCATCGCAGCCCACAAAGCTTTTTGAATTCCTTCGGACCCCGAAGCGGCCCAAAGAACCTGCTGCATTCTTGAGCCAACAGGGTGAACCCGCATTAAGGCAAGCAATCTTTCACTAGCCTGAATTTCAATTGGAGTTGCAGCATTGTATGCGGTCATGGTGACAGCAGGAAAATAACCATCAGAGTCCTTGGTAACACCAAGATTGCTCCAGCCCATCAATTCAAAAAACCTTTTGGTCCATCGAACGGGGTTATGCCCAAGATTCGCCACCAGTACGCCGGAAGTGAAGTCGTAAAGTTTTCTTCCTTCAGGAGTCCAATGAAATGAACCAGCACTTTTCGCTAAAATCGCCTGGCTTGGGGTAAAGGTACGCAAAGATTTTGGTTCAATATTCACCAAGTGATTACGAATTTCGTTCGAGCTGTTTTCACCTGGATGATGAATAGGTTTAATCATGAACAATTTCCTTTAGAAGCACTTAATATAACTATTACAGAATAGCTGTAATTCCTTGGCAAGTACAGATGTAAACAATATTCCATTAAGCCTTAAACTTTCGAAGCATGCAGAACCAAATGCCCGGACTTACCAGGCCGATATAACACCAATCCACCATCTGGGCCATTTACCAAAACTTGGGCTCCCGGATTGCCCAAAACATGCTCAGACAAAATCGCCTCCATCGCCTGAACAATCGCAACCGTATTTCTATCGGCACTAAGATCATTGTAAGAAAGTTCTTTCATCGATTGCAATCTTTCATCCCGAGTTAGGGCAGTGCCTGCAAACTCAACAAAAGCCACCTCTTCAAAAAACCGATGAATGACCTCTAAGCCATAACCACGCTGGCTGCGTTTACCCCAAGGCTCTAAAAAAGAACCATTGTAATGATAATTGGGAGTGTTCTTAAGTTCATTAGGAGTGCAATCTTCAATCGCCATTTCGACCCCGCGTTTTCGTTGATGGGCGCTCCAAATAGCATTATCAAAACGAAATTGAACCTCTTGCTCAACATACCCAGGAAAATTATCAGGCATCACCCAACTAGTATGAATATCAAAAGTAGCTTCACGATTATCTGGGTGCCTATAAGTGATTTGAAGCTGGCAAGAATCCCAAGTTGGCCCATCGGAATTTCCGACCAAACCCCTCTGGCCTGTTGCATTGATACGGATCAACTCCCAACCGGGTTGAACGCTTGCAGGCCCAAATGTAAAATCAATTAACTTGATATAGTGGACCGCAACATAAGTACCCGGATTCCTCCCGACTATCCATTCTGCAAATTGTTTTCCACTGATTGATTTGGGTTCAAGCAAAGAGCAGTAGCCATTATTAACATGACGAAAAACAGAATCCGCATAGTGAGTGCGCAATTTCTTATGATCGGGGTCTGCAAGCTTGTGATAAACAACTTTGGCGAGAACTTTCTTTTGATCAGCAATTTCTTGAAGTTGCTCCAATTCTTCAAGAGTTAGAACCGATGGCTTTTCGATTAAGACATGCTTGCCCGCAAGGAGAGCCATTTTCGCAGCTTCAAAATGCCGGTCATCAGGCGTTGCAACACAGACCATATCAACATTGGATGCGAGCAGTTTTTGAATAGCGTCATCGCCATGGCAATTTTCAAAAGGAGGAATAAGGTGCTTCAACTGCTGGAGATAATTTTGCCCCCTGGTTCCGGTTCGGGTTGCAGCCGCTGTCCAACGAATATCGACAGGCCCGGTAGCAGGGGAGTAAAGAGGCGAGTTCGCCAACTCCAGAAAAACAGGCTTGTAGGTTTCATCAAAAATCATCCCGAGGCCGATCATGCCAACGCGTAAAACTTTGTGATCTTCGTTAGGAGTTTTGTTTAAATTCATGTTGGGCTGATCCTAAGGAAGGCAGAAAAAAACAGTAGAGATCAGTCCATAATATACCCACAAGAGCAGCCTGGGCCAACAACAATATATTCTTGGTGGTGTCGCTTAAAAAGACTGAAAACAAAGGGCGGGAGAGCCAAAAAGGCTTTATAGCTTAAATGAAACATAACAGCCGTTATCGGACGTTGCTATTATAAGAACCCGGCAAATCCTGCCTTCCTGCAGCGTCCGATAACGGATCTTATGTTTCATTCGTGGTATAGCTTCAAATTCTTTTATGAATCAGATAGGAACGAAAGATATCACGCAGAGCCAACAGATTGCTCTTGTGAATTGCCTTCCAACAAAACACCCATGTTGCGGAATTTTTGGTACCGCTTTTCAAGCAACTCATCAACGGGAAGTTGTAGTAACTCTCCAAGGTATCGAAGTAAATATGACTTCAAGGTGTTCGACATTTCCTTGGGGTCTCGATGCGCACCGCCCAATGGTTCTGGAATAACTGCATCTACAATCCCCAACTTTGACAACTCTTTCGAGGTCAGCTTTAAAGCATCAGCGGCGATTGGTTTAGTAATCTCGGTGGCAGCTTTCCAAAGAATACCCGCGCACCCTTCCGGACTGATCACTGAGTAATACGAAAACTCAAGCATACAAACCTTGTCGCCAACCCCAATCCCCAAAGCACCGCCCGAGCCACCTTCCCCAATGACCACACAAATTACCGGGGTCTTGAGGCATGACATTTCAAGAATATTGGCAGCGATAAGCGAAGACTGACCGCGCTCTTCCGCACCTATACCAGGGAAAGCCCCCGGAGTGTCAATAAGGCAAATGATGGGCAGGCCAAACTTTTCTGCCAACTTCATATTCTTCAAAGCTTTTCTATAACCTTCGGGATGGGCACAACCATACATGCATTCTCTGCGCTCTTGCAAGGTATGGCCTTTTTGATGACCGACCAACAAAACGCGATGCTCTCCGATTCTTGCGAATCCGGTTCGAAGCGCACGGTCATCACCAAAGGCACGATCGCCATGCAATTCAACAAAGTCATCAAAAATCATTTCCACATAATCCATCATCTGAGGTCGGTCAGGATGGCGGGAAACTAAAACCGTTTCCCAAGAAGTCAGATTCCCAAATTTTACTTTTTTAAGGCTGGCAACTTCTTTGCGAATACGACGGACCTCTTCACTGTTTGCAATATCTGAACCTTCTTTAACTTCCAATGATGAAAGAAGATCCTCCAGCGCGTATATTTCTTTTTCAAATGGTAATCTAGCTTGCGAACTCATTGACCCCTCAAAAAATCATTATGACTAATTCCATCCAAACCTATAACTGCTTATATCCTATCAAGTAAAAAACATCAAACAACTTATGACATTCATTCTATTGCTAGATTTTTCAATTTATTGTATTTGAATACAAGATCAAAAACGACTTCCTCAAGGAAGCCTCAACAAACCGGATGGTTTTGGATGTCAATTATTATACCGACCCATTCGAATCACAATACTGTGTCTTTAAAAAGCAGAATCTTACTTTTCTCCATCAGTATGATTTTGCTTATCGCTGCAGCATCTCCCATATTTCTTCGCACCAACTCCGAGTTCGACCTCGTTTTTAAAACTTACGCCAAGCTTTTACTCCAAGGCGAAGATATTTATCATGAAGGTTCCGTCTTCATGTATCCACCTTGGATGGCTTTTATTTGCATCCCATTTAACTCGCTACCCCAATGGCTCTCCAGACTAAGCTGGGGAACCATCAATATTTTTTTCTTTTATCTGGCCATCGATAGCGCTTGGAAAATCAGTAAGTCTGTTTTTGCATCAAACGAAAAATTCGGTTGGATCGCTTTTATCATAGGCTTAACTTGCGTTACGACCTACTTTCTCAACTGCCTTTCCCACCAACAATTCGATGTTATCATTGCTGGCACAATCCTGTTCGGATGCCTGCAACTATCAAAAGCCAAAGACATTAATGGTGGCATATTATTAGGAGTAGCTGCTGCCTGCAAACTGACTCCGCTTTTATTTCTTCCTTATTTGATCTACAGGTTCCGGTGGAAAGCGACTCTGGCATTTGCAGTGGGCTTCTTGTTTTGCAACTTTATCCCAGACATTATTCTTGGCCTTCCGCCTGAAGGAAAACCAAGACCGATGATTTTCGTCGAGCGGTTTTTAGCCCCGATGGCTAAACCAGATTTTGTACCAGGAACTTGGGGCAGCGAGATCATTTATAACCAATCGCTGGCAGGTACAGGAAAAAGATTTACTCAAACCCATATCGAAACAAAAGAAGGCAAATACTCGGTCATCATTGAGCCCGATAATGCGCAATCCCCGAAAGTAAAACCTATCCTTATGGGTTTGGTAATCTTTGGCACGGCAATGACTTTATTTTGCTGGGGATGGCCAGGAAATCCTAGCAACTTAAACAGCACAGGATCGCCACAATTTGCACTTGAAGCTTCGATGATCCTTTGCGCAATGCTTTTGCTTTCTCCCATGTCGAGCAAAGCGCATTTCGGAATTTTAATCCTGCCTGCTTTTTGCCTTACAAGAATGCTGGAGTCCAAACAAAAAGCTCTCGCTATTTTCTTTCTCGTAATACCGATCATGATGGGAATTTTGCTAAACAAAGATCTTAGCGGCGCGAACATCTACACATTGCTACTGTGGGTTGCCGGGGTGACTTGGTCAACCATTTCATTATTCCTAGGTAATTCAATTTTGCGGTATTTCGCAAAGCAGCAACAACTCAATAGCTAGCTTCAGGGTTAAGACCAATACTCTTCGAAATGAATATTGCCTGGGGCATGACCATGGCCTAAATCTGCATTAAAACCGCGGGATTCTAAAAGCTCGATGATACCTTCAGGCTGAGGGTAAGTTCGCACACCTGTTTCCAGATGTTTGAACGGGGCCCCAATCATTGCGGGATTACCACACAGATAAACATGGGTCTTTGAAGGATTAAGTTTTGAACCGAGTATCGATTCAAGTTCGCCAGACCTGACTAAATCTTGCAAATAACGCTTTTTGGAAGGGTCGCCTTCGCGGGTTGTAAGTTGAATGTATTTGTAATTGGGAGCTTTCTTCATAAGTACATCATGAACTTCGCGATATCCAAGATCTTTTCCAAGGCGCACACAGCAAGCAGAAATAATCTTCCCTTGGTGATTATTTCGTAGCATCTCAAGTGCCATGTAGTTATGAGGAGCCTCACCTGTTCCGGTCGAAAAAAAGATCACATCATCATCAGGCTTTACATGAGAAAGATTGTAATGCCCGGTAATTTTTTCACCCATGAAAAGTCTGGAACCAACTTCGAGATTAAACAGCCTTGGGGTCAGCGCAGGCGCAATCTCCCGCCCGGTTTCCCTAACCAAAACAATATAAAACTCGTTCCAATCATTTTCTTCGGCCTTGATGTATGAACCATCAGGCCCAAGAATTGAACTGGAAAGAGAATAAGCCCGCCTTGCAAGTTTCGTCACCTCTTCTTCAGGAATGGATTCTTCTTGGCAACCAGGATATCTACCTTCCCAGTAACCCAAACCAAGCAAAGTATACTGACCAGCACGATGCGGCCTTATGGCCTTATCCGGTTTCACCCGAACAATCATCAGGTCAGAATGAGCTTTTTTTAATTCAACAACTGTAGCGTTGTACTTGGTATTCCTAAGTTCTTCTATCTGTTCAACAGGCAAGTTAATGGACATATTCTCTTTCCAAATGGTTTATCAAGAAATCTTTTTTACCGCGGTGTTAAAGATGTCGATGCATGCCTTAAGATCTGGGGATGGGTCTTGAGGATTGGCTTCATATTCAATGCTAATCATGCCATTGAATCCTACATCACTCAAGGCCTTGAGCACAGAATCTACATCCAGAATACCCTTGCCAAAAACCACATCGGTATGTTTTTTATTGTCGTGATCTTTAAGGTGCATTCCAAAGTTTCGTTTACCCATGGTTCGAACTTCAGTTGCTGGATCAAGATTTTTCCCCAATTGAGCAGATCGGATAAGGTGACCGGTATCCAAGCATGAGCCAATCAATGGATGATGATCTTTCACCCCTGCCATGATTAATTCAGCACTATACCAGCGATGAAGTTGCCCCTTACCTGCGGGACCGTGCGGGTGAATTGCGACAGCAATTTTATATTCAGCGCAAAGCTTGTCGAGGCTTTCGAAACTATCGGGATCGGGGTCTGCGCTAATCGCGGTAAGGCCAATAGCCTTGCCAAAATCAAACATTTTCTTGTTGGCGTCATGATCTTTGGTGAATTTTTGCACGCCAAAGGCAACTGGCTTAACGCCATATTCTTTGCAAAGATTTAAGATAGCCTTGAGTTGCTCTGGGGTGCTAGTTGCAGGAATGTGCTTTTGATAAAACTCAGCTTGCGTAACGCCAAGTTCCTTCATTTTTTTCAAAGCAGTTTCGAGATCAAAGTTTCTGTAAGTGTAAGTCTGAACACCCAAGATAATTTTCGGAGTGGACTGTTTTTTACCCAAGAATTCTTGAGCCTTTAAAATTGAAGTCGTAGCAAGGCTGGTTCCAAGCAAAGCCAGTGAGGCCTGCTTAACAAATACTCTACGCGAATTCTTACTTACAAAATCACTCATGGCAATCTCCACAAAGATGGAAAAACAAAATCTCTAGCCTATGTTAAACATAGTCTAGAGATTAAGGCCATGAAAATTTCGATAACAAGCAAAAGTTCTGATCTTCACTCTTAGAGCATGTTATTTGTTTGGAGCAAACATATGCTCAATTTCTTGGTCAGAAATCGTGTTTTTGCCTTCTTGTGTATCAATTACTAAGGCGGTATTTCCGGGGGTTACCCAAATCAAATAGTTGCCCAGACCAAATAGTTTTCTTAACTGGGGCTGTTTTTCTAATAATCGGAAATACGCATCGCTTTGAGCCTGAATAACCATTGTGGGCATTGTCTTAAGAAACCCCTCATCAATCCAAACCCCGCCCACCTCGATCATGCTTCGCCCTGAAATCTGTTTGATTGCAGTTTCAGAAACAGTGGTCTGATCTCTAAAGCTTTGATTTTGGACCGATAGATCAACCCCCATCTTACCTCCTTGAACAGCGTTCTGATCCCTCCTTCGCAAAGCATCCTTGGCACGATCGAGATCACCCTTTGCATCCAAAGCTTTTTTCAATTGCTCTGCACCAGGAGCACCTGCAAGTCCAGCAAACTCCGAAGCCTTTTCAGCAGCAGTCGCCCTGCCCTCTGCAAGTTGGCCTGGCCTGCTTTGATTTTCACGCGCAAATTCAAGAACTTTGCGATTTCCATCACCACCCGATGAGGGTAGCAAGCCAAACGGAACTGGAAGCTTGGGCGTGGGATAACCAGGAACCGGCCTATGAATAGGGTATGCAACATGATCGGGAACAACTAAATAACTTGTGTAGGGAGTGGTTATCCCATATTTCTTTGCAAGCTTGGTAACCTCCTCCACAAGTTCACCTTTCTCACCATTGGCACGAATCTGGTCGAGTAGAAATCCAACTTTCCTTCGTGCCCACAATTGCTCTACAAAGCTTTTGGAATCTGAAGTCTTTTCGGGAAAATTATACTCGTAAACAAATTCTTTCTTTTCATTGGCGAGATCGCCACTCAATTTGATTGCTGAACCACCCTTCCCTTTATATTTCCCAAACACCATTAACTGGCTACCCTCAAAAATGTCGGGTAAGCTGGTCGGATAGATATCTAGAACTTTTATGTCGGGCGAAAAAGTCAGGGAGAGGTTAACAAGCACTGGGTTGCTGATTTTCGAAACCATGGAGCTGGATTTGATTTCGATATCTTCTGCAGGGCGAACATAAGTGGTTGCAGCTTTTGTTTTTTCCGCAAGCATATCAAGCATGGTTGCATTGACATCATCGCCCACACCAAAAGTAAATATGCGGGTATTGGGCTTAATCTTGGCAAGAACATCACGGGTAATTTTTTCAGGATTAGTTTCACCAATAGTTGGCATTCCATCGGTAAAAAAAACAATTATAAACGGTTTAGATGCGTCATTACCTCGAATTTCTAATGCAGCAAGTAAGGCATCTCGGATCGCAGTACCGCCTGTGGAATCTAATCCCTCGATCCATTTTCTTCCTGTGTTCTTAAATTCCTCGTTGGCAGGCACAAATTCATCCCGAAACAAGCTGACAGCGGTGGCGAAATTAAGCATCGAAAAACGATCGTTTTCACCAAGGCTGTTGATGCAGTATTTCAGTGCTTTTTTAGCCTGCTCCATTTTCGGACCACGCATACTTCCTGAGGTATCCATAACAAAAACAAAATCCCGGGGCATCGGCTTTACCTTGTTTCCCTTCATAGAAGGATTAATCATCAATGAAAAATACCCATCTTCGGTTGCTATGGGGCGGTGAGTGAGCATACTCATGCCAACTGCTTTGTCGGAAAAAGAATAAAAAAGCTGAAAATCCTTGTAGCCTACTAGGCCGGCTTTGTTCAAACTGAGTGAAACCTCTTTATCAGATTTACGCTGCGTATTAATGTCATGGGTGGGGCTGTAAGTATTTGCAATACCATGCTGGGACTTGATGGTTCCAGAAAGTGAGAAATCTTGGGCGACCTGATTGGACCGCATTTCACCTTTTAACGGAAAAATAAACTCCATAATGTCGCCCTCCTTAGGGATGACAGAAGTATAAGAAACCGAAACACGCTGATTCCCCCGGGCGGGAACAGGAAAAACCCTCATTTTTATAAGGTTATTTTCCATATATTCGAGCAATCCTGGATCTTGGATTCTTCGCACGATGCTTGTATAAATTTCGCGGGCTTTATCAGCTTCCAATAATTCACCTTTGGTTTCTTTGCCATCCACCCACATGGTGAATTTATTCACAGAAGCACCTTTAGGAACGGGAAATATATAGGTGGCTTCCAAAGGCCTATCACTATGGTTGTAAAAAACCTGCTCAACCATGGTTTCCGCGATTTGATCTTCGATTTTAAAATCAACAATTTGTTTGATGAGAATCAGTGGTGCGATTTTTTTGTCTTCTGGAATCAAAAGGCCCCTTGCCAATAAAACAGAGGGATTTATTAGAACGGCTAAGCCAAGAATGATTGCAAATTTGTATAACATGATGCACCCATGAAAGTGAATTCGTATTAGTTCTAAAATTAAGACGAATTAAGACATCGGAGAGATTGAAAAAAAACAAATGACAACTGTCTTCCCAGTTAGCCCATCTTTCAAAAAATTGGGCAATATAGCTAAACATTTAGCGATGCATTAGTGCTAGATCTAAACTTATAGCGGTTAAATCACTTTTAAAACTAAGGTATAAACCCAATAAAAGCGATTAGATAGAAAGATATCCCCAGTATGAGGTTTTCTTAATATGCTTAGCCGTCGAAATATTCTCTCCCTTGGGCTAACAGCAATATGTTCACAATTTTCTTTTGGCACTCCCGCTAAGAAGAAATTTCTGATCTTAATTGAGGGTGCAGGCGATTTCCAAGCAGTCGCTAAAGTTTTGGAAAAATCGCTCGATCTTTTGCCCCCAAACATGGAACTACAGCGTTTCCATTGGTCCCACGGGTATTTAAGAATTGTTGCAGATCAAACAGATTTGCCTCATATTTCCGAACAAGGCGAAAAGCTCGCTAGTTCTATTCGAATCATTCAAAAACAGCATCCGGATGCTGAAATCAACATTCTCGCCCATAGTGCAGGAACTTCCGTTGCACTTTCTGGCGTTTCACTGCTGAACGAAAACACCATCGAAAGGCTAATTCTTTTGGGGCCTTCCGTATCCAAGGATTACCCAATTATTCCTGCTATAGCAGCAGTAAAAGATAGTGTTCATGTTTTTTACAGCCATGAAGACACCTTTATTCTTGGACCAATTTTAAAATTCACAAAAACCGCTGATCTCAGAAAAACTCAGAATGCAGCGGGAAGATATGGCTTTAGTCCAGTAACAAGAAACCGCGAAGAAGAATTACTCGTTGCAACAAAATTGAAGCAATATCCTTGGAAGACAGAAGATGCTTTGATTGGAAATAACGGTGGTCACTATGGCGCCTATGGCCAACCATACATGAATAAAAAAGTGCTACCTCTACTATTTAGCAATCCACCCACAAGAATCACCAGCGCTATGCCTTAGTTTTCTGTTCTTAAAACTACAAGCACTTTGATACCGGACTGATTACTGGATTTGACAGTTTCCAGATATTGCTTTACTTCAGCGCTATTGACCAGATTTTGTGTTGCGGTGAAAGACACCGCCAATGCTGGACTCTTATTCTTTTTCAATGATTGCAAAGAGCTTCCTTTGGCTGGTTCATTTGAATCATTGGCAGGTTTAGAAATAGTATTGAGGGAAGAACCGCCCTGCTCTGTTGGCTCAAAGCCCAAAACAGATTTCATGGTTTTACGGTCATTTGACGACAATTTTGATACGACTAAAGCCACCCAGAAAGAACCCGTTGAGGTTACTTTAGCAACATCCTTGGCTAGCGCAGGCTTTTCTTGCCCCAGCAACTGCGCTAGATCGTTAACATTAGCGTTCTCAAGGTAAATCATGTAATTAACGGGCGACTTATCATTTTTGTTTTTTAAACGCATTAAAGTGCTGACATCCGAATAAACAAAATACCCCATCTTGTTTAAATTCATTTTAAGTTGAGCAAATGCAGCAGCATTATCCTTGCAAGAAAGCTCTATTTTCAAGCGAGCATCATGGCTGATAACTTTTGAAAGCACCCTGCCAGTTACTTCACCATCAACATCTTTTTTGCGCAAAACCCATGGTAAAGGCGCATCCACCTTGATCAAATTAAAAGTTTCATTTGCAGGTGCTGCAAGCAATTCTTTACCTTTTGATGCTATGTCAGCGGATTTGTTTTTTTTCCCTACAGGAGGGCGCATATTTGCAAATTTATCATTCTCTTTATTTTGTTCAGGAGACACAGGAAGCAAATTTTGCTTCTCTTGCATTGCAATTTGTTCAGCCTTTGCGATGGATTCTAAATTATCTGCTTGCGCATTCTTGTCGTTTTCAACATTTTGGTTAAAGGAACGAGCCAACTGCCCTTTTCCTTGTTCGTTTTCCTGCATAGCTAGAAATGCATTAACTGCGTAAAAAGATACAAAAGTGGTAACAGCAAGAATCGCAGCCACCGCAACTAGCGAGAACCAAGGCTTCATCATCAGATCATCGCGCTTGTTTAAATGAGCAATTCGAGACAAAGGCCTGACCTTAATATTATTAAGGATTTTTTGTGTTAGCTTATAACTGCATTCCATTGGAACCTGATTGCGAATCATTAAAGCATCTTGTTTCAATAAACGCAGGAATTCTCGAGCTTCGGCTGAATTTTGCAATAATTCATTTACTTCATTCTGCATGCTTGAAGGAAGTTCGCCATCAACAAATGCAGTCAGCAACTTCAGTTCGTGTTTTTTCATAAATCAGCTCTTTCCTTGTCTAGCTTTTCCAAGATCGCCCTTAATTCTAGCCTAGCCCTATGTAAACGGCTTCTTACCGTTCCTACCGGCACACCAAGCGATAAAGCAATCTCTTCGTAGGAAAAACCTTCTATTTCCTTTAACACCAAACCTGCCCTATGATCCAGCGAAAGCAAACCTAGTGCCTTATCCATCAAGGTTTTACCCTCTTCATCTTCCATGTTTTTCATGGGGCTCGCGTCATCGGAGGGCAAAGTTATCTCACCCTGGCTATCGGTCTGACTATTTAAGGATAAGGCGGGCTTGCGTTTCCGTCTTTGACTAATCGCAAGGTTGTAAGTAATCCTAAAAAGCCATGTATAAAATTTAGAGGTCCCCCGAAAACTACCTAAACCTTTAAATGCTTGCGAAAAAGTATCTTGAGCCACATCTTCTGCATCTTCAACACTGTTCAAAAGCCGATACGCTAAGCTGTAAACCTTTGTATTGTAACGCCTTACGATGACATCAAATGCCGAAGTATTACCTTCAAGCACCAGTCGAATCAGAGTGTGGTCATCTAAGGAATTCACTTTAACCCTAGTTAGTTAGACGCAATTTGTTGCAAAAGGTTCCCTTAATTAGGCTTTTATCCAAGTTTTCTAAGGGTTCCCGATAAGCTCAACTAATCTCATCTTTTTGAAGATTTAAACGGCATCTGCCTTAGCGGTCTCGTCCATTTTGCCAATTGTTAACCCTGAATTGGGAATTACCCCACAGGTTTCTCTTATAATCAATTCTATCTGCAATGCGACAACCGAACTACGGTAAACATCCAAGGTTAATGGGAATTATGAAAGCTGAAGATACTCAAACGATTGTGGTTCGAGGGGCACGAGAACACAACCTCCGCGATATCAGTTTGGTTCTCCCAAGAAACCAACTTATTGTTTTTACGGGGGTAAGTGGATCAGGCAAAAGTTCGCTTGCGTTTGACACCCTATACGCTGAAGGCCAAAGGCGTTATGTTGAATCTTTATCGAGCTATGCTAGGCAATTTCTGGGACAACTCCAGAAACCCGATGTCGATTTTCTTTCGGGCTTATCACCCACGATCAGCATTCAACAAAAATCCGCAGGCAGGAATCCCAGAAGTACTGTTGGCACCATTACAGAGATTCATGATTACCTTCGCGTTCTTTTTGCAAGAATAGGACTTGGCCATTGCCATGATTGTGGCAACCCCATCACAGCCCAATCCAGAGAACAAATTCTAGCGCAAATTTTAGTCCTGCCCAAAGGCACTAAATTTCTAGTTCTTGCTCCCTTGATTCGGGGCCAAAAAGGAGAATACAAAGATCTTTTCGAAGATCTTCAACGCAAAGGGTTTGTTCGTGCCAGAGCTGATAAGAAAGTCTTTCGGTTGGGGGAAGACATCAAACTTGATCGCAAAATCAAACACGATATCGAAGTAGTTATCGACAGGCTGAAAATTGATGATGACTTGCGTTCCAGGCTCGCAGAGGCGGTTGAACAAGCGCTTCAACAATCCAAAGGCTCTCTTATTGTTGCTATCGAAAAAGAAGATGGCACCTACGACGACATTTTGCTTTCTTCGCATTACGCATGTTTACAATGCAATAAAAGCGTAGAGCCCCCTTCCCCGCAGTTATTCAGCTTTAATAGTCCACATGGCATGTGCATGCAATGTGATGGCCTGGGCATTTCCTATAGTTTTGATCCTGATTTGATGGTGCCTGACCCTTCTCTTAGCTTTAGTCAGGGCGCGATTGCAATTCTCGGAAAAATTCAAGCCATGGGCCGCTGGCGCAGGCATATCTATGCTGGGGTAGCCAACACCCTTGGCATCGACCCTAAAGCTGCTTGGAAAGATTTACCTAAACAGCATCAGGATTGGCTTCTCTTTGGTAGCGGCGATACTCATATCGTTTACGAATGGAAGATGCGTGGTGGTGGGGTTTGGAAGCATGGTGGAATCTGGGAGGGAGTTGTGCCCCAGTTACAAGTAAGCTTCAAGAAAACTGCGGCTGGACCCAGAAAGTATCAACTTGAAAAATACATGCGCGTTATGAAATGCTCTGCGTGTCATGGCCAACGCTTAAACCCTCAGGCACGCTTTGTTAAAATTGCAGGCAAGTCTCTAGTCGATCTTTGTTCTCTTCCTGTTTCAGAACTTGCTGAATGGCTTGATCCAATCAATGGCGTCCTCGCAAAAAAAATCTCTCCCATTCATGCTCTCATTGCTGATGAAGTTCTTAAAGAACTTCGAGGAAGAATCGGGTTCCTTTTAAACCTCGGCCTTCATTATCTTTCACTTGAACGATCTGCACCTACGCTTTCTGGCGGCGAGGCACAGCGCATTAGACTAGCAGGCCAAATTGGCTGCGGCCTTGTAGGCGTTCTTTATATCCTTGATGAGCCCAGCATTGGATTGCATCCCAGAGACAACGAACGGCTCATCGAAAGCCTGAAGCGACT
>CAXNFS010000003.1:0-35436 GCA_964201235.1 Gemmataceae bacterium | reverse complement strand
CTTGACCCCCATCAGCGCACCCTCATGCAAATTAAACTTGATGATGCTTTTAAGGCTGACGAAATGTTTCGTACCCTCATGGGCGATAAGGTTGAACCTCGCAGAGACTTCATTCATAAGTACGCATTGCAAGTCACTGAAATTGACTACCATGGTGCGTGATTTCTCTTGGGGAATTATCCGCCATGGCTTCTTTGCCTAGTTCTTCTAGCCGTTGGATTCAGTTCAAGCATGGCTACGCCCTAGGCATTTGCAATTTATGGGACAAAGGCCAGTATTGCTCGATCATTACCCCAGCAGGGATTGTTGGGTGTGGTATCTATGATCTTAAAACGCCTGCGGAGTTTGATCAGGCGATCGCAATTGCCAAGGGAACCCCTGCGAATCCGCTTAAAGAACCTGAAGATTTATTCGAAGCCAAAATCGTTGGCATGACCCCCAAAGCTGCTTCCTTTGGTATTGTGCTTGGCATGACAGGCCGTGAGGCGGTTGAGTTGATGCAAATTGCTTCTTTAAAAATAGAAGCACTGCCAATAATAGAAAACCCTACATCATTACTTCAGGTAAAAGCTTTTGATCACATTACCTTGGTGGTAAAAGACCTTAAAGCATCGCAGAACTTTTATGTAAACATTTTGGGTATGAGGCTGGTTCCAAGGCCACCGTTCTCTTTTGATGGTTTGTGGTTTCAGTTAGGTCGGGTACAGATGCATTTGATCCTTGAGTATGAAGGATCTTCGCCTGCTGGCAATCTTTTGTCTTTGGAAAAAAGACAAACTCGCGGCCCTCACTTTGCATTTGAAGTTGCTGATGCGGATGCCGTCATTGAGATTCTTAAGCAAAATAATATTCCAATTCTTTCGGGCCCTAAATTGAGGCCAGATGGGTATGTGCAAGTGTTTATAAGCGACCCGGATGGTCATATGGTAGAACTGTGCTCGGTTGCGAAATAGGCATATCTTAATGAGCGGCGGATGTTAATCCGCTGGTGCATAAACTCCAACTTGGAAATGATTATCTTAATGAGCGGCGGATGTTAATCCGCTGGTGCATAAATTCCAACTTGGTGAAATGTTTTATCAGGCTAGTAATTCGTCGATCACGGTTGCATCAGTAACGGTTGCTCGTTCATCTCTGCCGTTATGTTTGTAAGTAAGCAAATCATTTTCCAAGCCTGCAATCCGCAGAATTGTGGCATGAATATCCTTGATGGGGGCTGGGCGATCAACTGCATAAAGCCCGATATCATCAGTGCTACCTACAATAGAGCCTGCTTTAACTCCGCCCCCTGCAAACCACATCGAGAATCCCCATGGGTTGTGATCACGGCCATCGCCACTTTCGCTCATGGGTGTACGGCCAAACTCACCGCCCCATATAACCAGAGTTTCTTCTAGCAAACCTCTGCGTTTTAAATCGCTGAGAAATGCAGCGACAGGTTGATCGGTTTCTTTGCAAAGATTTGAATGATTACCTTCGAGATCAGTGTGGGCATCCCAAGCGCTGCCACTACCCAGATAAACTTGAATGAATCGCACGCCCCGCTCGACAAGCCTTCTTGCCATCAGGCAGGCACGAGCAGCAGCTTTGGTGGTTTCGTTTTCGGTGCCATAAAGGTTGAGAGTTTCGCGGGTTTCATTAGAAAGATTGCTCACTTCGGGAATGCTGGTTTGCATTTTCCAGGCGAGTTCGTAACTGGCAATGCGAGCATCAAGCCTATCCGTTGGTGTGGATTGGTTTTTGTGTCTTTCGTTCAACCAGTTCAAATAGTCAAGTTTTCTTCGTTGTCTAAGGGGAGTGATTTGAGGCGGCGGAGCGTGGAAGAGCACTGGCTCAGGGCCTTCGAGAAATCGAGTTCCCTGATAGGTTGCTGGAATAAAGCCACTACCCCAGTTGCGACTCCCACCGGGTACATCACCTCTGCGGTCGGAAAGAACTACGAAAGAGGGTAGGTTGTCGCAATCATTTCCCAAACCATAAACCGACCAAGCACCTAGTGAAGGCCTTCCCGGTAGCTGGCTGCAAGTGTTCATATGTGAAACGCCTGCGACGTGGGTCAATCCTTCGCCGACGCAAGAGCGTAATACAGCAATATCATCGGCATGGCGCGCAAGATTAGGCAGCCAGTCGCTAAGTGGGATGCCTGATTTCCCATGCTTTTTGAAAGTTCGTTTAGAAGCCAGGAGAGGGGTGTTAGCAGTGACACCCATGGCGGTTTGTGGTTTGGCAAAGCTTGGTGGCAGGGGAGACCCAGCGAGTTTTTGTAAAGCAGGTTTTGGATCTAACAGATCGATATGGCTTGGTCCACCATCGAGAAAAAACCAAACGATGCTACGCACTTTGGAAGGGTGATGGCGAAGTGGGTCATCCGAAAGATTAGAAGCCTGCGCATCGCGTGCCAACATAGAACCAAGAGCGATGGAGCCAAAGCCATTACCCATGGTTTGAATAAATTGCCTGCGTGATTGTGGAATCATTCCAGCTCCAAAAATTCGCTTGTGTTCAACAAAGCGTGAAGGAGATCCGCGAGCCTTTCGAGAGGGTCAACTGCAGCAGAGGTTACTTCGATAAAAACTCTGGACTGTTCTAATTCTTTAGAGTCGGGAGATCTTTTGAGGATTGCTAAAAATCCAGCTTGAATTTGCTGATGGGTGTTATTGCCTGCTTTCTGCATGATGTTTGCAGCTAAGTTTTGGGCATGATCAATAATTTCAGGATCGTTCAGGAGTGCCAATGCTTGTACCGCAGTTACTGTGTCATTGCGGTTTGAGCAGCTAAGATTTCGATCGGGAAAATCGAAAGCTTCAAGCGATGGATTGGGCATGTTGCGCCTTTGAATTAAATAAATGGAGCGTTTTTTTGCTGCCGCTAGTGCTTCATCTTTTGTCCAGGCATAACGGCTATTTGCGAGTGATGCAGGTAATGCAAAACGCACCACACCTTCGTGCATACCTGAATTCAAATCGCCCGAGGCGTGAAGGATGGCATCTCGAACTTGCTCTGCGGAAAGCCTGCGGACTTCTGCATGCCATACCAGATTATTTTCCGGATCAATCTGGTTACCTTTCTTTAACAGTTCTTGGTCGGTAACTTTGCTGGCAAGCTTGTAGGGGCTGCTGTTAACGATTAGGCGGTGGATGGATTTAAGGCTGTATTGATTACGGACAAGATCGGAGGCGAGCCAATCAAGGATTTCGGGTTGGTGGTAAGGTTCGCTGGCTTTGCCAAAATCGCTGGGGTTTGCAACCAACCCTGCACCAAAATATCCCTGCCAAATGCGGTTGACAATCACTCTGCTGGTAAGTGGGTGATCAGGCTGGGTAAGCCATTTTGCAAGGGCAGTTCTTCTACCCGAACTATTCGATAATGCCGTTATATGAGGCTGTTCTTTTTCGATCCATGAGGGAAATCCTGGTTGTACTTCTTCTTTGGGTTTTCGTACATCGCCTTGTGCTAAACGGAATGTTGCAGGTGGATTCGCATATTTTTCCGAAACCCCCATGTAAGCTTCTTGGATGGGTAATTCTTTTGCAAGGTTTGCAAGGTTCTCAAATGTTTTATCGTAAATAGTTCGTTGTTCGGGTTTTAACCTGCGGTAGAGCTTTGTTTTTCTTCGATCGATTTGCTTGCTTGCCAGAGTTGCCAACTGAGATTGGGTAACGGTGCGTTTTTCTGGTGGGGTTTTTAATGCTATTTGAGTTTGCGGATCTAATGCAACTACGATTTCTTCAAACAAATCTTTTTCATGGTCCCGCATCATTACCGCGAGATCTTTACGCATGGACAGAGCTTTTTCTTCCATGCTCTTTTGGCGTGGTGTAAGTGACATGGAACTGAGTGGGATAGCATCCGGATAAATTATACTGCTGAAGAATGCTTGAAACTGAAAGTATTCTTCTTGGCGAATGGGATCAAATTTATGGTTATGACATCGGGCGCAACCCATAGTTAAGCCCAGAAAAGCCTGTGCGGTGACATCGGTAACATCGTTTAAAATATCTTGGCGAATCTGGGTGTAATCAGCCCCGTTGGATTCTTCAGGGGCAAGCCTTAAAAAACCGGTGGCTATGCGTGCGTCCTTATTATCAGGAGCCAGCTCATCCCCTGCAATTTGCCAAGACATAAACTTATCATAAGGAAGATCATCGTTAAAAGATTGAATTACCCAGTTGCGAAATTTCCAGGCATCAGGTCTGATACGATCGATTTTAAAACCTTCAGAATCGCTATACCTAACAAGATCTAACCATTGCTGGCCCCAATGTTCGCCAAATGCTGGTGATGCCAATAATTTCTCAACCACCTTTTCATAGGCATCGGGTGACTCATCATTTAAAAACTTTTGCACTTCTTCCGATTTGGGAGGCAGGCCCGTCATATCCATATACAACCTGCGCAACAGGGTTCGTTTGTCGGCTTCCTGTGCTGGAATGATCCCTGCTTTATTGAGCGAGGCTTTCCAGAAGGCATCAATGGGATTGGGGCACGAAATTGTTTCTGTTGGAATTTTTGGTCTGATCAATGCCTGATAGAAGGGAGAGGTGCGTGCAGTTTCTGCTGCACTGGTATATTCCAGAATCAACAAACCACAAAAGATGAACGGGAAAACCAAGTTTATATGGTGCTTCCCCAAGTGACTTTGCATGAAGCCCTACGGGTTGGAACTAAGCGGGGACCAATCATTCTGGGCAAACCACGGTTGGCAAATAAGCTGCATTCTTGCAGGAAGAATATATATATAAATTTAAAGTAATTTTCGAAACAGTTCAATATCCAAAAGCTTACCTACATAATAAATCGGCAAAAAATAGGTCAGGTAAGAACGAATAAACAGGGCAAGCCCCTTTATTATGCGTTCTTTAGCAGTTTTATTTGCACAAAGCTAACGGTTGGTAAGTGTCCAACATGGTTTTTGGGTTTACTGAGTAACGGGTGCCTGGTAGGTAAAGCCAAAGTAATAGCCTAGAATAACTAAGATTATCAGGCCGAAAAAGCCAAGAATAACCAAAGGATTGAAGAGGCCGGACCAAGAATCCGAGACAAAAGCATCATCCGAGGGCGCACCATTTTTCAAGTATTCCACTGCATCTTGAAGAGATTCGTCTTCGGTAAAATGATGGATATCGGGGATTGAAAAATTATTGTAAACGCCATCATTGGCACTTTGGGCAGAAACTGTGTGCAAACAGGATAGATTTTCCTGCTCGATTGCGGCAATTACATCGTAATCTTTTTCATCATGATGAATGTCGGGTTCAGAAACAGGGCCATTCAAATTCGGATAGCGCTTTGCAAAAAAAGTGCGCAACCCTTTAACATGCCTAGCTTTTTTCCATACCTTTTGAAAGTCGCAAAAAACGAGATCATCTGCACGAAGCTTCCCTTTCTTCGCCAGCTTTTTTAATGCTTCACCAGAGACAATCAGAGGTTTATACCCCTCCTTGGCAATGATGTAGCCATCGAATTTTTTTTCTTGTTCACGCATGGTAGGTACTTCTTTAAGAAACTCTCCATCTAGATTAATTATAGCATCAAGGTGGTTAAAACCTTGATTATGAGCAATTTTTAATGATTAATCTGATTGGTAAAAAGCGGAAAGCTTACCGATGGTAAGTTCTTTTCCGATTGTAACTTATGATTGAGAGGTGAAAGAAGGGGTTATTTATTTTGCGAAGGAGGGGACATTTTCAGGTTGATATCAAAAACCTTGATACCCCCTTTGTAATTGAGTGCCAGTTCATTTTCATATTTGTTGTAAGCAGGAGGAAAATATGGCGCGCCTTTTATTTTAGGAAGACCCTTTGTAACCAAATTATCAGGGGGCGGAGCAAAGGGTGTAACTTTAAATTTAAGGTCACCCTTGGGCGGATTTGTAATCTTGTAACTCCCTGCAGAAGTAATAATTCCCATGGATGTTTTACCATCAGCCATGGCTGTGACGGTTCCGGTGGTTATTGTTTTGTTGTCAATCGTCACATTTCCAACAATCACTTCTTTAATTTCAGGTAACGAATAAGAAGGTGAAAAGAACAAATAATAACCGCTTAAATAGAAGGCAAAGAATATCCCAACATAACCTAGGTATTTAGGCTTGCAGTATTTGGAATAGGAGGAAGTTTCTTCTTCTAACTCATCATTGTCAGTTGTTTTATTTTGTAAATGTTTGATTGCATCTTGTAAAGAAACTGGTTGCTGGAGATCTGGTTTATCATTGTCGGGTAGTTCTGGTTCACTTTCTATGGGGGCAATTAAATTGGGAGTTGTCTTGTTGGAAGGAATTGGTTGATTAGATAAATTTTCCCGCTCTATTGCCCCGATGACATCGAAGGCTTCATCAATTTCCGGACTTGAGGTTGTTGTGTTTAAATTAGATTCTAGTTTGGCAAATAGGGTCCGAAGGCCTTGAACATTTCTTGCTTTTTTCCATACCTTTTGAAGATCGCAAAATACCAAGTCATCGCCTAGGAGATATCTATCCTTGACAAGCTTTTTCATGGCATTTGGCTTTACAATCAAGGGTTTTTCACCCTCCTTGGCGATGATGTAATCACTGAATATAGTTTTTGGTTTTTTCATTGTTCTGGTTTAGTCTTGGTTGCTAATGACTTGCCCATCCCGGGGTAGCATTAAGTAATTCCAAGTCTTCTGATTCATCCCTTTTTTCATGCTGCGAACACTACCATCAGCCATGGCAACCGGCATTACATCATGTCCTGTTTGCGCAAAAAGCATAGCACAGCAATCTGCGCCCGTTGGGCATTCGTTATAGGTTTTAGGCAATGGTTTAACTTGAAACATGTAAGTATTAGGCATACCTGTTACTAATGTTTCTGAAGGAAAATCCCCATAAGGTAATTTCAGCACTTTGGCCCCTGCCAAATAAGTAAGACCAAAAGTATTGCCATACAATTCTTCATAAGACCAAGAATAAAAGGCGGTGCGCCCAAGGGAATCACAGTGGGCATAACCTTCTGCTAATAGGATGGAATTAGATAAGCCATCTTTGATATTTAAAAACTTTTGGGCAGGGGCATTTTTTCCTGTGCCACCATAATCTTCGTTGGTACTGCCATTGCCGTTGGTATCACCCCAGACATTCCAGTTGGCTTGATAATTGGTAACCGCCCAGCCGTTGTATTTGAAATCATAGGGTGCAGAAGGGTCAGACCTGCAGCGAAGAATAGATAAGGTGATTTGTGCTAGTGGAGTATCCCAAGAACCGGATGGCTGTGGTTCGGAGCCGGGTGGATCCCAGTACCCAGGAACTATAGGTGTTCCCGGTTCGCCATAAACATAATGTGCATCAGGTGGTTCGCGCCTGTAAGTGGGCGCAACATACCCGACTAATTGATACCCTGCAATTCCATTATGATATACGACTTCTCTTGTTCCGGCATTGCCAGGATCTGTCATAACATCATGAGTACTGGATGGTTCCCAGTGGCCAGGTGTTCCGCCGACCCCGCCTGATTGGGGTACATAAACACCTGTTGCTGGCTTCGCAGGTTTTCCAAAAATACCAGCGAAATTACCCTGCTCTACATAAGGAAGAAGCTGAATTACCCAGCTACTGCGTTGCGGGTTTGGGTCATGATACCGGGGCATCATTTGATTTGAGGTTTCGTAATTGTGTACCGCTAAAGCTAGCTGTTTAAGATTATTCATGCACATCATACGATTTGCAGCTTCGCGAACTTTTTGCACTGCAGGAAGCAATAAACCAACTAAAATTGCAATGATTGCAATTACTACTAAAAGCTCAATTAGCGTAAATCCTTTGCGCTGGTTTAAACTGGGCATAAAAACCTCGCCTTCAAATTAAATTGTACATTCTCAACTAGTTTAAATTAAAGCTATTTATACCTTAGGTCAAGATAAAGCCTCTTTTGCCCTATCTGTTTAACCCATATTCTCCATTCCAACAAGCTGTGTTGCAGGTTAATTATTGTCGCGTTGTGGATTACTTTTTAACGCGTTTTAAAGTTCTTGGCTTTGTTCTTGCCGGCTTGCACGGAGTAAGATTTCGCATCCTTGCCAACGATTACGACTACGGTTTCCGCAGAGCAATCTTCGCCTTCATTTGCGATAAAGCTAGGTTCGGTGTTTTCTCCAGGGCCCGCATTTACATTGCGGTGAACCTGAAAAATTGCTTCCAATCCCGGTACACGCCTAAGCGTTCCCGTAACCTGCGGATGGCATCCCTTCTTCGAACCGTTGTTGAAAATAGCAACACGGGGTTCTACTGTGTTTATCACTACGGGATTATTGCTGATCTCTAATCCATGATGGGTCGTTTGATACACATCGATTTTGCCAATCTTATCTGTAGGATGAACCAGCTTGTATTCGACATTCCAAGTAAGGTCGCCCAGATCAAGAAATTTCCAATCGCCAAACTGTAGTAAGAATCCTAAACTCTTAGCGTTATCAGAAGTATCTTCAGGGCGGGGTTGATGTTGCTTTGCAATCGGATTTTCAGGAGCGCCTGGCTTATCTTTCACTACTTGACCGCTGGCACTCAAAATACTTAATTTTATCTTCGGTGCACCTTCTAATTGTTTTAGAGGTACTTCATCACCAGCTTTTAAGGTTTTAGATTTATTACCACCTGCTGCTTTATATGCCTCAATGAGCATCGGGAAATTCTTTGCATCTTCAGGAAGAGTTTCAGGGATGCCACGATCCCAAAAATGGTGGATGGGCATCAGCGCTCGCAGGCGTTCTGCACCGCCGTAATGATCAAGATGCCAATGTGTGATAAATAGATGATCGATTGCTTTGAGGCCAGCTTTTTCGGTAGCAACTTTGTGGATGCGTTCAGCATCGCGTTTGCCTGGGTTACCACAATCGATGAGAAGTGATTCCCCAGCAGGAGTGATGATAAGGGTTGCTGCGCCACCTTCGACATCGACAAAAAAGATGCGAAGCTCGGAAGCAATTGTGCTAGAGGTTAAAACTAAAATGAAAATAATAGCAGCCAAGGTGTGCTTTAGCATGGAGTTCTCCGGGGGTGAAGTAATAGACTTAGTTTGAATGACGGGAAAGGTTAATGGAAGTGAAATTTGGGAAAAAGTGGAAGATAGAAGCCATGGTTTAATTTGAGTCAGATTTACTTTTTGTTACTGATTAATTCAAATGGTGGGAGTTTGTTTTCGCCATTTTTAAGTTCTGCGTTTAAAGGTGTTTTGTCTTGCAAGTTGTATTTAGAGGGCAAAAGGTTGACTTCGGGGGCGCCCATGGCTTTTACTTCTATCGGTGCGATCTTGGATATCAGCACTTTGTATTTTCCCGGTTTAAGCCAGTTATTATCGTTGGCATCGGGCTTGATGATGAATTCGCCTTGGGCATTCGTTCTGCTAAAGGCGGTTCCAAGGTCTGTATTACTCTTAGGCATAAAGCGTATTTGAGCATCCGCCACGGGAGTGCCATCAAGAGTTACCATACCAAAGACTTCAGCTTTATCACCTTTTCGTGTTTCTGAGCATCCCAGAAGAAGACAAGCAAAGCCAATGAAGAGGGTTAATCGCAAAGGTGCAAAGTTAGGCATGAAAAATAATCCTAAAGCAAAAGATTGAAAGTTAGTTAGAAGTCGTTAATAGGAACGCCATCGCGTGGGTCGCAGAGGCTGGCCCAAGTAGCAGCGGAAATACTTGCTGCGACATTGCGAACCGAGCCATCGCCCATGCCAACGGTAGTGCCACCTGTGTGGGGTGAACTGCCGCCACCACTTGCGTTTGGTGCATTCAATACCAGAGGTTTGACTTGAAAAAGAGGGCAAGGGGCATAACCCGTGCCGCCCGCATAAGGCGTGCTGCAGATTTGGGCCATCCAGCGGTTTTCAGAATTGAACCAAAGGCTGGAGCAAGGGGTGCCGTTGACATTGGCGTTGCCATACCAAGCGTAGCGTTCGCCAAAGAAAATCGTTTGCGAGGTTCCATCAGGGAAAGAAGCTGGCAACTTGGCTGCGCCTTCTTGTCGGTTGCTGGCTGGGTCGCCTAGGGCGAGATAGTTCCAGGCATAGTTGGAAATTGCAAAAGTCGCATCAGGTCCTACGGGGCTACCAAAGCCATTGCCACCACTGCCGCTGGTATCGGTGGGGCAAACAAGCATAGAGATTTTGGTGTTTTGATAAGCAGTAGGGGTGGAGACATTACCGCCCTGAGCGATGACCATATTATAAACAGCGGTTTGCTCGATGTAGGGGAAGAGGAGAAAGAAGCCCGGGGTTTGCCCTTTGAAGGGCCCATTGGAAACCACAGAGTTCCAACCTGAACCATTGGCAGCCCCCGCACCTGGTGGTGGGAGAACGCTAAAAGTGGTGTTCAGGTTGTGTACTGCCAAACCAATCTGTTTAATATTATTCTGGCATTTCATGCGCGCAGCAGCTTCTCTTACTTTCTGCACTGCGGGCAATAACAACCCAATTAATATGGCAATAATAGCAATTACAACTAACAACTCAATCAGGGTGAAGCCTTTTTTAGATTTCATAGGATGTGTCCAATGCAATAATAAAGTATAGATATGTATTACTTTCAGTCACTAACTAATTCTACCTTTCCCTTATTTTATAGTCAACAGGATAAGCAATTCTTGTGTATTGATTCAATCTTGGTTAGTTTGGGATTGCATACAAGCTCCTTTGCCACTAAATCTACTGGATTTAAACATGATCTCTCGACGAAATTATCTCGGTGCATTGCTTTCAAGTATCGCTCTTTCTCCCAGCCTTATGGCTCAAGGTGATTCTAAACAAAAAAAGAAGCTTGCAATCATCACGACCGAATGGCGCTTTCGTTCCCATTCTTGGCATATGGGCGAGCGCTTTCTTGGCGGATACCCGGTAAAAGGCAAATGGCATCACCCCGCAATTGATGTTGTCTCTGCGTATGTGGACCAAGTTCCTGCAGGGGATCTTAGTAAAGCTAGGGCCCTTGAATCTAACTTCAAAATCTATCCCACCATTGCTGAAACTCTGCGTTGTGGTACCGATAAACTTTCTGTCGATGCAGTGCTCATCATTGGGGAGCATGGCACTTATCCTGATAACGAACTTGGGCAGAAGAAATACCCTCGATACGAATTCTTTCAGAAGGTGGTCGAGGTATTCAAGAAAGATGGTTCAACTACTCCGATTTTCAATGACAAACACCTTTCATGGAATTGGGAGTGGGCCAAAGAGATGGTGGACACTTCGCGCAAGATGAAGTTTCCCCTGCTTGCGGGTTCTTCACTTCCTGTAACTTGGCGCATGCCCGCAGTTGAAATGCCTGAAAATGCCCAACCCGAAGAAGTCATGTGCCTGGCTATGGGTGGCGTTGATAGTTATGATTTTCACGCTTTGGAAATTATTCAATGCATGGCTGAAAGGCGTAAGGGTGGCGAAACCGGAGTGAAAGCAGTGCAAGCCATTCGTGGGGATGAAGTTTGGAAAAGGATGGCATCAGGTTCGTGGGAAAAAGGTGGTTGGAACCCTAAGCTTTTTGAAGCTTGTATGAATAGATCGCAAACTCTGGCGCAAGCCCCCACTTACAGTCATCGAAAACCAACAACCAAGCAAATGGCGGACTGGGTTAAAGCGCCTATGGCTTACCGCATTGAGTATTTGGATGGATTGAAGAGCACCATGTTGTTGATGAATGGGTTGGTGGGTGATTTTACTTTTGCAGCAAGTTTGAAAGATCAAGCTGAGCCTCTTTCAACTTTGTTTTATCTTCCGACCAATCCTAATGTCTCTTACTCTGCAGCGCTGATGAGTAATGCGGAGGAAATGTTTATTACGGGAAAGGCACCCTACCCTGTAGAGCGAACTCTATTAACTTCGGGAATCTTGGCGGCATGCTTGGGTTCGTTGGGTAATGGCCAGAAGCGGATAGAGACTCCACATCTTAAGGTGGCATATCAATCGGGAAAATCCACCTTTTGGCGAGAATAGCTCAAAGTTTAAACAGGCACACGAGAGACCTGTTTTTAAGGTGTTTGAGTTAGGTTGGCCTTTGGAGTGATGGCGGATGTTGTACTGTTTATTTCGCTTGAACCAATGACGGTGGTTTCCCAATTATTCATATCTAAAAAGGTTGCAAAAGGGCTTCTGCCACAAATCATTCTGCCCAGAGAGTAGCGCAATCTTCTCCATTTAGAAACAGGTTGATGGGCGTAGAGTCGCATTGCTGATTGAAATTTCTGATGTAATTCGGGCGTGATGATAGGGGCAGGATCTTTGAATGCGATGGCCCAAACTTGCAATGGTTTGTTGGCAGGGCCTTGAAACCCAATTAATTTTTGTGGGTATTTTTCAAGTAGATAAGCGAATGCATCCGGGGTAAAACGCCAGTAATCATTGGGATAGGAATGGCGATGCAAAAAGAAAGGGCACGAAACAAAGAAGGCGCCGCCCGGCCTGAGCACCCTATAGACTTCATCAAACCCTTTCCAGAAACAACGCACGTGTTCGAAAAGATTCAGAGCGATCACGGTGCCTACCGAATTATCTTCCATGGGAAGATCTTCAACATTGCCTAGGATATCAACCCCTGGGCCTTTGCGCATATCAAGGCCTTGGTATTCGTGGTGGGGAAAAATTGCCCGTAGGTTCGAATAATATTCCTGCCCTTGTACTTGATATGCTCCTATTTCCAGCATGGTATCAGGCAGGGTGAAGGTTTGGGCAACGGCTTGGGTTACGCCATGAAGAAATTGGTTCATAACCTACTCCAAATTAAAATCTATCTTGTTGATTTGGCCTGAAAGAATTTGTTTCACTTGGCCTGAAAGACTGGGATCAGAAAACTTGGGTGGAAGCCCTTGCGAAAGAAAAGAAACTTTGTACCAGCCTGCATGAATCGAGTCTTTTCCTGGTTGGGGTAAGACAGTATAAGTGCCATCTGCAATGATTACGCCTGAAGCCATCGGGCCTACCGAACCGCGATCCATATCTGGGGTAAAAACTATTGTTCCACCTCTTAAAGGTTGTTTTTGAAACAGGATTCTACCTTGGATGGAGGTAGGCACAACCGGGCCGGATGAGCATCCTAATATCACGATAAGCAGGCAGAAAGCAGGCATTAGCTGGCGCATTCTCCCTCCTTGGAGATTAACTTTTTGAGGAACATAAGCTCCTAATATTCGACATAGTACAACAAACTTGGGAAAACAGGCAAGACAGAGTGTGTTTTGGCGATCTATTTCAGACTTCGCCTTGACCCTATGATTTCACTTAGGTAGAAGCCTTGGAATGTATTGATTTTTCAGGTGATTTTTAAAGACATGACCTTTACCTCGGAATCGCATGGATGCGGCTTCCATTAAGTCTTTAAAAATCCCGGATTCAGGAGAATTTACTGTGAATAAGAAACTGGCATGGTTCGCTGGATGTACCACTCTCGCTATGGTTGTTTACTTTGGTACCAATTTGCTGCGTGCGCAAACTGCACCTGCAAAAGTTCCAATTCAAGCAACGGAACAACGCTCACGCATCGCCCTGTTAAACCTTCATCATGTTGTTAAGAATTATCAGAAGGCCGTTGCTCTCAATAATGAAATGAAAGAAGTATTCACCCCTTTGCAAGTGAAGACCAAAGCCAAGACGACTCAGTTGGAAGCCTTGAACAAAGAAGGCCAGATGAAACCTGAAATGCGCGAAACAATCGAAAAACAAATGCGCGTTCTCAAACGCGAACTCGAAGATCTCTCCAACGAAGCGCAGGCCCTTATCGGCAAGAAGCAAGATGAACAAGTTGTTTTGATTTATCGTGAAGTTCAAGAAGCTGCACAACGCGTTGCGGTAGCTCATGGTTACGACATGGTTCTTCATTACAACGACCCTACGACTTCTGCAGAATATTGGAGCGCAGGCAATATTGTCCGCAAGATGCAGGCAGGCGCTTGTATGCCAATCTACTTTGCACCTGGTATTGATATCAGTGCTGATGTAGTTAACGCATTGAACCAAGCTTATAGCAGGGTTGCACCACCAGCAGTTCCCGCGGGCTCGGCTATCACGCCAACCTCCGCAACGACTCCCAAGTAAGAAGTGATAAAAGCCCGGCAAAATGGATTTTGCCGGGTTTACTTTTCTTTTATTAGTCAAGGATGGCCTACTCGTGATACCGATTTCATCACGCCAAGAAAGAACATTGGCGAAACCAGTTGAAGTAGAAGGCATCGGCTTTATTACTGGATCGTTTATAACGCTTCGCTTCTGTCCAGCAGCAGAAAACACAGGGATAGTGTTTCATCGCACTGATCTTTCTCCCAAAACTTTTATTCCTGCTCATGTTTCGAATGTGACAGGAACTAACAGGCGAACGACTCTTGGGGAAAAACCTTTTCAGGTCACCCTAGTTGAACATGTACTTGCTTCATTAAGTGGATTAAGAATTGATAATTGTATTGTTGAACTGAATGCAGGGGAACCGCCTGGCTTGGATGGTTCTGCAGGTGATTTTGTAGATGCTTTGAAAAAAGCGGGCAGTGTTGCACAGAAATCGAAGAAGATGATTTATGGTGTAGAAAGTCCGATCATTGTTGAATCCAACGGCTCGACCCTTGCGCTTCACCCATGTGAAGGCACCGGTTTAAAGATGACTTACTTTTTGGATTACGGCAATCACTCTCCGATTCAAAAACAAGTGCACACACAAAATATCGAACCAGCTCTCTTCTCGAGAGATATCTCTCGTTGTAGAACTTTTATTCTTGAAGAAGAAGCTGAAATGCTTAAAAGCCAAGGGATTGGTTCAAGGACTACGGCTCAAGACCTTATAATATTTGGCCCAAGAGGCCCTATTGATAATCCGCTTCGCTTTGCCAATGAGCCCGCTAGGCACAAGGTGTTGGATATGCTCGGCGACCTTGCATTACTCGGGGTTGATTTGTGTGGGCATGTGGTTGCCTATAGATCAGGTCATCCTTTGAATGTTGAATTAGCCCGAAATTTATCGCAAAAATTAAAAATGAGCATGCAACCTACTATGCTCAGAGCAGCTTAAGGGTTTCCTTATTGAAAGGGTATTATGCCAGATTTGAAAATCGGTGTTATCGGGGTCGGGCATCTGGGCCAGCAGCATGCCAGAATTCTTTCCTCGCTTAAAGGCGTGCAACTTGTTGGCGTGGTTGATGCTTCTAGGCAGCAAGCCGAAAACATTGCAATGCGCTATTCCACCACCCCTTACACTTCCCATCACGAATTACTTCCCAAGGTAGATGCTGCAATTATCGTGGTTCCTACTCGATTTCATTTTGATGTAGCGCGTGATTTTCTTGAACAAGGTAAAGCGTTGCTCATCGAGAAGCCCATTACCATTGAACCGGAAAAAGCGTATCAACTGTGCGACCTTGCAAAAAGCAAAAATACCACGATTCAAGTTGGCCATGTCGAGCGCTTCAACCCTGCTTACGAAGCCCTTTGCGATCTTCCCATGAAGCCCCGCTACATTCGTGCTGAACGCCTTGGCGGCTTTTCAGGGCGATCCTCCGATACCGGGGTTGTTCTTGATCTCATGGTTCACGATATTGATCTTGTTTGCTCACTCGTTCAATCTGAAGTCACCTCAGTCTCTGGGTTGGGTGTTGCGGTTCTGGGCGGTCATGAAGATATTGCCCAAGCAAGAATCACCTTTGCCAATGGTACAATCTGTGATCTTTCTGCAAGCAGGGCACATCCTGAAGCCAGGCGCAGAATGGATGTATGGGGCTCTGAAGGTTATGCAGGCATTGATTTCATCACCAAGAAAATCACCCTGATGCAGCCTAGCGATTCTTTGCGTTACCTTGCAGAATCTGCTCCGGGTAAAGTAGATGCAGGTACCCTTAACTCTTTCAAAACCGATTTGTTTGCCAACCATGTTGAAACCCGAACCATGGATTGCTCACGCACCGATGGTGATCAACTAACTTGGGAACTGCTAGATTTTGTACAGGCTGTTACTTTGGGAGTAAAGCCCCGCGTGGATGGTCTTGCTGGGGCTCGTGCGGTTGAAATCTCTACCATGATTCTTGATAGTATCTGCTCGCATCGATGGGAAGGCACCTCCGGTAATACAACTGGCCCTTGGGATCTGCCTTATTCTGAAGGTAAATTATTCCACAATCTTAATATCAGTAAAGATGCTGCAGCTTGATGCAATAGTTCTACAAGTTTAAATATTAAAAAAAGGAAGAGGTGTTGTAATGCACCTCTTCCTTTACTTTTTGGGATAAGCGTTTAGTTGAATTCGTTGCCGTTCACTACGCCACCTTCGTCAATTCCTGAAAGGTAAAGCCAGGTGTTGGGGCTGATTCCAAGGGTGATGCTATGAACGGATCCATCGCAAAAAACGGTGGTAATGGCAGGATGGATGGTACCAAAGAATCCGCCACAACCGCCTACACTTCCGACGGGTTGGGGGGTGATCACGACGCCGGTACTACTAGTGCCACGGGCCCAGCAAATCGTGTCGTTATCCCAACCATCAACCCAACCTTGATCATCATTACAATCCGGAGAAGTGTTGGCTGTTTTAATATTAAGATATTTTTCCCCAATAAGAAGGGTGCTTGAGGTGCCATCCTTGATGCGGGAAATGGTGATTTTTCTTTTACCTGATGCAGCAATGGGACCATCAAAAGCATTTCCCCCATTGGGATCAAAGCTTCCCCAGGATCCACCATTGCCTACATAATCCATTTGGGCCCGATCGCCAGTGGGTGCGGATTGTGTGTAAGGAAATTTGGTGGGTCCGCGAAGAGAAGGGCAACGAAATACCTTTAAAGAGGTTCCTGCTACAGTTGCGCTACTAGGATGTTCCCACAGGGCTTTTTGTTCCAGATAGGGGAGGATTTGGTATGCCCAACCCCAAGCCTGGGTTTGATAATCAGCGGGGGCACCACCATTCATGGTGCGGTCCGAATTCCAATTTAGCCCACCGGATGGGAACGCACCGAATTGGTCGTGATGCATTTGAAAAGCCAAGCCAACTTGCTTTAAGTTGTTGCTACAACTTAATCTATTCGAAGCTTCCCGCACTTTTTGCACCGCAGGCAGAAGTAATCCAATCAATATGGCAATGATTGCAATCACTACCAAGAGTTCAATAAGAGTGAACCCCTTTCTTTGCTTAAAATCATTCATTACAGTCTCCAAAAGAAAAAGAAATTAAAAAGGAAGTTTATAGCCTTCTGGGAAAACAGAAGATTTTAGTTCGGCTTCGGTAAGCTGCACAACGGTATTCATACCTCTTAGGGCATAGCGTTTGCCATCTTTACCGGTTTTTTCAAAAGCAACAATGGGGAGTTGGGCGCCTGTGACTTTTAGGCCTTTTAGCTCTACGCCATATACGATGATGAATTCTTGCCCATCGCTCGGGGAGATAAGAAGTTCTTTAGGGTGATTACATGATTTGAATATGGAGAGAAGTTCAGCTTTGGTTTTTGGGGTGCCCCGGATATAAGCCCCACCAAGTTTATCTAAGGCAATAATTGTGGGATCTGTGGTAATTGTTGAAGGTTTATCTTCAGAACCACACCCCGCTAGCATTACAATAAGTAATATAGACATAAAAATAGAGTTAATATTGCTCTTAGAAAAAAACATGCCTAACTCCTAAGTCACTCAGTTTATGTACTAACGAAATGCCCATATTAAGTATCGTTTTTTTAGCCATGTTTGAAAAGGCGAAAATAAGATTATTTTCATTTCTTTTAAAATAAAGAGAACGCAAAGAATCGCCTGAATACCAGCCGTTAAAACGAAATCTTGCTATCTTTTATCTCAACTCGAAACTTACCCTTTAACAACAATAGTTGAGTCTTCCGTAAGTTGTTTTAATTCAAATACTTACAATCATTATTTGCTCAGGGAACGGATTAAAGCGAGTTGCGATTCAGCATCTTTTCTTAGTTTGCCACACACTAAGGTGCATAGATCAAAAATCATGGGGTCTGCGATTGAGTAGAAGATAAGGTTGCCTTGCCGTTCTCGTTTTAACAACCCTGCATCGTGAAGTATTCCAAGTTGTTTAGAAATGTTAGATTGCTTGGCATTGGTGGCATCAACGATCTGCCCGACAGAGAGGGGTTTTTTCTTGAGATTTTGCAGGATATCAAGCCGGGTGGGCTCTGCAAGCAACTCGAAGAGTTTCGCAACCGCCTTCAACTGATGTTGATCCAGCAATGATTTGGCCATGATCATATCCCCATTGACAATATTACTAGTAAGCAATATTATGTTAATAAATGTAAAGGCATTTGTCGATATGAATGTTGGAAAAGAAAAAGGAGTTTCAGAATGGCCAAGCGAATTCTTATCGTAGGTGGCGTTGCGGGCGGTGCCAGTGCTGCAGCTAGACTTCGTAGGTTGGATGAAAATGCTACCATCGTTCTTTTCGAGCGTGGTCCGGATGTTTCCTTTGCTAATTGTGGTTTGCCTTATTACCTCGGTGGAGAAATCAAGGAGCGTGGTAAGCTTCTGGTTCAGACGCCACAAAAACTTGCTGCCAACCTTAATCTCGATGTTCGGGTTCGCTCTGAAGTAATAGCCATTCTTCGAGATAAAAAACTAATCCAAGTCCGTAATCTACAAACCAACGTCATCTATGAAGAAGCTTATGATACGCTGATCTTGGCGCCTGGAGCTGCGCCAATAATTCCTCCCATACCCGGGATAGAAAAAGCGGGCATTTTTTCTTTGCGCAATCTCGTTGATACCGATCGCATTCATAACTGGGTTCAAAATCAGCAAGGAAAAAAAGCAGTGGTGGTGGGCGGGGGATTTATTGGCCTTGAGATGGCAGAGCAACTTAAAATACGGGGCCTCGAAGTTGCTTTAATTCAGCGCTCTGGCCAAGTGCTTGATCCGTTCGACCCCGAAATGATTACCCCGATTCATGAAGAGCTTATTGCCAAGGGAATCGATTTGCGTCTTAATCGCCAAGTGGTTCGATTTGAGGACGCTTCTTCGAATAGCAAGGCGTTGAAAGTAGTACTTGATGATGGCTCGAGTATTGAGGCTGATGTGGTGATTTTGGGTATTGGTGTAAAGCCTGAGTCGCATCTTGCAAGCGATGCGAAGTTGGAGGTGAATGCCCGCGGTGCAATCAAGGTGAATGATTATCTTTGTACTTCAGACCCTTGTATTTATGCGATTGGCGATGCAATTGAAGTGACCGATCCCATCACACGAAATCAAACTCAGGTGCCGTTGGCAGGCCCCGCAAACAGACAGGGAAGGATTGTTGCAGATAACATTGCGGGAAGGCCCACTCGGTATCGGGGCACCTTGGGAACCGCAATATTGCGCATCTTTGATTACACTACTGCTTGCACGGGTGCCAATGCCAAGACTCTTTCTAAAGCAGGGATTACTTTCAAAACGGTTTATCTACATCCAAATTCTCATGCGGGTTATTATCCTGGTGCCCATCCTATTTCGTTGAAGGTTTTATTCTCGCCCAAAGATGGGAAAATCCTTGGCGCACAAGCTGTAGGCAAAGATGGTGCAGATAAACGCATTGATGTTATTGCTGCTTCCATTCATCATGGGGGCACCATGGATGATCTGGTTGATTACGAACTATGCTATGCCCCGCCCTTTGGAAGTGCCAAGGATCCCGTTAACCTTGCAGGCATGGTTATTCAAAACAATATGAATCATCTGGTTGAGATTATTCATTGGAGCGAGGTAGAAGCTAGAGTTCAACGAGGCGCAAAACTGTTGGATGTTCGCGAGCCTAAAGAGTTTGAAGCTGGAATGATTCCGGGAGCTTTAAATATTTCGCTTGGGCAACTTCGCGCCCGCCTGAATGAGATTGATCTTTCAAGCGATTGGATTGTTTACTGCCAATCGGGCCAGCGTTCTTATAACGCTTGCAGAATTCTTTCGCAGCATGGTTACAAGTGTTGCAATCTTAGTGGTGCATACAAAACTTACAGTGCCGCTACGGGCATTAGTAAATAGTTGCTTTTAATAAAAGGAATGTCATGAGTGTCATCGAGATTACACCTGCAGAACTGATGGAACGAAAAAATGCGGGCCCTACTCATTTGATTGATGTGCGCACCCCTGTCGAGTTTCAAGAGATGCATGTTTCTTTTGCAAACCTTGTTCCATTAGATACTCTCACTCCAAAATTAGTAGAAGAAAAATTCAAGGGTACCGACCCTGTTTATGTGGTGTGTAGAAGTGGTTCGCGTGGAAAGAAAGCTTGCGAAGCTCTTCTTGCTTCAGGGCGTACCAATGTTTTTAACATCCAAGGTGGAACACTTGCTTGTGCTCAGGCAGGCTTACCAATTACCCATGGTAAAAAGGTCATGTCTTTGGAAAGGCAAGTGCGCATCGCTGCTGGTTTTTTGGTCGCTCTTGGTAGCTTACTCGGATTTTTTGTTGATCCAAGGTTGGGCTTTATTTCAACCTTTGTTGGCTGTGGCTTGATGTTTGCAGGGGTTACAGATACATGCGGTATGGGAATGATGCTGGCGAAAATGCCCTGGAACCGTGTTGCCAACAATCCAAGCTGTTACCTGCCCAAAACTTGATCACTCTTAGGGTTCCAAGGGTAAACTTTAGAATCTTTTGTTTCTGTTTTACCCTTTTTAAATAGATTATTCGGTCCTTCTGGGCATCTCGCTATTGTCCTTAACATCACCTTTTTGATAAACATAGTATGTGCTGATTACTTAAATGCATAACGGGTTGCCTCATGGCATTGACTCAATGGACAGAACAGCAGTTGAATGAAGCGTGTGTTTCTTTGGAAACAGCGACGCCTCAGGATATTTTGCGTTATGCGGTCAAAAACTTTTATCCCAAGTTAACGATGGCGACTGCCTTTGGCGCAGAGGGTTGCTGTATCCTCCATATGCTTGCTGAAATCGAACCAGGCGTGAAGGTGTTTAATCTGGAAACAGGTTATCAGTTTCAGGAAACACTCGACCTGCGCGAAAAAATTAAACAACGCTATAACATCGAAGTCGAATATGTACGCCCCGAGCAGACCATCGAGGAATATGAAAAAGCGCACGGTGGGCCACTCTATAGGCATAGGCCCGACCAATGTTGCTTTGATCGCAAGGTGCTGCCATTGCGTAGGGCGGTTGTAGGTTATGATGCCTGGATTAGTGCGATTCGTTCTGATCAGACATCGCAGCGTGCAGGGGCAGGAGTGGTTCAGTGGGATGCCAAGTTCAACTTGGTAAAAATCAATCCGTTATTGCGTTGGAACAAAAAAGATGTCTGGGACTTTATCGTTAAAAACGATGTGCCTTACAATCCTCTGCATGATCAGGGCTACCCTAGCATCGGTTGCTGGCCCTGTACCCAGCAGGTGAAGGAAGGCGAAGATGAGCGCAGTGGGCGCTGGGCTGGCTCTGCAAAAAAAGAGTGTGGCCTGCATGTGATCGAACATCAAGAAGGAAGTGGTATTTAAAAGATCAGCAATTGATCTGAGAGATTTATACCAATCTTGGAATTTACTTAGAAGGATTTTGCAAAGATGCGATTGTCTGCCAAAGCCGACTATGCCTGCCTTGCAATGCTTGAACTTGCTGCAACCATGGATGCAACACAACCAACCCGTATCAAAGCGATAGCCGATACCCACCAGATACCGCAGCGATTTTTAGTGCAGATATTGTTGCAGTTGAAAACATCGGGGTTGGTGAAAAGCGTGCGAGGCGCTTCTGGGGGCTATAATCTTGCACGCAAGCCTGAAAATATCAGTATCGCTGATGTGATTCGTGCGGTAGATGATCGTGCCCTTGCAGCACCCGAAGACACTAATTTTCAGACTTCCTCTTCGATTGTAAATGCCCTATCGGAAACCTGGAAACAGGTTCATACAGAACAGCTTCGTATTCTTGAAAAATTATCCCTCGCAGAGATTTTGCGCAGGGCCAACGCTGACAATGTGTCCAGCTATCAAATTTAAATTGAATTATGATTCTGGGATTTCAGGATAGTTATCAAGAAGATTGCGCATATTCAAAAACGCATCTACAAGCGTTGGATCAAACTGGGTATCCCTGCCCTTGCCTATTTCTTCGAATGCTTTTTCTAGTGGAAGCCCTTTCCGATAGGGTCTATCCGAAACCATCGCATCCATCGCATCTGCGATAGCAACCACCCTTGCAATACGGGGAATTTTCTCGCCCTTCAAACCATCTGGGTATCCTTTACCATCCCATCTTTCATGGTGTGATCTTACGATGGGGATGATATCAATAAGATCGGGAACTAGCATGACGATTGCAGCGCCCTTGGTAGTATGCTGTTTCATGATTTCGGATTCTTCGGCGGTAAGCTTGCTGGGTTTACGCAGGATTGCATCATCGATGCCGATTTTTCCAATGTCGTGAAGCGGGGTTCCCGTTCGGATTTTTTCGAACTCATCTTCATTCATCTTTGCTTCATGGGCAAGAAGCATAGCAATTGCGGTAACCCGGTTGGTATGCCCGCCGGTGTAAATATCGCGCAGTTCCACAGCCTGTGCCAGAATGGTGACAGTGTTTAAAAACAGATTGCGTTGCTTATCAAGAAGCATAGCGCATTCGATACCAGAGGATACATGCGAAGCAAGAGCATCAGCAAGTTTAAGATCATCTTTGGTGAAGTTGGGTTGTAATGGGCCACGATCTAGATGCAGGATGCCTAGTTTTTTTCGAGGTGTTCGCAGCACCACACAAAGAATGGATTCCATCACACCTTCTGAAATGCTACCCGTTGTTCCCTCGATGTTTTTCGAATCATCCGAACTTTTATAAAGAATGGATTCCCCTTTTGCCATGCATCTTTGCGCAATGGTGTCGCTGTAGGGAATACGGAGGTTGGTGGGTTTTAACTTACTATTGGATTCGAAACCTGTTTCGATAGCTTTGAGCACCAGTTTATTCGTGGTGGGAGAAAGTAAGGCGATTGCGCCTCGTTGGGCATCCAGTACTGCCACGGTGTCTGTCAAAATATTCTTCAGTAATTCTTCTTGTTTCTCAACATTTGCGAGGTAATGGCCTGCTCTAAGAAGGGCGAAGATTTTTTCTCCTGCTTTAGGGGTTCTATCACCCAAGACCCCGAGGCTTTTAAATGATTCATCCCAATTAGAACTGTATACCGACTCGATGTTAAAATCATCCGTGACAGCTTCTTCCGTGGATTTGTTGGGCGGGAGATCATTAATATTCTCAACCTTCAATGCAATTTCACCAAATTGCACGATGTCGTTGGGTAGAAGGGTATATGCTTCTTTTGATAGTTTCTTCCCATTGATAAAGCTGCCATTGGTGCTACTGAGGTCGCACACCTGCCAGCCTATTTTTGTTAAAGAGATTTCAGCATGTTTTCTGCTGACAGAATTATCATCTAAGAATACTTTAAGGGATTTGTCTCTGCCTACGAAGGCGGATTCTGAAAGGCTCCATGTCATGGAATTATAGTTTTGATTTACGCCACGCAGGATAATGGTGGATGTTTTATTCATGGGATTGCCTAGGGAAGCAGAATAACTTTTCCTGAAAGAGTTCCGGTACCTTTAAGTGTGTTTTCTTCCAATAGTTTATGAGCCTCAGCAGCCTTGGACAAAGGAAATGCAGCCCCGATATGAGATCTAAGTTTTCCTGATGCAAGCCATGCGTTGATATCGTTAGCACAGCGCCTTTGCTCATCAGGTGTAGCATTAAACATTGCAAAGCCAGTAAGGGTAAGGCCCTTTACATAACAAGGGCCAACCGGAAATAAAGGCTGTGCGGTTCTTCCTGCCATGATGATAATCCTACCACGGGCAGCCATCAGGTCTACTATTTTAAAAAAGTCGGGCTCTCTTTGGGTTTCGAACCAAACATGAACACCTTGATTATTAGTGAAATCTTTTACTTCTTTGGGGATATCATCAGTTTTGTAATTGATGACTTTATCTGCACCCCAACTTCTGCATAAATCTTCTTTTGCGCTGGAACCAACCGTGGTGATAACCTTGGCGCCGATGGCCTTGGCCATTTGAACCACCATGCTTCCCACCCCGCCTGTGCCACCATTGACAAAAATCGTTTCGCCTGCTTTTAGATTTACATTGCGGAACAATCCAAGGTGGGCGGTGATTCCGACCAAAGAGGTTGCAGCTAATTGCTGATCATCAACGCCTTCTGGAGATGGATAGAGCCAATCTTCTTTGATTGCTGCAAATTCTGCGCTGGTGCCTTGTCTGCCTAAAAGTCCTTGATTCGAACCCCAGACGCGATCGCCCTCTTTGAAGCGGGAGCAATTTTCCCCAACGCTTTCTACCACCCCTGCAAAGTCGCATCCCGATATAAACTGCTTGGGTAAAGGCATGGCAATGGTGCCAGCTCGAATATACATATCAATAGGATTAAGGGCGATGGCCTTTATTCGGATCAGATATTCATCCTGCATGGGTTGAGGTGTGGGAAACTCGCCTACTATGATTTCATTGCAAAGACCGGGCTTGTTGATATAGGCAGCAATCATTTTATGTTCCTTGAAGAATTAATCAGAGAGTATTCTATAAGTCCATGCCCATCAATGAAGAAGATTATTCTGATTTGACGGGTAAAGAGCCATTTCTCAGCAATTCTAGCCATCTTGCTACCTCAACAGTGCGGGATGCGGGCTGTGCCAAAGGCAGGAAGTTGGGTAATTCTTTTTCGGTTTTGGCGTAGTATCGCAATTGCAGGTATGCCATCTCTCGGATTTTTGTATTCTCATTTAATAATAATCCGATTAATTCTTCGTAATCTTGCTTTCGAGCAACATTGGGCCTAGGTACCAGAAGGTTTTTAAGAATCTGAGATTGTTCGGGAGTGTACCCTGCCTGCGGTAACCAGCCCTCTTTCAAAGAGGCGTTATAAAGCAAGTCTGCCCCCGTCGGTTCCATCAACAACCATAATTTTAATCCTTGGATGCTATACAGCCTTAGCATGCTCTGTTGAACGGTTTCGGTGCGCCAAAGTTCCAGAAGTTTTTTTCCTTCTCCCAATGCAGCCAACGCTAGGCATCCAATGTTCCGCCTAGCATCATTACTATTGTTGGCAAGAATGTAAGCTAGAATCGCTTGAGAGAGATCCAGATTAGGTTTTAATGCAAGTAGTAGTTCATCTAGGGCAGCGCCCAAGGCTTTGTTGTTGGAGATGAACTCAAGGGGGATGGGTTGGTTTGAAAAGATCAAATTGTTTTCTTGAGATGTACGCCTTTTTGTTTCTCCTTGCGCCTTGATTGTAAGTAGGCTGCCTGCAAGAAATTCTGGTAGGGGCTTTTCTTTTCCTTCTTGATGAATGCTGCAAGATCCTTGCAAGACTCCTAGAAGAATCGTTTCTGTGTTTGCTTCAAGTACTATTTCTGAATCATTTTTTAGATTAACTTCCCAAGCTGTTTTTAAATCCCAGGAACGCATGATGAATGTTGCAGGAGCTTTGGTTTTAATAGAAGCTCTGCCGCTTTTTAGAGCCATATCTAATTGGTTTGCACCCCTGTTATAAAATTTGAACACGCAGGGTGCATGCATGGGATCGAAGTTTCCCCCTCTGGTTTCCCCTGCGAAGTTTATTTGTATAGGGTGGTTAATTTGTAATTGGTTGTTAATCTCGATGTTGAGCGTACTACCTGGAAGGCATAGATAAATGAACGAGGTGCTGAGGTGGGTGGGATTTAATGCTCGAGTAAAAAGTTGGTTTTCAAGGGGTTTGTATAAGAGAAGAATTTTTTCGCGTGCAACTTCTTGCAAGCTTGCGATTTGGGTTTGAGTTTCACCATCAGGTTTTCCAAGCATTTTTAAAACTTTAACTTCCGCCTTGGGAGTTGAGGGTGCGTCTTTGGTTATCGGATTTGAAGGTTCAATTTTCTTCATCGCAATCTTTGCAACATCAATGGGTGGTTCTTTTTTTTCAGGGTACTTTACGAGGGGGATGGTTTCTTGTTGTATCTTGGGCGTTTCAGAAATAGCTTCGGATTCGTTTACTGTTTTTACCGTTGTAGGAAATACTTTAAGTAAAAGCATACCAAGAACTATCATCAACATGGGCCCGCTGATCATTAGAATCAATTTATTTTTTGGAATCACTTTTGGTTGTGTCTGGGGTTTGGGTGTACCAGAAAGTCTGAGTTTGGGTTTTGGGGGTGCAGTTTGTGTTGCTCCCACTTCTGTACCCAATTCATAGGATCGTATGGAAGTTCTGGTTGGAACGGGAATTGGAATTAAGCCGCTGATTACTTTATGGCAGGTTGCAACATGCGCCAAGAAATGATCATCTGATAGTAAAACATCTTCCACTGCTTTTAGGTCATCACCTTTTAGGGAACCTTCAAGATAGGTGGAAACAAGATTGGCATTGGGCCAGTTGGCTTCTTTACCATGGGGTTGTTGAAGTAGAGGGTTTTTTAAAACATCCGTTAGGCGATCGAGCATTTCGCGCACCCTCGGTTCCTCTTTAAGCAATGTCATCAACTCGTGGGTTTGCGAGGCATCCAGTCGATCATCGAGGTAATTGAAGAGAAACTTATAATTAATTCGCATGCTTGCATTCCCAAAGAATTAAAGTAAGAAATCGAGCTACCTTATTAGTGGGATCAATCATTAGATTTCGTACAAAAGTTTTAAAAATTTTTGCAGTTCATAACTGAGATTGATCCAATCCTAAATTTGGTTACAAGGTTGTCGATCATCAGGTGAAAAATATCAGAATGAGGCTGGAGAGGTAAATGACAAAAAGCAGGTTGATAACACTGGTTGTGTTAGGTTTGGGGTTATGGGTAGGAACAGCTTGTGTTCGGGCTGAACTTATCTGCCCAGAACCTTCTTTTGATGCGGGGTCTTTGCTTGCGGGCAAGCCTTTCAAGCATTCGTTTGCTCTTAACAATAAAGGTAAAGAAACCCTCCAGATTATAGAAACTCTGCCTAGTTGCGGTTGTTTAAGGCCCAACCTTTCCAAGACAATTTTAAACCCAGGCGAAGAAATTACTTTGCCTATAGAAATTCACACGCTGACCAAGCCGAAGGGTGCTCATCGTTTTAGCATCAACTTTCGTTACAAAGAAGCAGGGGAAATCAAGGAACTGGCATTAGAAGTTAAAGCTTTGATTCAAGTGGAAGTAGAAGTTACCCCAGCAGCATCTGCAATTTTTACAGATCGTGCGATCACTCATTCGTTCAGCGTGAAAGATATGCGTGCCAAGCCCATGCGAATTGTTGCAGCACATTCAAGCAACGCTCAGGTTACATTTCAGATTCATCCTTCAACCCTGAATGAAAATAAAGAATCCGTTCAAACCATCACGGTTCTTATTTCAGATTTATTAACTCCGGGTAAGCATGATCTTTGGATACATCTGGTTTCTGATGATGCCTCTTATGCGGAGATGAAAATTCCACTGACCATTGTTAAACGCGATGGGAAGTTAGCGAGTGCAGCGCCTTCAAGGTTGTATTTGGAAGGTAGAGTTGGAATTCCTTTTGGGGCAAAAATTGTTCGTATTAATAAGGCAGGTACTGAACCTGTGAGTGTTGATAAAGTTGAATGTTCGCATCCTGCATTCAAATGCACCTGGGCGCAAGGCCCGGGGGACGACGCAACTATCAGATTACTTTTGGATGAAAAGAAACTACTGCCAGGCGAAACCATCGCAGAGCTTCGGGTGCTTTTAAAAGGGAATCAAACTCAAAGCGTGCTAATACCCGTTAATATCCAATTAAAGTAAATAATTGCTACCACCTCTACTCTGATACCCGATGGTTTAAAACTAGCTGATCAACAATAAAGCTTTTTAGATGCACTAAGGCATTTGACAAAATGCTTTGGTAAAGCGTGGGAAAATATCGGGATTATCCTCATGAAGGTATTTTCTTCCAAGATTGTTTGGTCTCTAATGTCGTTACAACCGGCCCTTCATTTTGAAAAAATTTCAATTTTAATTAAAGTTTAACCCGCCTGTATGCCGAGCATGGTGCACATTATTTCTGAAAGCTTGTTAGCCATTGGGGTTGAACATGCAAACCTATCTGAACTCATATGCAAAAAAATACTATGGAAACATTCTGGTCGTTCATTGTTTCATTTTGGGTGGATGGTGTTGGAATAGGTCAGGCTCCTCCTGCGATTTTAGGCAGGCACCAATTCGAAAGGGTCAACCGCAAACTGCATGGCAACTTGGTTGATTACACGAATAATCATGGTAAAGATCGGCGTATCTATTCTGCTGCTTTAGGGCAGAAAAGAGATATGTATGTTTACCTCCCCCCCGGATACGACCCTGCAAAGAAGTATCCCTTTGCGATGTTTTTGCATGGGGCCGCTCAGGACGAAGAGTTCTTCTTCCAAGCCCAGGTAGATCAGTTTGATCAGGCCATTAAAGATGGAAGTTTGGACCCGGTAATTATTGTGGCGCCTGATGGCAGCATGAATGGCAAGGCAAGTTTAAGTAAGCCTGCAACCTTTTGGGCGAACTCCCGTGCGGGTAACTTTGAAGATTATGTGATGGATGATGTTTATAATTTTATGATGGCTAATTATTCCATCAGGCCAGAAAGGGATTTCCACGCACTATTAGGGCCTTCCATGGGCGGATCTGCTTCTTTTGCTTTAGGCATTAAGCATCGAGATCGTTTCAAGGTTGCGATAGCGTTCATGCCTTTATTGAATCTTCGTTATGTGGATGGCAACGGAGATTACAAGGGTAAATATGTACCCGAAGCCTGGTCTTTTAGGTCTCGTATGAGGGGGCTTGAACCTTTAGGCACCAGAAAATTTTTCGTACTTCGCTTTGGTACTTTATATCGGCCTCTTTTTGGAATGGGTAATCAGGCTCTCAGTGGTTTAAGTGCGATCAATCCTTTAGAAATCATGGAAGCCTACGATCTCAAAGATGGGGAAATGGATCTTTATATTTCCTATGGGGGCAAAGATGAGTTTCATATTCCCAATCAGGTACAAAGTTTTCTCGAGGTTGCAAAAAAGCGGGGCATAAATATCACCGTTGATTACGACCCAAATGGGCAGCATGACTTGAAGAGCGGTAACAAAGCGGTTCCCAAAGCGCTTGAATGGGTTCAGACTAGGTTTCACCCTCTGAAAAACATAGCGGCTTCAGATTAGATGGATTTGTTGCTCTGGGGATAATCCCTTCTCCAGGGCAACTTTTTTTCTCTCACCTTTCAAAATTCATCCCATCTTTTTTCTTGCCACTCCTGATAGTTGAACATTGTTGCCATGCCTTGAAGCTGCAATAATAACCCCTGTGGTTTTGTTTAACTTATGGATCATCTTTCATGCTTAAATCTTTGGGAATTATTTTGCTGATGTGCTTGCTTGCAATGCCTTGCATTGCCGAAGATCAGCTTTCAAAAGAAGACACCCGTTTGTTCATGAAGAAACTTGCAACTTTTGTTGCAGAGAAACACATGCGAACCAGTAAAGAAACTATGCAGCATGGTATGACTTACGAATATCGTGACATGCGTAAAGAAAAAGCTCCGGCTTGTTTTGTTCAGGGCGAAGCCTTGGATACCATGCATGATGGCGCTTGGTTTGGCGCTGCCATGGTTAATGCTAGCCTTGCAACAGGCGATCCTATTTACCGCCAACTTCTTGAAATGAATGTGCTTCCTTTTTATTGCAGGGTGCTGAATCACTCCGATAAAATCTTCTCGAACAAAACTAACCATGCTAGGCCCGCATCTCAACAAATCTGGGCACAGCAGAAAGAATGGCTGTTTCAAGAAGGAGAAAAAGGCTTTGTTCCTTATTGGTGGGATGATGGCGGTTCGGTTAGCTTAGAGCGATTGCGTGATAAAAATCCGCTCCCTGCATTTCCTTCTTTTGATCAGTTTGTCAGTGATAAAAAACCAAACCCAGAGTTTGCCCTTTCGGGTTTCTCTATGGGCTCTTCAAACCATCTCGCCCAAGATCTAGGGGTTTTGCTCCAGCTCTCCTGGCTTTATTACAGAGAATACAAAGGCAACGATGGCGATTGCTTCCGCAGTGAACTTTCTGATGCTGCTCAAAATCTACAGGCTTGCAGAATGCGGCATCATGGTCATATCCCCATGTGTGATGCGCCTGCTGCGCTTGTACTTTCGGATCCTGCGTTCATGCGACTTGTGCCTGATGCCTCGGTTTTAAATCTGGCCCTTTTGAATAATCATTACAGACAGGCGCTTGAAGCTTCTATCTCTGATCGCAAATACGCAACCCCTGGTTTTGCAGATGATCAGCAATACAAGTATTATTCTGCGATAGCCAGGCATGGTAAGTTGCCCCAAGCTGCTGCATTTAAACTTGTTTACGATGCCTTCACCGAGCCAAAGCTTTATCGTTATTATTCAGATGATGCATTGGTTGCTGCGGGAATGAATCGATTTGATTTGCATCCGATTAACTTCATCGGTGGCAAGCCTGCCGATTATCGTTCAGATAAGAAAGGCCCTTCAGGAAAGCCCAGGCCGATGGGTTCGAGATTCGGGCCACAAAATATGATCCAATGCGCCTTGGCGTTGCAAGCGTTCAAGCAATTCCCCGATCTTTGGGATACCTCAATCGAGACATTTTATAAAAGCCTTGCAAGGGTAAATATTCATGATTCACTTATCAGCCCAAGCAAGAATGCAATACCCACTAACCTTAAGTTAGGCAAGCATGTTGTTTCATTGGAAGCTACGCCTTCTTCGATTGGAATCAAAACTACTCTTCCAATAAACATCAAGAAAATCACAATTACCCAAGTAAAAGATTCAAAGCGATTTGGATGCGATTTAATAATCAAAGATGATGGGAATCTCGAGGCAAGAAGTTTTGCAGGGGTATTGCTCAGCGGAAAATTTTCTGCAACACTTAATGGTGGAAATAGAACCATCGATTGCATCATTCCCACCACGGTGGACAAAGCCCAGTCTCCTTGGATGAATTCTATCGAGCTTGAAAAGTATGCAATTAAAATCGAAGGCGATGAGGTGGAATTTATCTTGGCAAGCAGCCAAGCGGATGTCGTAAAAAGTCTTGAGAAAGAAGTAGCAGAAGGTATTTTCAATTGGAGTAAAGTTTTTACAAGCAAAGGGTTTATTCCAACGGGAATCGAAACCGGGGCAGATTGGGATCATTATTCAGATACGGGCGGTTATGCCCATTTGATTTCTGCTTGTGCGCAATATTTGAATTATCTGGAAGGTAAAAAAGATTGGGAAGTCTTACACATCCCAATCTTGATTGAATCCAACAAGTAATAGGAGTTTCTCATGATCTTGAATTTGATATTAGGGTTGCTGTTGAATCAGACGGACGATGTTAAGAAACCAGTGGTAACCCGCTGGAGCTTTGAGAATGTGGAAACGGTTTTGTTTGAAGGTGAACTTTCATTCCGGGCCAGTGGCGAAAATATGAATGTTAAGGAGTGGGGTATTTTCACCTGCAAGGCACCCGAGCTTCCCACCCAGAAAAATGTACAAACGAAGGTGCTGGTGTTGAATGCCAAGACTGCACCTGTGCCTGTCCGCGATTTCAGCCCCTTGATGCGAACTGTGTATTTAAATCGTCTTATTGTGAAAGAGCCTATAAACAAGGATTTAGTGGATGTGAAGGTAAGTTATCAGGCAGAATTGACCGCACGGAAATTAGTACCTGCTACTGCTGATATGCCTGTGGTAAAAGTTGAACCTTTAAAGGAACAGGAAAAAAATCTTTATCTGATGGAGTGGGGCGATGTGAAATTCAAAGATAAGGAATTTCAGACTTGGATGGAAAACAATAAGGTGATTCGCCAAGAGGGAGAGCGCGATATTGACTTCGCACGCAAAGTATTCAGGCAGATAAATTATAAGGTTGATTTTGATTTTACAGACAAGATGGATCGGAAATCAACTGCGGTAAGCGTCATGATGAAGTCAGATGCTGGTGGCATCTCGAATTTATTTGTTGCGATACTTCGCGCCAACAAGGTGCCTGCAAGGTCTTTATGGGGTCGTATGATTACGAGTGCTACAGAGATGGAAAAACTTAAAACCAAAGAATACAGCCAGATGAGTGTACGATGTGAATTTTTTGCTGACGATATCGGATGGGTGCCTGCGGATCCGGGTTCTGCGCTTTATAGCAAGAAGAATAAGATCGATCCGGATATGTGTTTCGGGATGGATTACGCAGCATTTTTTACGCAGCATGTTGATCCGAATATTGATGTGCACAACCCTCTAAGTAACAAGCGGATTAACATCATTGCAATGCAAACACCTACTTATTGGATCACGACTCAGTCTACGACTATCGGGCCTATTAAGGTTACTCAAGATTGGAAAGTCACCAAGCGGGAGAAGAAAATGGATCCTGTAAAATAACAACCCATCTAGATGTTGTTATTTTGATATCAACCTTTTAAGAATCTTTTTTGGGCGTAGGCACCGTAGATGTAAAGCACTTCTTCGCCTTTGTTGATATCCCTGAGGGCGCTTAGATAAACCCTTGAACCCTTGATGATTTTTTTGGCGTTGGGGGTATCTGAATGATTGGCAATGCCCCCTAATCCCGTGGGGATCAGCAGATATTTCCCGATGCGAAACTTATACGCATCTGCGTAGGTGGTGCAGCGGTCTGCAAGCGATTTTGCAGGTACTAGAATTCCTAACACTTCAAGCTTATCGCCTTTTGCAATTGCAATCTTGGCAAACAAACCCTTACCCGCACCCTTGATGGTGGATTTTGCAACATAGAATCGAGCATCGGATTCATTGCTGATCATGGCAATCCTTGTGGGGAGTATTATGCGGCATCAACCTATGCTGCCTGGGGTTGTTTACTTTTTTTCACAGGGGGTTGGTGCTTCCATCTTCGGTGCAGCCAGAAGTATTGCTCGGGGTACTTGCGGATCATCCGTTCGAGTGCGCTGGTGTATCGCTGGGTGATTGCATGAAGGGCATCGGGTCGGCCTTCGTATTCTTGCGGGTCGATGATATCTTCGCAAACGACTTGGTACTTCATGGGTTTGCCCACCCGGGGAACACCTACTACCGCCATGGGTACATTAAATTCCATTGCCAAAAGAGCGATTGCTTTGTGTGTGGAAGCGGGTCTGCCGAAGAAATCAACAAACTGTCCTCGGGGGCCTGCATCTTGATCTGCAAGGGTTGCGATGGTGCCGCCTGCTGCGAGGATATTGGTCATTTGATCAAAGTCGCCTTTCTTGGCGAGTAATTTTTGGCCTGTGCGTTCGCGGAAAGAGCGCAGGAAGTTTTCGAGGTGTGGATTATCCAGAGTTCGTGCGATGGCATGAGTGGTAAAGCCAAGCAGGCCGAGAGAAAATCCAGCCATCTCCCAGTTTCCAAAATGCCCGGTGACAATCATGAGGGGGCGATTTTTTAAAAGGGCATCTACGATGATTGGGCTATCGCCTAGATCTAGAAATTTCCGCCAGTTGCGACTGTTCATAATTCTGGGCAGGTGAACAATCTCAATAAGGAGGGTGCAGAAGTGCTCGAGAACTTTGCGCACAATACGATCGCGGGCCGGAAAATCCTCTGCAAGTTCTGGGAAAGCGAGAGCAAGATTTTCGTGGGCTACCTGCCTGTGCCTTTTATCCACTTTATAAATTAGCCAAGCTAGGCCTCTTGCTAGGGATTTCCCTGCTTCAAGGGGTATTGCCTGCAATGCCGCAACAACGATGCGAATTGCAAGGTACACTAGATAATTCAACAGAGGTTTTTCTTTTTTCGCCATGGGATCCATCCCGTTTAGATGTTTTCAGATGTGTCAAAGTACCATGAAACAAAGAAACTCGGGAAGCCCGCTTTTTGCCTATCTTCACTTTTACATTGACCTTCCCATATTGTTCGATTGTAATTATAGGGCGCAAGCGGTTTTACTGCTTAGAGTTTTTTCATACCAACAAGGGAGGCACCCACAGTGGGGAAGATTAACAAGACTAATATTTCGCGTCGGGAAGCAATTAAGACAACGGGTACAGTTGCCACAAGTCTGGCTGTTGCCGCAATGAGCATGCAGGGCGTTTACGCTTATCAAAGCAATACAGTGCAAGTGGCGTTGATAGGTTGCGGTGGCCGTGGTACCGGAGCTGCAGTAAACGCTCTTTCCACTAAAAGTGGCCCCATCAAGCTTACTGCGATGGCTGATGTGTTTGAAGACAGGCTTAAAGGTAGTTATGGCTCCATCAAAAAAGCCTTTGATAAGCAGGTTGATGTTCCAGTTGATAGGCAGTTTATTGGGTTTGATGGCTATAAGAATGCCATGGATTCTTTAAAGCCAGGCGATGTGGTTATCCTTACCACACCTGTAGCATTTCGCTGGGTGATGTTTGCTTATGCCATTGAAAAAGGCTTGAATGTATTCATGGAAAAGCCCACCACGGTGGATGGCCCAGGCACTCGCAGAATGCTTGAGTTGGCTTCGAAATCTGAAGCTAAGAATTTGAAGGTTGGCGTTGGCCTTATGTGCAGGCATTGTAGGGCCAGAGGCGAATTGCATGATCGAATCAAGGGTGGCGAAATAGGCGATATCACGCTTCTTCGTGCTTATCGTGTTGCTGGCCCTACAGGTAGTGCGTTTGTGAAGCCCAAGCCTGCCAACATGAACGAACTCCTTTATCAAATCAAAAACTTCCATGGCTTCCTTTGGGCCAGTGGTGGTGCTTACTCCGACTTCCTCATCCATAACATTGATGAATCTTGTTGGATGAAAGATGCTTGGCCGATTTCTGCGAAGGGCTACGGCGGCAGGCATTATCGTGAAGATTATGTCGATCAGAATTTCGATTCTTATTCGACAGAGTTTACTTTTGCAGATGGCGCTAAACTGATTCTTGAAGGCCGTTACATGCCTGATTGCGATCAGGAATTCGCCAGTTATGCACATGGCACCAAGGGTTCTGCCACCATTTCTGCAAGGGGCCATTGGCCAGCCAATGCAAGAATGTACAAGGGCCAGAGTATGACCCCTGCCAACGAGATTTGGAAGTACACCAAGGAAGATTTGAACCCCTACCAATTGGAATGGGATGCATTAATCGAAGCGATTCGCCAAGACAAAAAGCACAATGAGTGCCGTCGTGGTGCAGAAGCTAGCTTGGTAACTTCAATGGGTCGTATGGCTTGCCATACTGGTAAGATCATCACTTATGATGAGATGCTTAATTGCGAGCATGAGTTTGCTCCAACGGTGGACAAGCTTACCTTGGATGGTCCTGCGCCATTGGTTGCAGATAAGAATGGTAAGTACCCAATTCCCCAACCAGGGAAGTTCATTCGCCCCAAACGCGAATATGGGATTTAATTTGTAAGTTGTCTAAAAAGAAGACCTGTGGAGATATTCTCCGCAGGTCTTTTTTATTTACTTGGGTTCCATTCCTTTGAATTGGACTGCAAACCAATCAATCATGTTGGGTATAAATCTCTTTGCGGTTGCGGTGTTGTGTCTACCGTTCGGATTGTAATCAACATCCACATGAATGCCTTTAGCTTGGGCGTGATA
>CAXNFS010000002.1:0-58492 GCA_964201235.1 Gemmataceae bacterium | reverse complement strand
GGATTTCTTGCAACTCCCCCTGCCAATCAGCCACAACTTTCTGCATCTATGAATTTGGTTTCTTTTTTATGTCTTGTTGCTGGTTTTGCAGTGCTGCAATTCTTTGCCATGGTTCTTGGGGTTCATGTCTCGCTTCGAAATCAAAACAGTAGGATTGCAATCTTAAACACGCTTGGCACGATTTTCTTTCTTACTGCGGGCACACTTATTACTATCTCTTTGATTTTGATTAACGGGAAATTCGAATATCAGTGGGCCAGTTTCATCTTCTTTTTAGCTGCTGGCATTGGGGGCCTTTGGTGGGTTCTCAATGGCGACAGGCCTTCACCCGCACTTACTTTAGCTAGCTGGCTTTGCCCTTTGAGTGTTTTTTATGGCATTGCCAACGCATTGGTAGCGAAGCCTGGCTCCCAGGAATCTGCGGATCCGGTGTTATCGTTTCTAGTTTTGGGGGGCGCATTTGGTTTCGCCTTGGCAGCTATGTTGGTTCCACTTTTGAGCGAATTTGACATCGCTTTGGGTCGAACGAGTGGCGGCGCAGATTAATTCCCGATCATTGGGTTAATGAAATTTCTCACTTTGGTCGATAATACCTAAGTGATTTCTGTTATTTCATTTAGAAGTAATATCTTTCCTATTTTCAAGACTTGCCAAGCATGGGGGTAAAGAGATAAGAAAGTAGTAACAGAATAAGCCCCGATAGCTCAGTTGGTAGAGCAGCTGACTCTTAATCAGCTTGTCGTAGGTTCGATCCCTACTCGGGGCACTTCACTTCATAGCAGCATCTCGCAACATATTGTAACCCTTGGCATAAGTCCTTCACTAGTAACAAGATGTGGATTAGTTTGCATCACAAAGCCCGATGTTGCGTTGCAATGCATCCCCACATTTTGCACCACAATCGCCCCACATTTTGCCCCGCAGGTAATTATGGTACTTGAACCTTTGTTTAAACATGGTTTTCACAAAACTCGGTGCAAAATTTTGTTTAAATTTAATGGACAATGTTTGTTGCATACTTTTGGCGAGTGACCCATGATTCTAGCTGAATCCACCAACGCCTTATTTGTTTAGGTTTCGATATTGTTGGGGAGATTTCTCAACCAAGACTTGGTTTGTGTTGCGGTATAAGCATTTGCCAGTTCAGTTTCCTGCTTTCCCTAAGATTTTGAATTAGCTTCGTTCAAACATGAAAGTCTGCATTTTCAATGATTCGAGTTAATCCCCACCTCAAAAATGTCATATTTAACACTTTTTAAGATATTAATAATTTAACTTTGGGTGCATCCTTTAAAGCATCTTGCAATAGGCGTCTGATTTTAGAAAACAGAGGAACTTCGTCGAATTCTCCACATTCAATGTATTCGGCCTTTGGTGATCGAAGAAATATTGTATTTGTCTAAATTTATGTATTCCCAATATCACCCAACTAATTCGATTGGAATTCGTAATCGACTAACTCGTGCAAGGCATATGATCAGTTTCGATTAGGTGTTTGGGCAACAAGTTATTATTTCTGGTTGCAACATTGGGATCTATGTTTAAACATGGTTCTGACAAAACCCGTTGCAAGTTCTCTTGTAAGTTTAATTGGTAATGTTCGTTGCTGACTTTTAGTGAGTGACCCATGATTTTAGCTGAATCCACCAATGCCTTATGTGGTTCTGTTTCGATATTGTCAGGGAGGTTTCCCAACCAAGACTTGATTTGAGCTGCGGGATAATCATTTGCCAGTTCGGTTGATCTACTAGCTCTCAGGTTCTGAAATAGTTTTTTCCAAAGAGGAACACCAGCTTTTTTAATGATTTGAGTTAATCTTCGTCTCAAATTTGTAGAAGTTAACACCGTTGGGAATATCAGTAATTGACCTTTGGGTGCATCTTTTAAAGCATCTTGCAACAAGCTTTCGATTTCAGGAAACAGAGGAATTACACGGAATGCACCACCGTCATTGTGTTCGGTCTTTGGTGAATGGACAGTCATTAACTTTTTGTCCCAGTGTATACAATCCCATGTCAATCCAACTAATTCACTCGGGATTCGTAATCCACCAACCCGTGCAAGGCATACGATCAGTTTCCATTGGGTGTTTGGGCAATAGTCCAAGACTTTTTGAATTGTGGTTCGATCAATAAATTGCATTCTAGCACGATTAGTTTGCTTAGGTAATTTGATACCAGAAAAGGGGTTATCAAGAAGGATTTTAGATTTTTGAGCAAATTTAAAAAAGGTGATTGCTCTACGCATTGCTCTTGAAATAGTAGCTGGGGCATATTTTTTAGAACTAAGATTATTAAAGAAATTTTCCCCGTCAGCTTGCGTAATATCTGAAATATTCTTATTATTTCCAAAAAAAGCTAGTAATAAATTTGCTGCTGTATGCTGATTTTTTATAGTCCACGGTTTGTGAATACCTTTTCGGCTTTCAATGTATTCTTTCAGGAAAGTGCTTAAATCTTGTCCTTTTTTTATGCTAAGAGTGCCAGTTAAGCCAAATTTTGAAAGATCAGCAAATAGTTTTGAGTTAATGATTTTTTTCAACCATGTTAAACATTCGTCACTAATAACTATACCATTGTTTTTGGCATTAATTAAATCTTCGATTTTTTCATATATTCGTTTGGACTCCCTATCATTTTTTATTCCAAGTCTTATTTTTGGTCTTTTACCAGTGCTTCTGCAATGATATTGGATTTCGTAATAACCTCTTTTGTCTATATAGAGCGAAGCCATTTTATTTATCTCCGTTGTTTTGGTTTAAATTGAACATTCTTATTATTCGCTGGTTCAAGACTATTCCCAGCCATGATATAACTACTTTTACAGGATAATCTTTCAAAAGTTCAGATGCCCTGCTTGCTCGCAGATTATGAAATAGGTTTTCCCAAACAGGAACGCCAGCATTTTCAATGATTCGAGTTAGTCCTCGCCTCAAATTTGTAGCAGATAACACCGTTGGGAATATCAATAATTCACCTTGGGGTGCATCTTTTAAAAATTCTTTTAATAGGCTTTCGATTTCAGGAAACAGGGGAACTTCTCTAAATTCTCTACCTACAATGTGTTCGGTCTTTGGTGATGAAACAGTCATAGTGTTTTTATCCCAGTGGATACAATCCCAAGTCAATCCAACTAATTCACTCGGGATTTGTAATCCACCGACCCGAGCAAGGCAAAGAATCAGTTTCCATTGCGTGTTTGGGCAATGATCTAAGACTTTCAGAAATGTGGTTCGATCAATAAATTGCATTCTGGAACGGTATGTTTCCTTATGTAATTTGATTCCAGAAAAAGGGTTGTCAACTCGAACATTTGACTTTTGAGCAAATCTAAAAAAAGTGATCCCTCTTTGCATTGTTCTAGATATAGTTGCTGAAGAATAATTCTTAGATTTCAGATAATCAAGAAAATTTTCCCCGTCAGTTTGGGTAATTTTTGATGTATCTTTATCGTTACCAAAAAATACTAACAGTAATTTTGCTACTGTAAGCAATTGTATTATGGTTGTTTGTTTGCAACAAAATTTTCTAGTTTCAATGTAGGAATTTAAAAAAGATCCTAAGTTTGTGTATTTCATTTTAATTGTCTCCATTTTGTGTGTTGCCACCTAACCATTTTAGAATGGTAGGGATATGGTATTTGGTTAGTTTGCCGATTTTGATATACGGGATATTTCCCTCTTTTTTTTGTTGCCATAAATTTCGTTCTGAAATACCAAGTAGTTTAGCAGCAGTTGCTGCATTAACTAGCAATGGCGTAAAATCTTCATTTTTTTGCATAGGTTCTCCGATGAAAGGTTTGTCTTGATGTTTAGAAGTAACATCAAGCTTCCCTACCATTGTAGAATTGGAAATTTGATAGGCAACTCTTTTTGGCTAAATAAAAATGAATTTAAGATAATTTTAATATCATATTTATTTTTTATGTTTTATTAATAATATTTTTTTATAAATATGATATTTCCTGAAAATTATTTATTAGTCTTTTATGATTTTAGTTACCAAGAAAAAGTTGATAACTTTAAAGCTTTTGAAAATTTGGTTTTTTAAATCTGCATGCTTACAATTTAATAATGATCACAAGAAACCTTGTAATTTTTCTTCCCTGTATACCTTGAACGAAGTTAGCTTTTCCTGATGAACCAAAGAAGTGATTCAGATTTACGATCAATTAAGAAAGGTAATAAATGCGGAATGAATTATATGGTGGAAGGTTTAAAATATCCATATTTGCTAAACAGGTGGAATTTAAATCAGATCTTTGCCAACTTAATCAACAAAAAAACAACAACACTTACTACATAAAAAAGACCGCCTCAATTTGGTTTTGAAGCGATCTTTTAACAAAAAACATTTTTCCATGGAGAACTGCTATGAATATCTATGATTCTAAAGAAATAATTATTAAAAATAATTCAGTAATTGAAGAAAACTTTAATTGTGAAAATAAATATCAGACAACTACTGTTGATGATAATTTTAAAAAAACTAATAAAGCCAATGAACTTTACCTCCATCATGCTGATCCTTTTGTTGCATCTACGGTCGAGGAGATGTTTCAAAGGAATTCTTTTTTTATACCAACTGAAGATGAGCCCTTCTCAAACGAAATTGATAAATTTGTTTCAATAATTTTTGAGCCTAATGATGTTATAGAAATACGATTGATTCATTCTGATAAAACTAAATTGCGAAAAAGATATTTTTGTTTAGCTAAAGATCTTTCTAGCCGAGCAAACAGTTTAAAAACTGCTAACACGGAGAAATATGAACGTAATGTTTATGTGTCAATCAATCCAAGAAATTTATTATATGGTGGTGGTAAAGCAAAAGATGTTCTTTTTGCTCCTTGCGTGTTTGTTGATTTTGACAATTTAACAATTGATGAAGCACTTAAAAGGTTAATAGAAGTTAAATTACCTCGTCCAACCTTAATCGTGTCTTCTGGAAAAGGGTTCCATTTTTATTGGAAATTGTTGGAGCCAGTTACTGATCTTAAACTTTGGTCTGAAATTCAAAAGAAATTTATTGTTGCTCTCAAATCTGACCCTTGCATTCATGACTCTCCTAGAGTTATGCGTTTGTCTGGTTTTCAGAATATGAAATATCAAGATTTTCCCCTTTGCTATATTTATGAAGATAACCGTGATTTGCGTTATAATTTTAAGGATTTGATTGATATTCTCCCGATAATCAATGAGCCGCTTATATCGAATAAAAAAAAATATAAAAATCTTACTTCTGAAATTTCAAACTCTTTAATTCCTATTGCAGATGAGAAATATCAACGTTCCAAAGCATATTCAAATCAATTCTCACCAGTTGATAAAAATAGAAATGCCGCTTACTTCAAAAGATCCTGTGATCTTTTTGAAAAGTTCAATATTTCTGAAGAGCGAACCTTCTTGCTTCTATCCCAAGTTAATGAAAAACAAAATGATCCTCTTGATGCTGAAGAATTAAGAGATGTTGTTAAAAACGCAAATAAGTATTTGAATGATAAAGGTGTTGCTCGTGGTTTTGACAAGGTTGAAATTCGACAAGAATATATTGAAAATCGAATATAGAAATATCTTTGTCAGACGCAAGAAGTCAAATGGCTGATAATCGGATTAAAAGCCTTTCCGATAAAGGAGTATTTTTCGATGGATCTAAATGTGGCACTGGAAAAAGCACTGCTGACATTGAAGCCATAAGAAAGTCTAGAACTAGTCTTACAGTTTTGCCAACACATGACGCATGCAAGGAATTGGTTGATCGTCTTTCAAAGGAAGGAATTCCAGCATCTGCTTATCCCAAATTAAGTGCAGATACATGCAAGATGTATGGAACTAGTACCCAGCCGCAATTGGCACAGAAAATACAAGCTTCTGGTTTAAATGTAAGCGAAAGCCTTTGCTTTGCATGTACTTTTTCAAAAGATTGTACCTATCAAAAAGAGCGGCAAAGAGCTAAAGATTCTAATCACACTATCACCACTCATGCGAGGATTGAAGCTACAGATTTCAGTCTATTCAAGGACAAAGAAATTGTATTTATTCATGAAAACCCATTAAGCCTTCTTCGGCCTTGTGTGGAAGTAGAAAACCTAAAACATTTCCAAGACCTGCTAATTATTTGCAAATATGCACGCAAAGTTATTGCTCCATGGGATGATCCTCTTGCAATTGATTTTTTGAACACATTGGAATCAGGTGTAAATGAGTTAATTGACATCCTTGCAAATGATCAGTTTTTTAAAGAATTTGAAAATCTAAGCAACGAAAACATTAAAGATTCACAAAAAGTAAAGTGTTTAACCTGCAGTGATACTAAACCAATTCATGAGCATGGTAATTATATATTGCATAGAGCAATGACTGATTTAAAAATTTATTCTGATCAAAACGCATTGCATCTTGCAATAGGTTATTCTTTTGGAAACTTAAAAAGTTTATTTGCTAAAGTTGAAGAATATCGTGTTGCTGGCGGTCAAATTAATGTTCGTAATTGTTTATTTGGAGTTTGGAAGACTGAAATTCCAAACCAACTTATTTGGTTTGAAGATGGAAGTTCTGATGTAAAAATGCTTCAGGATTTAACTGGGTTGAATGTTATTGATCAAACACCAATCGGAAAGATCAAGAATCAAATAGAACCGATTCAATATACCCAAAAAGATATAACAAAAAAAACATCTCCCAATGTTGTTAAATCGGTAGTTCGTGGGTTATTAGCCAAACATAAGCAATGCAATAGCATTGGTATTATTTGCCATCAATGTCATGTTTCTGAGATTGAATCACTGTCAGGTTACTGGAAAAACAGGATCAGGAAGATTTCCTATTTTCATTCTGGCGAAGATCGAGCTAGCAATGATTGGCTAAATTGTGACTTGTTGATTGTATTAGGCACACCAAGAGTTCCTCCAAGTGCAGTAAGGAACTTGTTACTAGCATTTGGCAAAATTGAAGCTGCTAAATATGACAGCGATTTTGTTTCATTTTCGTGGACTGGAATGAATGAAAAGGGTGATTTAGTTGAGGTTATTGGCAAAAAGTATTTAAACCTTGACTGGCAATGGGCGTACTCGTTATTAGTAAAGGAAGCACTACTCCAAGGAATTGGTAGAGGGAGGTCTATTGCTCCAGAAGCTATTCCTGTGGTTTTGATTTCAAATGAACAATTAGATTTAATAATATCTGCCGATAATTTTTTAGAAGTTAGCGATGAAGAAGATTCCACCCTTCATACTGTGCTATCCGCCATCTCTCATATTCATTCACAACAAGGAACCACCCAATTAAGCGACAGTAGTCCTAATAAGTATATATTAGGAGATCTGTCGCCTAAATCGGTTACCTCAGAATCCGTGCATAAATACTTTCCTAAAGAATCTTTACGAAACATTCAAAGAAGATTAAAGAAACTTGTTCAAATAGGATTATTAGTGAGATTAAATAAAAGGAAGGGTTTTATGTTAAATTGACCTGTATTAAATAAAGCTTATAACATTGATTGTTTTTCTTTTATGATTAGCGTCATATTCTTTCTAAAACACTTACGAGAAAACGAAGAAAGGTTCTGGTGGAAAAAAACCTGATGTTAAACCCGAAATAGAAAAATACAGAATGCCACAAAGGATTCTATTAAATAGTTATCAAGCAAAAAGCAATTTGAAGGAATATTAACCAATTATCATAAAACAAAAAAAATATTATGATTAGTAACATTTTCAGAAATTAATAATTGTAAAACTATAAGCAAAAAAAGTTGGTACCGTCCATATCAGCAAGAATAGCAGTAGCACTTGTTTTTATTAAGCGTACCTAAAAAAAATCATAAAACTTAAAATATTTTATGGTATCTGTTTTAAATAAAATAAAAAAATGATTAATTCAAAAAATTAATAATAGAAGCCTGACTTTTTATGATAAATACTTTAACGGTTTTAATTAAATTTTAAAATTCTACACCAAATCTTTTGTAATTACTCTTTAACTCTTTAGCAACATTTGGGTTAGTGAAATGATCAATTAATATTAAATACATTTTTGTGAACTCCCTTTCATGCTGACCATTTGGCCTTATATGATGAGCTACTTCATGAAGAATGTTAAAATTGTAGCAACCTCGATCGGGAACGGATATTGTTCCTCTGCCATTAGCTACATTACTTCCAATAGTTGAATTTAATTTGAAATCTTTAGGTTCTTTTACTACTACTGGCTTCCTTATTTTGAAATTTTGCTTAAACCACGAATCATTAAATACTTTATCCAAATATTTCGATGCATTTTTTCTGCTATCTAAATAAATTATCCCATTTACTCCTACCAACGCAGCATCTGCTTCATAAACCTTACTTGTCTGATTGCCATAAGAAATGCCGTACAAACTTACACACAACAAACTTATAAAAATTTTCATAATACATCACGCTCTTTAAAGAACAAAATTTTGCCATTTCTTCAATGACTAATACTTAACTTAGAATTATACCAAAGACTCCAATTATCTAAGCGATGTTAAAATTTAATTCCTATAGTGAGTTGGCTCTTTAATGATCTATAGATTCAATTCATTAGCAATTTAAGTTAAAAACCAAAATTGAAATCATGCATAGATCAGATGAAACGGGTAAACAGTCTTGCTTTAGCTAAAGACATGTTGTTCCGCTTTTAAATAAAAAAAAATTTTGTACTTGTTATTTTTCCTTCTATGTTTTTTACAAAATTGAAGACTAATTATTTAAATCGGAGTAAAACTATCAAATTTTCTTGTTTAATTTTATTTAATATTTTAGGATTATTGAGGATTTTAAAATGAAAGGAATAGCCATGGCTAACTCAACTTTATGCCCCCACTGCTGTACGGAGTGGAAGACAAAAATGGATTTTAATGAACAAATGGAGTGCACTGGGTGTTTAGAAGTATTTGTAGTTCGCCCATTTTGGGGAGATCAAACTAGTCTACTTAGAAAACTTGACTTTTTCAGTTTTTTTAAAGGGCATAAATGTGCTAATTGTAATAATAGAAATACCAACAAAATAGGTGAATATGTTGGAAAAGCCGAATTCATAGCTGGAGAAATGAGAAGACCTGGAGCAAATTACTATTTTTGCAAGGATTGCAAAATTAGCTGGAAGGAATTGTATTCTGATAGAGCATAAGACATTAGTTAGATGGAACTAGGTACATCTGTCTAATCCCCTTTTTTAGGTCCACCGAGACCTTAAGTTTTTTTGATGTTTTCATTAATTTTTTGGTTACTCATTATTCCGTGGAATCATTCATTTTCCTTGATTTCCAAAAGTTCTCGAAGCGAACGGCCTTTTCTATTCTAGATCATTTTCTGATTCGAATAGTTTTAAAAATTTTGGTAAATCCTTTCCCGCATCTGGGCTAAAGTATTTTTCCTAGGTGAGAGTTACTGAAAGCTCCAAGGCTAACATGATATGCAAGAGTTTTTTTTTACCGAACGCTCACACAGAACACTTCTTTTTCTTCATTCCCTTGGCACCGTTACTTAAAAAAACCTTAACTTCCTCCTAGCACTAAATAAGGAGACCATTAACATGGCGGCAAAGCAATCAGGGATTAGTGTTTTAGCAATTTAAGTTAAATTTCTTCTTTAGTTTTCTATATCCTGCTTAAAACCTATTTTTATTGTGCTAATCGTTCTTTAGTAATAAAATCAAATTTTAAAACTTCTTGATCTTGATTGAAAGATTTGGTGATGATTATGGCTGATGATAAATCGTTCAACTATCGTTGCCAATGTGGAAAAGTAATCAAAATACCAACCCAATTAGTTGATAAAAAAGCCATTTGCCCAAGTTGTAAAATTGTTTTCAAGGCATCGACACCACCAATCCTATCTTTGATAAAAAATAGCATCTTATGGCATTATTCCGTCAAGGGATTAGTAAAAGGGCCTTTCAGCCAAATTGAAATTTCAGAGCTTATTTCTAATGGTCAATTAGGAGCTAAAGATTTAGTTTGGAAAAAAGGAATGGCAGGATGGCTGATTATAGAAAAGGTTCCTGAATTTAGTGGCATTGTTCTTGTGCCAGATACCACAGGAAAAAAGCAGCCAATGCCTCCCACGCAAGATAACTTCTTTGGAAGAGAAAACGAATTAGCAACCTTACGGAAACTTTGGGATCAAGTAACTGCTAAAGATGCAAATAGTGGCCCACGAATGGCAATGATCCTTGCTGAAACAGGTTATGGTAAGACGAGGCTGATTCAGGCTCTGTATCAGCAACTAACCAATGATCCATTATGGGATCCAGCAGAAATAAACTATTGGCCAGATGCATTCCAAGAGGTATCGAATCAGTTAAGAGTAAATCCTGATATGACGAAACATTCTCCCAAAGGGCCGCCAAGGTTTCTATGGGCAGGTATGAGATGGTCTCCGCCTGAGGAAAGGAACCTAGAAGAAAGAACATGTTCATTGCCTGAAATCAGAGATGTTTTGAGAATTCATGTTGAGATTTCAAGGCAGCATTCAGATGCCTGGACAAAATTAAAAGCCAAGGCAGGAAAAGCAATAAAGACCGATGGTATTTCTCAGGCCACCGAACAGATCGTGGATTTTCTTGGAATTCCTTTTGGTGGATTATTATTGAAAGGTGTAAAAGCGATTGGGACTTTAGCCACGGCAAAATCATCGCACTCATTTAGAGAAGAATCAGAAAAGAAAGCAACGGATATTACGGAAGAGTTACTTAATGATTTTCGTGAGATCTTTGGTGCGATGGGTTCAGGTGGAGTTGTGTTGCCAACCATTTTGTTCCTAGATGATGCTCAATGGATAGATCCAATAACATTTATATTTATAGGTCAACTATGGCGTGAAGCTGAATCAAAGAAATGGCCTTTATTTGTGGTAATCACCCATTGGGAAAGAAACTGGCGTGAATTACTGAAGAAGCCTGAAAATGAGCATGAAAGTTCTCTTGCTTATTTTAAGGAGAAGAAAAGAGTTCATTTCATCGAACTTGGGCCTTCTTCCAATAATGAGCTTGAAGGGTATCTGAAGCAAAAATTAACAGGATTAACAGAAGAGCAAAGAAAGCTACTTTTAGACAAGTCAGGAGGAAACTTTCTTAGCTTGGTTGAGAATGTAGGTTTTTTATTGCAAAACTTAGAAAATTTTGAAAATGAAAATAGTAAAGGCAAACTATCTGAAGCTGGTGAAACTGAAGTAATAACTTGGCCTGAGGGAAGGCAGCAACGCATAGAGGAAATGTTTAATAAGTTGAAACCCAATGAAAAAAAAATACTTGGTTGGGGTGGTCAGCTTGGCAAAAGATTTATTGAAAATGTAGTAGTGGATTTTGCAAAAGGGCAAGGAATAGAAGGTGACCCAAAACAACTGATTGCTGAATGCATTGATCCTCTGGTAATTCTCGGAAAAGCATCAAAAAATATACGAGAGTTTCGACATCAGGCTTTTCAAATTGAAGCGTCCAAATATTTTAAAAAATACCATTCAAGACTAGGGACCCAGTTAAAATCCACACTTCAAAAACATCTTTCGCAATGGGTAAACAATAGTTTTACGATTGAAGGTTGCTTATTAGAAATTGATGCAACTGATGAAAATCAAAACACTAATGCTGCTATTTGTCTGGAATCATCTGAAAGACGGGATTTATTGGAAATGGCAGTTCGTGAATTCATGCCCGAAAATGGCAAAACAAAAGATTTGAACACTTGGGTAAGATCAGTTTATCTTTTGATTAGAACAGACGGGGAAGATAATCTTTGGGATTCGGTTCGTGAAAAGGCGAACCTTCTTAAAGAAGTGGATTGGAATCAGCTTTCAAATTCAGTTCTGCATTTAAGTTTACTACACAAATTAACTAATTCGTTGGTAGCTACTGGTGCATTTAGAAGTGCAAAGAGAATTAGTCAAAATATTCTTCACCAGCAAAAACTGTTAAATGAACAACTCAACACACCAGAATCCTTGCGGGATGTTTCGATTTCTTTGTTGCGTATCGGGGACTTAGAGGAATTCCAAGGAAATATGGATACTGCTAGGGGCCTGTTTTCTGAAGGTCTTGAAATAAGAAGAAAACTTGCAGAACAACTTAAGACACCAGAATCGTTGCGTGATCTTTCTGTGTTTTTGGAAAGAATCAGACGCATAGAGCAGGCAGAAGAAAATCTGGATGATGTTAGGAATCTTTTTGCTGAAGACCTTGAAATAAACAAAAAACTTGCAGAACAACTTAACACACATGAATCCTTGCGTGATGTTTCTATTTCTTTGATAGAAATCGGAAACATAAAAGTAGCTGAATTAAATCTTGATAGTGCTAGACAATTATTTTCTGAAAGTCTTGAAATAAGAAGAAAACTAGCGGAACAACTCAACACACCACAGTCCTTTAGATCTGTTTCTTACGCTTTGGATTTAATTGGAACCATAGATGAAGTAAAAGGAGATCTGAAAAATGCTAGGATATTTTATTCTGAAAGTCTTGAAATAAAAAGAAAACTAGCGGAACAACTTAACACGCCACTATCCTTTCTGAATGTTTCTTATTCTTTGGATTTAATTGGAACCATCGAGGAGGCGGAGGGGGATTTAGATAATGCTAGGAAACTTTATTCCGAGAGTCTTGAAATAAGAAGAAAACTTGCGGAACAACTTGATAAACCACAACATTTTGAAGATTTTAGACTTTTGGAAATAAATGAAGATAATATGAATATGAATATGAATATGAATATAGAAGAAGCAAATGACGATCTGTATAATGCTAGGATACTTTATTCTGAAAGTCTTGGAATAAGAAGGAAACTAGCGGAACAACTCAACACACCAGAATCCTTGCGTGATGTTTCTGCTTCTTTGAATTCAATCGGAAGGATAGAGAAAGCAGTAGGGAATTTTGATAAAGCTAGAAAATTATTTTCTGAAAGTCTTGAAATAAGAAGGAAACTAGCGGAACAACTCAACACACCACAATCTTTGCTTAGTGTTTTTATTTCTTTGGATTTAATCGGGAGCATAGAACAAACAGAAGGGAATATAGAAAATACTAGGATATTTTATACTAAATCCCTTGAAAGATGCAAAAAAATTGCTGAACAACTCAAAACACCAGAATCTTTAAGTGATGTTTCTATTTCTTTGGAGAGAATGGGAGACATAGAAAAAGTAGAAGGAAATCTGGACCGAGCCAAAAACTGTTTTTCTGAAGGTCTTGAAATAAGTAGAAAATTAGCGGAACAACTCAAAACACCAGAATCTCTAAGTGATGTTTCAGTTTCTTTGAATAGAATAGGGAGCATAGAGCAGGCAGAAGGGAATTTTGATAGTGCTAGAAAATTATTTTCTGAAAGTCTTGAGATAAGAAGAAAACTAGCGGAACAACTCAAGACACAAGACTCCCTGCGTGATGTTTATCTATCTTTGCTAAGAATTGGAGAAATAGATCAGGCAGAAGGTAATCTGGATTCTGCAAGAAATCTGTTTGCTGAATCGCTTGAAATAAGCAGAAAATTATCAGAACAACTCGACACACCATATTCCTTGCAAGATGTTTCAGTTTCTTTATTAAAAATCGGAGGCATAGAGCAAGCAGAAGGAAATCTGGACCGAGCTAAAACCTTGGTTTCTGAAGGTCTTGAAATAAGCAGAAAACTAGCGAAGCAACTTGGCAAACCAGAATTCTTGCATGGTTTATCTGTATCTTTGTTTAAAATTGGAGATATAGAAAAGGAAGAAGCGAATCTGGTTAGGGCTAGGAAACTATATCTTGAATCTTTTGAAATTAGTAAAAAACTAGTAGAACAAGAGAAAATATTAGTGAACGGTAATCTTAAAATATGGGTTCTACAAAAATTAGCCCATGTTCAAATCTTGTTAGAAGAAAACCAAGCGGCACTTAACTTACTTAAAGAAAGTGAAGCAGATGTTGATGAATTGCAGAGTAAATGTTCTGATGATGTGGGAATTCTAGACACCGTAGCAGCTTATTGGGAACGAAGAACCGAAGTTGAAGAAAAATTAAAAATGCCAGATAGCAAGTCTTCAAAAGCTAAAGCACAGGTTATCAGGAATGAGATTGAAAATAAGAAGGAAAAGTAAATGAAATATAAAAATGCCTTATGGAATATGATAAAGCTTTTCCTGAACTTAGGTGTGATGTAGATGAGACTAGTGCTTTGGCTAAGATAAAAAAGATGAATAAGCTTTTATGATTAATACTGATAAATACTTTGAATGTTTTAATTAAATTTTAAAATTCTACACCAAGTCTTTTATAAGCAGTCTTTAACTCTTTAGCAACAATAGGGTTAGCGAAATGTTCAAGTAATATTAAATACATTTTTGTAAACTCCTTTTCATGCTGACAATGTGGTGCTACATGATGTGCTACCTCATGTAGCACATTAAAATTGTAACAACCCCTGTCTGGTATTGCTATTGTTCCTCTGCCATTAGCAACATCCTTTCCTGCATTTGCACTTAATGATGAATTACTTGCTGATTTTATAACTAATGGCTTCTTTATCTTAAAATTCTTTTTAAACCACGGATCATTAAATATCTTATCTAAAAACTTCTCAGCTTTATCTCTGCCTTCTATAAAATATACTCCGTTTACTCCTAACATTGCATAATTTGCCTCATACACTTTACTTGTCTGATCACCATATGAAATGCCGTACAAACTTACACACAACAAAATTATAAAAAATTTCATAATCATCACGCTCTTTACAGAACTAAATTTTGCCACATCTTTAATCATCAATACTTATCTTAATATTATATCAAAGACTCCATTTATCTCAGCTAAGTTAAAATTTAATTCTAATTAATTTAGTTTTTGAAGCCTTGCAATAAAATTAAACTATCTTGCCCTTTTATTTCCAGAAAAAGGAACTTAAAGTTAGGCTTAAACGACAAAACATTATGAAGCATTTTGCAACGCTCATTTTGCTCTTCCTCACATGTGCAAACAATCATTTGATTGCAGATAATAAAGTTCAACCAATTGATCATGAAATGACTGATCAAACTGAAAATTACTTTTTAAGATTAGCAAATGATTTTAAGTTTGATGACATTTATTTGGATTCTTTCGGAATGCCAGATAAAGAAGACAAACTCATCTACGGGCAAATAATTGCTTCAGGTGTTGAAAGATATCATGCAGATTATTTAGTGACCATAAGAAGATTGAAAGGATTAAAAAAGCCAGAATTTTGGATTTCACAAAACGACATTTCTTTTTTCAAAAAGCTAAAAGGAGCAATTTTGTCAAAGGATGATCTATAAAAATTGAATTTAAAGAAGCCATTTACAGATGAAGAGTCAGTTTTTCTTGAAGCTGCTGCGGATGAATTTGAAAAGTGTTTAAGGAACGAAGCATTTTCATCAACCTTAAATGAATTAAACTCCAAAATTCTGAAATACCACATAGTTGGTGAAATACATAAAGTTACATATCACATCGAAATTCCAGATATAGACCTTCAAAGCATTGCTACATATTTAAAGAAATACAAAATTACTTGGGGTGATATATCAGCCTTAGATGAACATCAGAAGCCGTACAAGGAAGTTTTGAAAAAATATTATGATCGGGTTTCCGAGTCTGATAATTAAGTTTCCTCTATTTCACTTACTAAGAAAATGCTGTTATTGTTTGATAAAATACAGAACAAATATTGATAATTTAATCAGCTTATTTAAACAAAGTAGATGTATAATTAATTTTTAGAATAGTTTGTGAGCTTATATTTCTTAAGCTTGGGTGTTTTTATTGGAGAATTAGTTATGCGAATAATTTCAACTAGTTTAATTTTTGTTCTGTTTTCAAGTATTCTGTTTGCACATGAATTCAGCGGAATGGAGCTAAGCAGGGAATTAACAGTTTTTTATGAACATGCTGAAGCAAATGTAAAAAGAGGGCAATTAACATTAGCTATTAGAAACTATTCAAAAGTAATAGAAGAACGCCCTGATTTTGTTAAGGCATATTCAGCTAGAGGGCAAGCATATTTCAATTTAGGTGCTTTAGATCGTAAAAAATATGAACTTGCTATTAAAGATTTTTCTAAAGTTATTGAATTAGACCCGATTAATATTAAAGCTTATGCAGATAGGTCAAAAGCATTGAGTATAGTAGGAAAAAATGACGAATCAGAAATCGACAGGCTTCATTTTTATAAAAACCAAAATCTAATGAAAAATGGTAATGAAATTAAATTGAACGCTCTTCTTGAGAAAGTGAACAAAGAGATTTCTGATAACCCTGATAAAGCAAAAGGATATTTGGATCGAGGCAATATATATATCAAGTTTAAACGATGGGAAATGGCTTGGGCTGATTTGACTAAGGCGATTGATTTAGATCCAAAAAACTGGCAACCTTACTTTGATAGGGCTACGGTTTATATGGCGAAAAAGATTTATAATCAAACCATAATTGATGATTTAAATAAAGCACAAGAACTAGCATCTGCTGACATAGATGTTGTTTGGGAGTGTCTTATGCGAAAGGCAAATGTTCATTCAGACGCCAAAAGAATAAAAGAATCTATTTCAGACTACACAAAAGCAATAGAACTAAAACCTAAATCTTGGTTTGCTTATTGGGAGCGAGGTTTAGTTCATGGTGGTAACAGTAAATTTACAGACTCAATGAATGATTTTAGCCAAGTTATAATACTAGATCCTGAGAACTGGGAAGCTTATTCGTATAGAGCCCAGATATATAAATTGCTTGGAAAAACTAAAGAAGCACAATCAGATAACGAAAATGCAAGAATTCTGCAAAACAAATAGTATTAAGTTAAGTTTTTTTCGAATTGCAATCATTTAAAAAAGCTATATTTAGTACTTAAACTTATAATTTAAAGAATCACAAACAAAAATTGTATAAATTTTATTAATCAACATTCGATCAACCATAATATTCTTGATAATTGAATTTTGCTTAAAAATGATTAAAAACAAACATAAAAATAGGACGATTGAAAACGTACTAATATTTATTAAAAAGACAATTTGCTCAAAATTCTATTTGGTTATCTCGGTTCTTCCTTCCTTTGAAAATCGGCTAGATTTATCATTTTATATTTTGGGTTCCCGTTAGAGATTCTTACAAAATCACCTTTAAAAAAGGTAAGCCTGCCTTTAAGTATAGAGCCATTCCAATAATCTGGCTTTGTAGTTTTGAAATATCCGTCTGTAATTGTTATGGAGTCATAGTTTTTTTGATTAAGTTTGCTTGAAGAAAAAGTAAAATCAGCAAATAAATTGCCTATGTTTGCATTTTCAGATGAAAATATCATTTGAATTGTGTTGTCTTTTAAATCATAAGTACCAGTAAACTCACCGTCCAATATTACATTTTTGCTCGAAGTAAATTTCACAATATGTCCTTTAATGCCATTCCATTCCCCAATAATTCCTTCTTGTAAATTATAAGTAATTGCGTCTTTGCTTGATTTATCTATTGATTTAAAAATTACTGGAATGATATTTGTGGAAAAAAAAAGGATCACTACAAAAGCAGTCGCCAGTGCTAATAATATAAAAAGTAGATTTATGAGATTTTCAAAAATCTTGATCATTTTAAACTTTATATTTGATTTTCAAACTGAACAAAAACTCAATATGTTAGTTTTTTGCCGCAGCAATATTTATATCAACGATGTTCCAAACGGCAGTAAGTTCAAGGTTTCCACTTTTGTACAAATTAAAAATTGCAGGTCTACTTGCTTTCAAAACCTGTAAAACTTGATTTCCTTTAAGTTTTGAGTTAGTAACTCGAACTCTTCTCATTACACTTGATAGAGAATTAGAAGAAAGTTTAAAACTTTTATGCCAGTCTAACATAATTGTTTCGTATTCATTTGGATCGCAATTGTTAATTTTTGCTTCAATGCGAACAGAATCTTTAATATCTTTTTCGTCTGCTTGGGTTTCATTTATTAAAATTGAAAAAGTCATAAAAAACAAAAGCATCGTAATTATTCTTCGCATAACAAATTCCCTTATTTTAAGAAATACATGAAATTATTATCGAATAAACACTTTGTATATGCAATAAAAAGTAATATTTATTTCACAATCATTTTTTGCAAAGAACAATAAGTTACTTTATCTAATATTTGAAAAACATATATTTAAACTAAATTGAGCTGAAAAAATATTTATTCCTAGATTTAAAAGTTTAAGGAAAATATAATAAATATAAGGAACGATTCATAATTTTTTAATATAAACTTTTGAAGGGATAAATCTAATATGAATGAACACCTAGTCTATTTGCGTAAAGTATCAAACTATCCTACACTTAGATTTTTAAATTTAATGGTTTTTAAGATTGGTTTTTTAATAGGGTGTTTGTATGTAATATGCCCGCTTTCATTATACATGTACAATCAAACTGAGAAAGATCGTGTATTATCCAAGCTTAGTGATTCCGATCGTAAAGCATTCGAAAAGTTACAGGGGGAAAAAACTGTTGGGTTTGGTGATCTAGAGAAGGTTGTTTTTTTCTTACTATATTTTATTTCCGTTTTTATTTACTTTGTTTTTATTTATTGTTTTTTCGAAGTGTCTAGCATGTTTATAGATATGGCTGATAATTTTTTATATTTTGGTTCAAGCAGCTAAATTTTAATTTAAATTCACTTTTCCTAAATGCATTGCTAATTCGTCTGCAATTGAATCAAGGTCATATGAGCTATGAGTTTTAAAATTAAAATTTCTTCCTCCTCTAATCCATATGCCAGTTTGTTTGAATTTCGCATATGTATAAGAATTGCTTCTAGATAGGGAAAAAAGGTTGTTTTTAATATCAATAAAGCTGCTTCTTTTTGTAAACGCATCGCTGTCTTCATTAATATATTTATTATAACTGGAATATAATTCGCTGAAACCAACACCATTAGTAGATAGAACATCATTTTTCATTTCTAGAATTAATTTAAACCGCATTTCATCTTTTCCATTATGTTCCCTCAGATAATAATTAAAAAAATCATTTATAAAAAAGTAAGTGCCATTTATTATTTTGCTGTTTCTATCTTTCCCATCAGCATTTTCAACATAGAACTTTATATCCTTTGCTAACAAAAAACCGTTTATTGGTTCGGCAGGTTGTTTATCTTTTTTTATTTCAACTTTTTTAGTTGGGGGCAAAATTTTTGTTGAACTTACATTGTTTCTTTTTGCCTGAAAATCGCTATTTACCTTTTCACCAAGTGCAGATATCCCAAAAGTGCCAACTAATAAAAAAATCAACAAGCCAATGAAAACACTAATAAACAAACAGAAAAAAATGAAGGAACTAAAAAACATGCTTATAGGTAAGAAAGCAATAACAACAGGAGAGAATTTTTTCCCTGTTTGTTTATTGCGAAATAATTTGTTTAATACGATTGGTACTTCTTTTTTAGGTTCAATTGTTTGGGTTGTATTTACTTGGTGATCAGCTATTACTCCTTGTTTAGGTTCAACCTGAGGATTTTCAGGAGTATTTGCTAGGTTTTGTTTTATTAAGGATTTCTGATAAAGTTCAATCCTGTCTTGGGTTTTATTTATCAAATTGTTTATAAATAAATAAAAAGTCTTTACAGCAAATTTTGAAAATAAAAACAACTTTCCAATTAAAATTGCGATTGTTATTTTAAAAAAAGAAACATATTCCGATAGTATAGTTATAGCTTTGTTTCGGTCACAATAGCCGAGGTCTGGATTTCTAATAAATGCTAAATTTAAATCTCTGAAAATCGCATCTTTTCTTGCGTTATTAACAATAAAACTTATTACATTAACTAAAATATATATCTGATTTATAAAAACAGTTTCAATAAAGTTACAAAACTGAGAAATAATTAATTTCATTTTTTCTACATATATTTTCATCTCTAAATTTTAAATCAACCTGCTTTTATTCTCAATAATAATATCTAAACTTCCTTAGGTTTTAGAATTTGATCCTTCTGGAACGATTTTCGTTTTAGTTACGCTAGGAACTTACGAGGTGAAAGTTACTCTTAATAAAAAGTTTATTTAAGCTGTATTATTTCAGATAAAATTATTTGCTACACTCAAGAGAAAACCCTGACATCTTTTTTAAAAATGAAGCTAAGATTTAACTGTAGTAGTAAAACACTTATCGAACAAAGACGATTCCAATAAATATTAACGATTATCATAAAACAAAAATAATATTATGACTGGTACTTATAAAACAAAGCATTTTATAATAATGCACATTGTAATTCCTCGGTTTCATTAAAAGTGTATTTCTCACGGAAAAGTTAAATGGTCATATTGAACTGGTTTCATCACAAAAACGGCAATTAGGTGAAAGAAATTGGAATAGCTAGTTAGGTTTGTTTGTTTGACTGGGTGTAAAATATTTAGGCTTCAACAGTAAATCGGATTGGTTGGGATCTTATAGTTTCAATTGCTTCGGGACTTTTAAACCTTTCCTTAAAAACCTGTTTCCCTAAACTTTCAGGTAAGCATTCTGAAAATTTTAATCCATCTAGAACTGTAGTTGCGAATAAAGGCTCAATCTCATTCTTGATATTTTCAGAAATCAGCATTTGAAGCTGATCCATTTTCATATCTGTTTTAATTTTAATGAACAAATTGTTTGGTTTAACAGCATCTGGCATTGAAATAGCATCAGCCAACAAGTAATTAGCTAATCCACCAGCAAATGTATACCATTGGACTTCACCAATTGATTGCCTTAAAAGAATAGATTCGCCCATATTAATAAAACCATAACCCATACGAATTTCTTGCATCTTGGTTTTTGTTCGTTCTGACCAATAATATTCACCCGTACTTGTTGAAACTATATGTTTCATAGCTTGGCAAATTTCAAAGCTTAAATTCTGGCCCTCCCCGACCCATCTGGATTGGCCTCTCTCAATTGTTGTTTCAACATAAGCAATTCTTCTTTTCCAATCTAAGTTGGTGAGCTTCCAATTTCGGCCAGCTAGCACCAATATCACAGGAGAATCAACATCACCTGCCTTGTAAAATGTTGATTCATGGACATTACCTATTTCGCTTTTTCCATTAAAAACTTTAAACAATGGCGGTGAAGTGAAAACAGACATTAAGCCCATGAAGTTTTTTCTGCCATATTCATCTTCACCAGCTTTGGCAAAATGGAGTAATCCTTCATCAGACCATAATATTCCACGCCCAATCAAGTAATCCAGAAGTTGATCAAGATCATGTTGGTTGACTTCATGAAAAGCAGGTACATCTTTGAGCCATTCCATAATGGAAGATTTACCAATGCCTTTTTCTTGAAGGATTAAAGCCATTATTTGCTGTGCAAGGATATGCAATGGTTTTGCAGGGGCGTTTACAGGCTCAACAAAGCCCTTTTTCCACAATAATAGGATAGAAGCCGCCCTAAGCAGTCCTTCTTCATTTGTTGCCAAAAACAAGCAATTGGTGGTGGTACCTGATCTTCTTCCAGTTCTTCCCATTCGTTGCATGAATGATGAAACAGAAAAGGGGGCATCTATTTGAATTACACGATCTAAATCGCCTACATCGAGGCCTAACTCTAATGAGCTTGTTGCTACAATCACACAATTTTGCTTTTCAGCAAATGCTTGTTCTGCTGCTGTCCTTTCTTCGATACCTAAACTGCTATGAGAAACATAAGTGTCGATGCCTAATGCTCTTAAATGAAGTGCCAGTTGTTCGACTCGTGATCTACTGTCACAAAATACCAATCGTTTTTCACCAACATGAAGTAACGAGATAATTTTCGCTGCATTTTCCAAAGTTCCAACATAATCAAGCTGGACTTCAGCGTTTGTTTTGGTTGCTGGCGGAGGTGCGACAACTATTTTAGGTCTTTCAGAACCGAAGGATACCCATTCAAGCATTTCCTTTGGGTTTCCAACTGTTGCTGATAATCCTAATCTTTGTAGATCTGTGTTTGCAAGTTTTTGAATTCTTGAAAATACAGAAAGCAAGTGACAACCTCTGTCATCACCTGCAAATGCATGCAGTTCATCAATTACAATTATTTTCACACCATGGAAAAATTGCTGGTGGTTGGTGTTTACAGAAACCAAAATTGCTTCGATAGATTCTGGCGTTGTTAGTAAGCAATTAGGCGGATCAGAAAGAATCTTCTTTTTTTTACTTTGCTTGGTATCTCCATGCCAGCACTCCGCCTTAAGGCCAACAAGTTCAAAATATTTCTGTAATCTTTGTTCTTGATTATTCAAAAGTGCCTTAATAGGACTGACATACAATACAGAAAGTCCTTTCCAATTATTGCTTAATATTTGAGATATAACAGGGAAGAATGCTGCTTCTGTTTTACCACCCGCAGTAGGAGCAAGAACAATGGAATTTGCTCCATCTAAACAAGCCTGAATTGAAAGGTTTTGAACAGGTCGTAAATCCTTCCACCCAAGGGAATTAACGATGTGGTGTTGAAGAGCTGGGTGAAGTCGATCAAACGAACTCATAAATTTAACTCTATTTCATCAACATTATTAGCCTGAGCTTCTTTTTCTATTGTTGTCATTTCACTGGTTGAAATGGTTAATTGATAATGTTGTTTTGGATCGAAATCATGATGTTGGTCAATTCTATCAAGGACATCAGAAACAAGTTTTTTCAAAAACAATCTGGGTGCAATTCCAACTTTACCCCCAAGCTTCCCAGCAACTGCTCTAGCAAGTTGATCAATGTAATCATTGTTTGCGTGGCTGAGAATTCTTTCAGGTGAAGTACAATCCTTGGCGTACAAATCTCTAACCTTGATACCAACCTCAAGCAATTTGGCATGGTCAAAAGCGTTCAATCTGATTTGAACTGCTCTGGGATTATCAAATTTTGCATCAGTTTGGAAATCAACATGCAATCGTTGTGCCAAGGGTTCAAGGCGTTGAATTCCCTGTGGGCCATCATAAAAGGCAGGTGTGCCTGTAATTAAAAGATAAAGGTTTGGGAATCTTCCTGAATCAATGTCATCTACTAATTGTCTTAAGGCATTCAAACTTTTCTCTCGAATATCACCTCGCACCCGTTGCAAAGTTTCAATTTCGTCCAGGACTAGAACAAGTCCTGAATATCCTGAATCTTTTAGAATTAAAAGCAGTCCTCGTAAAAAACTTAACGCAGCATAGTGATCCACCTCACCTTTAACGCCTGCTTCTCTCTTAATTGATGCAGCGACATGGGGTTGGCCAGCCAACCAGCCAGCTAGGCCTTCAGCAGTTGCATGATCATTTACTCTTTGTGCATTGCGATAGGTTCTAAGAGCTGCTGCAAATTGGGGTGTTGCTCTGGTTATTTCTGCTAATCGCTTTTCCAGTAATTCATCTGCTTTTAAGTGTAATTCTTTTTCATCTAATGGGTCTATATTTCCTTCTGCCAAGATTTCTTCTTCAAGCCCAAAAAACCAGCCATCGAGGATAGATCTAAAAGCCCCAAGAAAGCAGTCTGCAGTGGATAATTGCTCCATTGCTCTTCGATACACTGTTTCTAACTTATGTAACGGTGTTTCTGTTTCAGAAATTTGTACTTCAGCAGTTGCAAAGCCTTTTTTCTTTGCGAACTCTTGAATCCACCTACCATAAAAAGTTTTCCCGCAGCCATATCCACCCCGAACAGCTTTAAAAACTGCTCCACCTTGACTAACATCATCTAATTCCGAACCTGTTACGGGTTCAAATTTAGAAAGGCCAACTGCGAAGAAGTCCAATCCTCTTTGAGGCACAGTTCCTTTTCTAAGGGCTGAAATAATTTCTCTTCTTCGTTCATTACTGATTTCCATAATTATTCCAGATCAAATTGTCGTTTAAGTTTTGGGATATTAAGCTCCACACGATTTTCTGCCCTGCTAGACTTTAGGATTTCATATCCATCTACATTCAGAATTCGTTGAATCATGACCATTAAACCATCAAATCTGTTAGGAGAAATTTCTGCCAGATTGCAAAGGGAATTAATAGTTGTTGTTCCACCTTCATTGTGAAGAGTAAGCAAAACTTTTCGTATCAAAGAATCTTCAGGAGCTATATTTCGTTTGATTGCTTGTTTCTGCGATTGGTAAGTTTCTGAAGCAAAAAGGTTCGTAATCCAATCAGAAACTTTTATGGATGTTTCAGGTATAGTTTCCAAATCATCAAATAGAGTTTTTGGTACTTTAGTTTTCACTGTAATTACAGGAGCAATAATTGGCTCAACTTTTACAGTTGAAACAAACTTTTGCTTCCACCACTCTGGTTTAAGGGAGCTTATGGTATTTATTCCCGAATAATCGGTGTTTTGGTTTATCAGAATTACCAACGGGCAAATCATTTCTTGTGGTGTTGCACCACCGTGGTACCCATTCTGAGCTTTTCCATAATACATGCTCTCGATGAATGGCACGGTGATTTCTTTGCTACCGATTTCGCCTTGAACACGACCACCTTTTAGTTTTATTTCCCCAAATCTTAGTTGGGAGTCTGATTTTCGCCATCTGCTTCCGAAATCAGAAGGAGATGATGTTGATTCGGCACGGTGCCAAACATGGCCATGATCACTGGTTAAAATTACAATTCGTTCTGAATCACTAGCAAGCTTAAGAATAGTACTTAGGGAGCTGATTCTGTTAAGGTTCCAACTTTCTCGTAATTGCTGGGCACTATTCAACCTGTCATCCACAGCATTGATCACCAAACCCACAACTTTTGTTTGAGGTTGAAGAATCGCTGCCTTTAATTCCTCACTCACTGGGCCACGACTGCCTTCAGTAATTTCTGCTTTATGAAAAAGAATAGGCGGATAAATCTTATCAACCGATTGTTTTAAATTGGGATTTAATTCGAAGTTCTTTTTTTCAGTACCTGAATCACCAGAAGTTATAAAGCCAGATAAAAGTGAAGTTCTGGAAAATTGCGTAATGCTTGGAATTGCTGCCATTACTAAAGCATTTGCTTCAGGAGATTCCGCCAAAGTTGATTCAACCCAATGTTCTTCGTATAAGTCCATTAACAATTCATTACAAACTGGCCAACTCATGCCATCCATTACAATTAACAAAACCTTGTTTCCATCTTTTGCAAGCTTGGCAACATACTTGGAAATTACATCCTCAACCCCAATTAATTCTTGTGTGCTGCTTCCATTTAATGTCCAATTAGCAAAAGATTTAGCAAAGATTTCGTTGAATTTTTCTCTTTTCCCAAGAATTAGCTTATCGAGTTCTTTGTAAGCATTTCCTAGTTCTTTTTCGTCTTCTCCTCTGCAAATGGACTCTCTCGCCCAATCAACAAATGAAAGTTCACTGCGATAGTGTTTAGCAAGTTCTAATAAAACCTCATGATTGGTTTCGGAAGTTTCAAGCCAACGCAGCAAGCGTAAAGCCATTTCTGCTCTGTTGATTTGTTCTATTTTATTGCTGTTTTTGGCCCGCTTGTGTTCTTTTACTTTCTCCAATGCCATTTCACAAGCTTTCATGGATTCGGGCGTTGGTTTTTGCAAATGGCTACTGATGTTAGTTCCAAGAATCGAAAGTCGCTGTTCAAAAGCTTTCGAAGTAAGTCTATTGCGATAAGCCTGCTGTTCACATCCAAGTTCAATCAATAGTTGGTCAGCTCTTAACAAATATTCTTTTGATGAATTTTCGCCTTCATATAATTTGCCATCAAGTTCTGCAATTAAATCATTTGCAAGTTTGCCTAAACTAACGCCAGTTTCTGCGTCAATGGGTTTTTTATTGTGGAACTGCTCCATGCGTGCTGCTGCAGCCTGAAGAACAGGCTCATCATTTGAATTGGTACCATAAATTACCTGACAAGTTATCGCCAATGGCAAAGCATCTTCGTGCTTAGCACAATCTAAAAAATTCAGGATAGAACTTGCAGGTTTTCCCAGAGTGGAAACCAAGCGATTTCTTAAAAGAGATTTAAGCTCATTACTAACAAGGAAGTAACGATTCGAATCAGACTTTGATGCCCAAAGCAGCAAAGATTGAAGATCTGGCTCCCTTTCTTTCATCTTGAACACATGTGTAAAAGTTGATTTCCAAACAGTATTGGCATCCAATACGCCTGCTAAAACGGGTGGATAGCCATCCTCAGGTGCAAACTCTAGAAGTGCTTCTGCCAATATATGATCGCAGATAGAACGATCTAATTCTTTCGCCTTGAATAATGAAAGTAAGCTTGTCCAGTGATCAATCGAGAACAATCTGCTTCGTAAAAATCTTCCAATGATATCATTACCCAAATCACCTTGTTGAAGCTTAGTAAGAATGATCAATTTGGTATTTTGTTCCTCAGCTTCAAGCAATGCTTCTCGAATTTGAAATACTGTGTCCGCTTTAACAACACTAGCTTTGCCAAATGAAAATTCCACCTCAATTGGGCTTTCTAATATTTGCGAGGTGTGTAACCCAACTGCAAAAGCGTTAGGCTCTTTTAACCATCTATCTTCAATCAATGTTTTGATTTGTTGCGAGCCTAAATTTTTCACAGCGATTGCTCCTCTTCTAAGAACCAATCGAATGTGATTTTACATTTAGGATTAGCAGCCACCTGCTTTTTTATCTCTTCCAAATCTAATTGAAACTGATCTAGGGCTACTCGCTCTTTTTTACCTTCTTTAAGCCTTTTCCATTTTGGATCTGGCGTTGGCGTTGGTGGTGGCGTTGGCGTTGGCGTTGGTGTTGGCGTTGGTGTAGGTGTTGGCGTTGGTGGAGGTGTTGGTGGTGAAATTGGAGTAAGCAATTTAATTGCAGTATTTACAGCTTCCTTTAATTTCACTGCCAATCCATTTGCCAGAGCAAACTCATCGTTCATCATTGATTGCGATACTTCTGCTATTAAGTTTTCAGCCAAGGCCTTTCTATTATCTTGAATTTGACTTACAGCTCTAAATAAATCCCAGTGTGTATTTACTATTGCATCCAACACACTTTGTGCAGATTTTAAACTTTTGCTTAAATGAAGTGGAGTAGTGGTTAATGGGTAACTTGCTAAATCGTGCACCAAATCTGTTGGCTTTTTTAATTCTAATGCAGTTAATAATTTTTTTGCTTCAGCAGCAGTTTTTAACCTGTTGCTTTGCTGGTATTCACTTTCGGTTAAGCCCAATAACCTAAAAGAATCAACCAACTTTTGGGGCAAACTTTCATTAGCTGCTTTTACTGACTGAATCTGTTCTTGAATCCTCGTTTGGAATAATGCCAGATTGCTGGCGTTTAACATTGGTGAAATTACCACACCAAATATTTCAGAAGCTCTTTTTTCTGCTTCCATCCATTCGTGCATTGGTGGTAATATTTCTTCACGCAATGCTAATTCATCAGGCATATCATCTAAGCTGGCACCATAAGTCCCGCCATGTTTTACAAAAGAACGATTAGTTAACTCTGCAAAAATAAGAATCAGGAAGTTTTGCACAACAGGCAGTAAACCTCTTGGTTCAGGGAGGTCAGTCCATTTTCTAAAATCCCCTACGCTTGGCATGGTTGTCAAGCCTTGCTGGGTTATCATCTTGTTGAAGTGATTTTTCCAATAATCTGTAAGTGCAAGATGTGTTTCACCCATTACACCAACTTCTAAAGGCCCACAAATAGCTCTGATTTTAGCTCTAAGATTTTTATCATCAACAAAGAACCTTGCACCTTCTGTTTTAACGGTTGCCAAACATGTTTGTAAGACTTGGTTTAAGTCTTTATTTCCCTTAATCTCTGTTTCAAATTTAGGATGCTTGGGAAACTGATGACTCAACGCTTGGTCTAATAAATTGTTTAATGCCTCCGCCAAAGTGGCACCAACGGGAGGTTGAACTTGTAAAGATTGCAACAAAGAATGAAAAACCCTATCTGAAAGATCAAATGCCGTATTCAATGTCCCAAGATCATTTTTGATAGAATAGGCACAATCAATGGCATGCTGGATTCTATTATTCAAGGCACTCTGTTGATTTTGTAGAAGCAAGCGAGCTGATTGACGATCTGAAAGAGAAAGATGCCCAGAATGCTGTTCAATATTATTTTTCTCCAAAAGCTTATCAAGGATAACAAGCTTACCAAGGTCAGAATTTGTGTTCGTATTGAAAAACCAAGGTAACCAGATCAACGATTTATGCGATTCATTCTTGGCTTTGAAATTTTGAATTCGGTCAAAGTCTTCAACGGGTGAATGTCCTTCAGAATCAATTGGCGAATCAATGATTACTTTCCAATCGTTACTAGAAGTGCGAAAACCATCATCGGTCAATTCTCGAACATTGGAGAACAACAGTTCGCAGGTTCTTTTGGTGCCACGCCAAACAAATTCATGATTAAGAAAAAGACCATCCATCTCTTCCAACTGTAGGGATTTAAACAAAAACTGTCGGATTTTGTAGTTTCTCGAAGAAGGATTATCAAAGGCTCGTGCTGATTGAACGATGCTTTCTGTGTCCACCCCAGAAAGCTGCAATGAAACAGTTGGATTTAAAGGATCAGCTCCAAGCCGAATTTCCCCAACTTGCCCTGCCCAAGCCCTTAATTTATCAGCAACTGTGCTGACTTCTCGATTTGGAATGCGAGATTTAACGGTTCCATGATTCAAAGCTGCAAGTTTTATGCAGTTCATATCTTTTAAAACTTCCACTCCATGAACTAAAGAGGAAAGAAGCAAGCTTTTGATAAGCCGATTATCGTTTTCAAATGCCTTGGATTTGGGATTGTCTGCAGGTGCGTTTTCTAATTCTTCTTCTGTCATGTTGTTGTGCAGAAGAATTGTGGGTCGTAATTTGTTTTGGTACAGCTTCTTGGCATGATCAAACTGGGTTCTCATTACATCCGTAAAGGCTTCCTCACCATTCGCAACAACATCCCATAAATCACCCAGAGGAATGATTTCGCCTAGCCTTAAAGTTTCTCTTTTATCCACCAAGATTTGCAGCATGATTTTAAGTGCGGTTCGTTCTCGTTGCAACGCAGATGATATTGCAACCAACGCCTGAATAAATGCTGGGCTGAAGGGATAAACCAACTGGAAAATTGCGTCTGTACCTTCTTTCCCAAGTAGTACTTCTTTTATTTCATCCCTAACCGCAGCAGCTTTAGTGAAGGACTCCTGCAATTCTTGCCTGCAAGCTTCATTTTTTGGCTTTAGCACCCTATGCTTGGCAATCAGAGGCAGGTTACGATCTTCTAAAGTAATTGTGTGGAATCGACCTTCCCAATGTTTCAAAACATCAGAAAAATTAAGCTGATCAACTCCTACTACATTACTACCTATCAGTTCTCGTAGATCTCTTTGTCTGGCTACAAAGCTTATGATGGGTATGGGTCTTGCAATGTTTTGAGATTCAACCAATTTGGCTAGTTTATTTCCCTCACCCTGCACAAATCCCAAATCAGCAGAATGCGATGCCAGCCATAAAATCAATTCATCCAAGAATAAAATCAAGCCATCATAGCCCAACGATTTTGCGTGGGAACTTATAATGGCCAAGCCATCATCCAAAGAAACAAAAGATTCTTCTTTCCCTTGGGCAACACCTTTAAATGCAGGCAGTATATTTTTAACCAACGCACCAACCAACTGGCTTCGTTCCTCACTTCTTATTGCTGCCTTTAGTGCTTTCTCATAACGACTTGCATTCCATTTTTGATCTAGCTTCCCCCAACCACTCTCCTCTTGTGTACCTTGATTCAATTTCTGAAAGAATTTTTCATCTCCAAAACCTTCTCTTATTGAATTTGCATTTGCAAAAATATCCTCAGCCCTGAAAACTCCTGCGATTGTCGCTTCTGGATGTGTTTTTTGAATATGATCCACATATCCACCTAAAATTGCAGATTCCATATTTTTGGAACCAATCATATGGTAAGGCACCAATAAGAATTTCTTTTGATCCACCCATTTATGTTTTTCACATAACGGTGCAAGTTCAGGCATCATTCTAGCTATTTCATTGTGTTGCAAAAGCAAATGCAACACTGCCATAAAATGGGATTTACCACTGCCGAAACTTCCATGCAAATAACAGGCCTTACTGCTATTACCATCCACCGCACCTTGGATGAAATTTAACGAGTCATCAAAAGATTCCTGCAATTGTGGCGTTGCATAATAACTCTTTAGAGTTACTTCAGGTTCGGTAACACCTCTGGCGAGGTTAAGTACAAAATCGCCTTTCCTTACTTGGGTGGGCAAATCTAAAAGCTCACTGATCAATTTATCTGCCATGATTATTTCCCTTTACCTTTTCTTTTTTGTAGTGCTTTACTTTCAGAAGGCTTCCAATCTCGAACCGCTTCCAAAGTTAATCCCAATTCATATACATCAGTTTTCAGTAATGATTCATAAGCTTGCCCAGCAGATTCGCTAAACTCCGCATCAATTTCTGGATGCCATTGCTTGATCCAAGGAATCAACTGATCCAGCACTGTTAAAAGTGGTACCAATCGTTGTTGTAACCAACCCTCTTTTTTTTGCTTATCGTAATAGGTAACTATTGCAGTTGCCTGTTGCAAATGGTTCCAGCCAGCCCATGCAACAACCAAGGAACCATCAGCATCGGTTTGGCAGTGGGGATAACTAATCCATCTTTCTTTGGGAACATCCAACTTACCTCGTAGTCGCCAGTAGTCTGATTTTAAGAAGTCCTTGGCATCGTATTTGGGTGGAACTGGGATATTAGCTACAGGTTTGCCAGTATCTTCCAACCGTTGTAAATCCCAAGTATCTTCCCAGACTTTGCGTTTACGCAAGCCTTCTGGCTTATAGCGTAATACAGGAAGACAAGGCACCGATTCTGCAGTTACCAATTCTGCAACTAACTCGTTTACATCAAAATCGTTTCTACCTCGGTAAAGGGCAGCTACTTCAAGGAATTCATGATCAGCACTGGCTTTATCTGCAAGTTGAGCGGTGGATTGCAAAGCAGGTTGAATTTTTGCAGGGTCAGGCCAGTAACGACTACTTTCCAAACGATCCAACAACCAGTTTTTTGCTGCATTTTCAAGTTCATTTTGATTAGCATTATGGTTGAATAGCCCCTGCCGACCAATCCATCTTCTCTTGTAATGATCTTCTTCAGCTAAGCTTAAATCTGAACTTCCGCCAATAGTCTTCATTCTGATTTGCCATAAGGATTTAATTTTCACTGGCCAATCTTCAGGAATTAAAATTGGGACTTTATACCCATCAACATTGCTTTGTTTAAGAATTTCAAACGGTCGCATGCCAGCATCAATATCGAAAGTGGCATCTAAATCGTTGTATAAAAGTTCCAATTCGCACAGCTCGAACATTGCATAACAGATAAAATCAATTTCTTCTTGTAAAAAAACTAGCTTTGATCTATTTGTCGCATTTTGGGTCTTAAATTTTTCAAAACAGTTAGTAATTCGAGTTGCTTCTTTTGGGTTAGACTGTGAGATTGCATTTTCTGCATTATTTCTTGATATTTCGTCAACAATATCATTGATTTTTGCTGTTACTTTTATAAGCCGAGTTCTCAAATTGGTTTCTAAAAAAAGTTTTGGAATAGGAAGTTTTTTTAATTGTGTTCCAGAAAATTGATAAGGTACTTTTGCCTTTGAAGAAACCCGAATTCCTTCTCCGCCCATCATTTGTTTTTGTTGTGCAACTTGTTTCATCCAAAAGCAAGCAACAGAACTATTTAGAAAACCCAACAAAGCCAAATGATCCTCTTCAGTTGCCCCTTCTGGCAGTTTGATAATAGGGGCAGTTTGCTTAAATACTTTTCCCCCACGATCCAAAACAAAATGGTTGTGTGATGCAATTTCTGCAAAGGCGATAGAAAGCGGGGTTATATTTCTTTCAATTGGTATTTGGTGATATTCCCAAAATGGACGACCAATCGCCCCATAGGTTTGTTTACTGAAATCTTGACGATTATTCAGAACAGTGCGATATTCCCATAAATAATTTAATATCTCTGGTGCCTTTGAAAGTACGATATTACTATCGTAGGGGAAAATACAAAAAGACGAAAAGGAAAGGGCCCAATCTCTTGTATTTTCTCCCTCAATTAGAGGCTTAATAAAATGAGATTTTATTTTTATACGATTCCTGCACTCCATTGAAATTCTAAATACATCTTCTTCTCCCAAAATCGCACCTGGACCAATCGAATCCACAAGTGCTTTTAAAGTGGAACTTGATTGCTCATCAAGCAATTCTTTTAAATCACTAGCACCACCACCACCAATGCTCCAAGGATGGTTCCCAAAAGTTGCCCTTGGTATATCGGTTGATGAAGTGAACTCATCCTGCTCCCCTGTTCGGTCAATATGCTTCAAAATGGATTGCCAAACCAATCCCTGTGATGGATTTGCTGGCGTACTAGGTTCGCCTTTAATTCCTAGCACCGCTCTTACCGTATCGGTTAAGGGTTTTTGATTTCTACCAAACAAGATTACGGTAGGTGTGCCGTGGGCAGGGATATAAGCACCGCTCGTATCCATAACATGCGTTAAATCAATCTTGGGGAAGAATTCTTCTATTAGCTTTTTACCAAACTCCCGTTTCATAAAACTATTGGAAGTAATCTGGCCAACATAACCACCACCGCTTTTGGTTTCTGAAGGGTGTAATGCCAACTGCCAAAACCGTTGTGCAAAAGGTACGGATAAAGAATACTTACGATGGCATGCAGAATACAGTTTTCGATAAGCATCACCCTGTGATTTATCTTTAACCGTAATATAAGGCGGATTTCCAACCACAGCGTGGTAACCTTGTCCAAGTATTCTTTGTAATTCAGAACGATCTTCCACAGCATAGATGGGATTGATTTCGGTGAAGTCTTGCTGATGCTGAATAGGATTTCTAGCACCATCCCATGATAAATCACTTCCAAACAGCAAACTATCACCTACCGCTAAATTAATCTTCCAATGCCTTGCTTCTTTAAGCTTTTTAAAACCGCAGGCATGTAATGCAGCAATGATTAAGCGGAATCTAGCTATAGCTACTGCAAATGGATTTAAATCTACACCAAAAACACCATCCAATGCTTTTTGCACTGCTACGATGACATTGGATTCTTTCTTTATCCACAACTCAAACAATCTGGAAAAACCACCTAATATAAAGTGGCCGCTTCCACAAGTAGGATCAATCATGCGAACTTTTTTAAAACCAAACTCTTGGATGGCTGGGCTTAGAGTTCTATCAAGAATGAACTCTTCCACAAAATCTGGGGTTTGTAGAAGTGCATATTTCTTACGGGCACGCTCAGAAAGATCTTGGTACAAATCTCCTAAAAATCGTGTGTCATTATTAGGAACTACAAATTTTCTTTTGAGATTTCCTGTATCAGGATCAACTTCTTGCCAGAATTGCAATAATTCTCTGGCACAATCGCCACTGGGGCCCACCGCCCATAAAGGAGTCTTACCTTCGGCAAACAAATCCTTGGCTGCTGGGATTTTCCCTACTTCAGTAAACACATGCAGGAAATATTCACGATCTGAAACAAACGGATTGATTTTAAAGTATTCTTCATGGGTACTCTTTGCCTGCTTTATTCGATCTTTATCACCACTGAACCATTGTTTGGTCGATTAACTCGTTATCTTCCAAAAAACGAACAAATACACAGCTTAAAACCCATGCCACTGCTACTTGATCAAGGTAATCTTCCAGCCAAACTTCAAAGGCTTGAGCGGTGCGTTCGCTTTTCTTGATTTGCTCGAATACTTCCACGAAGGAGCTTTTGATTTCCTTTTCTGTGGTTACTCTTACAAGTAGATCTTCAGAAAGTTTATTCACCTGCTTTTTTAGTTCAGGCAATAGTGCTTTAATATCCATTAATCAATAAACCTTTTTAGCTGTTGTGTTGCCTGAACGATGGTAGTTGTCCATCCAAGGTTCAGAGATGTTGGCTCTTTGGCCATTCGAAATTAAAGGAATAACTTGGTGATCAAGAATTGGCCTAGGGTTTAAGCCATCATCAGCTACTAAAACCCACAAACACGGGCAGGACTTATCGTGGCCAATTTGATCTCGAAGGTTTTCTAAAAGAATCATGAGATCATAACGAGCTATTAAACCTGCATGCACCAATAGGATTGGTTTTTCTCTTTGTAAAAGATTAGTTAGGATTTGATCTTTAACACTATCGACCACACGCAGCAAATTCTGCCAATCTTGGCTTTGATGGCTTGAACCATCGGCATTTTCAATCATCGCCCAATCAATATCAAGTTCCTTAGCTTTTTGTTTTAAGAATTGAAACAATAACTGATCAAAAGATACTTTTTCCAATCCGAACCTTTTTAAAAGTTCCTTTTCTGCAATACGAACACGGCTGGGCCTAACGGTGAGCACCAAAAAACCACCACTTTTATAAGCCTGATTGAGCCTATCTTCAAAGGTTTTGGCCTCGGCAATTTCAGGCGTGACTTCCGTGGCTTTTATTGGGTTAGTGGTGGAGTATCTTAATGGGGCAGAAGAACCTTCAGTAAGCAAAACAGATTTAACCGTACGCTGATATTCTTTTTTTGATTCATTCCATTGAACATCGAGGCCAACCTCTCGTAAAAGCTTATCTAATTCAGGCGGGTTTGGAATTGGTTGTGCTTGGGGATATCGGCTTTGTAACCTTTCCTTGATGATCTCAACGGTAAAACTGTTATTAACACCAAAGCCCAAACCTGTAAGGGCACCAACGCCCAGGCGGAAGACTCGCTCTACGGGCATATTTTTAGGGTAGATTTCTTGGCGGGAGGAAAGAGCAGAATTATCCCCTAACTCTGCTGCTAATTTAATAAGCCGATCATTGGTTAGTGGATTGGCCCCTTTAGGAGATTCAGGCTGCTCGATTTTGTAAAGTTCTGCAAATACTCTTGTTGAAGGCAACAAAGGATCCGCTTCAGCTAACTTATCTGCAACCATACTGATTTTCTCGATGTAGGTTGCCAATAGGGGAGAAGTTGTAACAACAACCTTGGTACGGAATCTGCGGATTGCAAAACGAGGCGAATCGAGCAGATCTTCAGTTTCGACAGCAGCTCTGGCAATAGCAGAAGCAAATACCTTTTGCTGTTGGGTACTAATCGTGCTACTTGCAGGATAAAGCTGAATTGTCAGGCTAATGATTTCGTCAATGGTGATAATCCCACCCAGAATTAATAGTTCATCGGATATCCTACTGCGAAATTCTGTAACATTGGAATCTTTGGCCCAGCGTTTTCTATCAGCAACGATGATGTGGTTAATTCTTCCTGCCGAAAGCTTGATATCAGTAGCTACCTCACTTTGGCTAGCCCATAGTGTTGAACCACGACTAAGATTTGGTGTTACGCCTAAAATTGCAGCCCTGATATTCCATTCAGAATCTTTTCTTTCACTTTTAGGCCCTAGTATTTGCTGGTAAAAAGATTCCAAGGAAAGAACACTTGCAGGAGAATCAACTGAGGGCTGTTCTACCTCTTTGTTCTTTTTGGGATCAGGCAATGGATGTTTTTCACGAAGATCGGTTAAAAGCTTGAGGATTTCTAGTCTGGTTTTTTTTGTAACACCCTTCATCAAATAGATATCACCAACAGGATAAAGCAGCAAATCCTGAACATTAATAATATTTGCCCTTTCCAGAGCATTAAGCGACATTGCACTAAAACCAAGGGCTGAAACTGGCGTATCAAGTTTTGAATCTTCAACGGAACTGCTAACATCAATTTCTTTACCTGTGGTGGTGGTTACTATTTTACTTTCTTGAACTTTGAAAGCATCTACCCATCCACGCTGCATAGATTCTGCAGAATCAAATCTTTTATTGTAATCCCGCTGTAATGCTTTTTGAAAAAAGGCAGTAATGGTTTCTCGCACACTAGAATCGAATCGTTCTGGACTTAATACAAGTTCATCATCGGTAAGTGCAGGATTAGAAACATTTTTGCCATAAATTGGGTATTCGGCATAACCCAGAGCCATTTCATGAAGGGTAACCGCAACAGAATATCTTTCTGCAATAACATCCCATCTGGCAGGTTTACGACTGAAAATACTGGGGTCTTTATATTTCTCTGTACCAACCTTTAAATTGTCTATCGGAACGCCAGTCAGGGAGAAATCAAAAAGAATGAGCTGATTTCGTTTTTTTGTATTAGTACGAATTCCAATATTATCGGGCTTGATATCTCGATGATTTACCCCATTTCTTTCAAGGGAAACCAAAGCGGAAAGCAGATCATCACCATAACGGCACAAAAGATCTAAGCTTAGTACTCCATCTTTTTGTAACAATGCAGCTAGAGTTTGATCTCCTGCTTTCTCTAGAACAAGAACTGTTTTGCCGTTCATTTCGAGGATTTCTTCAAAATCGACAATGAACTCACTATGCAATGATTCCAAAGCCTTGGCTTCTTGTATAAGGAGGGCGTTGCTCTCTTCTTTTAATGCTACTTTTAATACTTTTTCTTTGTCATTTTTGGTAACTAGCAGTGCCTTTGCTGTAGAGCCTTGCCCAAGATCTCTTACAACTATGAAACCAAAAGCAAGCTTATCGCCTTTTTTAGCTTCTAACGGATTTTCGATAATGGATTCCGAAGGAGCGGTTAGTTCTTCTTCCACCTCCGAAAGTAAGGTAAGAAAATCATCAACCGTACTAAGCCTGGTGAGAACATCAGGGTGGGTGCTCCATTGAATTAATTCTTCCAGTTTTTGGCCAGCACCATCAATAATAGAAGAAATTTTCAACCCTTTGTTATCAACAAGAATTCGAGAAAGCTCTGTGGTGTTTGCTGCAGGCGACTGATTGGCAAACAAATGAAAAGCGATGGCCCCTAAACTAAAAACATCTGCAGATTCAGAAATATGCTTGTGGCCAATCAAAGCTTCTGGGGCCATATAAACCAATTGCTGAGATTCGAGAACATCATCTACATTGGTTATGCGGGAGTAGCTAGATAAGGCTTGTTTTACGCTTATGGGCCAATTGTATATCTGCAATTTAGGTATGGGATCATCAGGATTGGTAACCAAAATGCTCTGTGGGCTAAGTGAGCAATGGATTACCCGTTTACTATGGGAATAACGAATCGAATCTGCAATTTGGCGTAAAAAATCAAGCTTTTGCGATGCTTCTAACTTTTCTCCATGACTGATTAAAAAATGATCGAAACGAATTGATTTGTTATCTTGATATTTAAAAAACAACGCAGGCCCATTTTCATGATCCTTATAACCTAGAACTGGTAAAATTCCCTTATGATCTAACCCTTGAATCGTTGTAAATTCCCTTTCCGCAATTCGTTTGAGCTTCTTTCTTTCTTCTTCAGATGCAGCCTTGGCAATTGTGTATTGCCTAACCCTGTAATATATTTCTTGATCAGCAAACCCAGCGAGCTTGGCTAAGTAATCTTGATAACCCACACCATCCATAATGAGGCTTTGCAAAATATAATCACCAACTCTGCGAGACCGTTGCGAAGGTCTGATTCCTGATTGTTCAATTGCTAAAGAAATACTTCGTGAAACCTTGATGTCAATAACATCATTCAAATACTGATTCACGCCTTGAGCTTGGCGATTGATAAGAGCTTGCAAAACACCTTTTATTTCAGGTTTGCCAACATTTGCAGGTTGATCTTTTAAAACCACATGATTGCGAGCTACACCAGATAATTCACATTGAAGATTATCAGCAGAGAGGAAAACCAAAGGATCAAGCCAAGGAAGCTTAAGTCCCTTCATTGCTTTTTGGGATTTAAGAATGGAGGACAAGGCTTTAGCTTTTCTATTAGCAAGCAAAACAGGGTTATCTACAGCTTTGGTGTGATTGTTTCCACGAATTGTCCAAGTACCAGAATCACCTTGTATAAGGCCTTCCCAAGCCTTACATTCGACCAGCCAAAATCCTTGTTTGGTTAATACAAGAAGATCGACTTCATAAATAGCCCCATCTTGCGTTTGAAATTCAAAGTTAGACCATGCACGGTATGGATCGTGGTCTGGTAAACCATTTTGAATAAAGTCCAAGGCTCTTCTTTCCCATTCAAATTGGGAAGCAGTAATAGAAGTCCATCTGGGAGATTGCATGGGCATATCTGGGCGACTTTCGTCTATCTTGGGGTAGCGATTTTGTTCTTTTTGGTAAAAGCCTTGTTGAAATCTTTTAACAAAGAATCAAGCTGTTTAGGATCAAACAACCTATAGCTGTTCATTGGGTGGCGGAATGCTTGAATTTTTCCAGCATCGACCCAATTTCTTAAGGTATTTGGCGAAACGCCCAGATAAACAGACGCTTCCTTGATTCTGAGAAACTCAGATATTTTGTTCATGACAATTTTCCAAGAAATAGTTAAATCTTAACTTTCTCAACCTTACAGAACCTCACGGAGGTTGCTAGTTAATAAATCTAGAGTTATGAGGATTTTTGTAGAAAACGGATTCTCAATAATATGTTGTTAACCAGCAAATTAATCCTGTAAAATGCTAAATGTCATCAAACTGTAGATGTAGTAGTAATCATGCCCATAATTAAAAAATTCCTGTCTCGCCAAGCAATTTCAGATTTGCAAAATATTGGGAATCAACCAGATTTAATACGGATAGCAAAATCAATAATGGAATTTGAAACTCCAGAAAACAGAACTTTTAACACAAAACTTCAAGGTTTCAGAGTAAAGCAAGTAAAAGAACACGAAGAAAGTAATGGCCGAAATTTCTTTCCTCTTTATCGTTATAAATCAGGTTCATTTCGAATAATATGGACAAAGAATAACAACGATTATGTAATAGTGCGGGTAGGTGCAAGGAAAAGCATTTACGATGAATTAAATTATTCAAATTTATCCGCAAGGTTATTTTGGCTTTTAAATGATTCTGTAAATGAAGTAGTAGATTTTTTTCAAAAACATTTTAAATTTTACCCAAACCTATCAACTCAACAAGAAAATATTTGTTCTGTTAAAAATGAAAAGATGTTTCAAAAACAAAAGAGGCATTTTGAAGTACAGCTTTTTGATAATGGCAGTGATCTAATTGTCGCTGGCGGAGCTGGCACAGGGAAATCTATATGTGCTTCTAATCTTGCAATAAACTTTATAAATAATGCAAAAGAACAAGGATTCAATCCACAAGTATATTACATAGCTCCACAATGCCTTGTTGAATACTTTAGTAAAAATCCACTCTTAACAAAACTCATAGCCAATGAATCATTAACAATCACAACTTATAGATCATGGCTAAGAAAAATATTCAACTTAGATGATACTTGTGATGTACCAGAATGGCTGGAATTAGGAACTTTAAGATTAGTTGCTCAAAACAACTCTTACAATTATCAACATCTTATTCTTTTTCACATTTACAACATTCAAGGCAATACGCCAAAACAAAAAGAATTAACATCTATTGACCACGAAAAAGAAATATCCGAACTTGTAAAAATAAAGCTTTCAACATATTTTGAAAAGTTAATTGAATATTTTGCATTTTTTTTAACAGCATCAGAAATCTTAAAAGCTAAACATGAATCAACAATCTCTAGCTGGGATCATTTAAACGAGCTATATAATTACAAAATCAAAAACAACAAGTTACTTAACTCATCGTTATTCAAAGTTTCCAAAAACTTAATGGATCAAATTGAATCTAAAAAAATCATATCCAGTTTCAACATTTATAAAGAAAAATTAAGCAACTCAAAATTTAAACCTTCAAGAACAGGGATTACTCAAATATCAGAAATCGAAATTAAAAATAATATCCCAACAAACGATCATGTTTTAATTCTTGTCGATGAAACTCAAGATCTGATGGAAAAAGAAATCAATCTAATTAGCAATTTGGCTGAAAATTGGAGAAAAAATGATATTAACACAAACATCAGATTTTACGGAGATCAGAACCAACGCCTTTACCCAACAGGATATACTTGGGAACAAGTTAAACTAATAAATGGGACTGTTATTTATCTTGATGAAAACTATAGGAATTCAGAACAAATACTTGGCTTTTCTAACCAATTGCTTGAATTGCAAAACAACTACATCAATAAACACGATGCAAGACATAACAAAATTAAAAGCTTTAAATCAGTTTTTAGTGCAGATAAACCAAGAATTTTAATTGTTGATAACATCAATAGCGGAATAAAAGCTTTATCCGAAATAAATGAGATTGTTCAAATAACAACTAATGATAATTCTTTGCGAAGTTTTTTAAGACAAAGACCAACCGTAATCAGTATGGCAGAAAATAATTCTGAAAAATACAAATTTGTTAATTACGAAAGATTAAGTCTTTTAGAAATAAACGATGCTAAAGGGATGGAATTTTTCTCCAATATTTGTTTTTGCCCTTTTTATAAAAAACAAATTAATAGTCAGAATTTAATGGAATGGTACACTTTATTTTCGAGAACAGAAAATCGACTATTTTTGATTATTACTCGTGATGAAAAAGAAAAACTAGAAACTATTGGTCTTGATTTTGATCAATTTGAAACTGAAATTCCATTAAAGGAGACTGTCGAGTGGATAAATGAAATCAAGCCAATCGAATTAAAAAATATCACTTTAATTCAAATAAATAATCGTACAGACGAATGTTTTAAAAGTGGCAAATTTATACCTGATATTTATGAAGTACTAGAAGAATCAGGTAGGAGTGTGAGCGAGTGGGAAATATTCGCTTCAGAAATTCTGAAAACACTTGATCCTGCCATTATTAAAAAATTATACAACGATTCAACAAGCTTTTTATTTGATTGCTTGGTTTTAAAATGTTCAAAAAATTACTGGAAATGCTGTGAAATCGCAAATCTGATCACGGATAAGGAAAAAAAGAGATCCATAATTCTTAATGTAATTGATGAATTGTATCAAAACAATCTAGAAATTGAGGGCGAAAGGATCAGGCACTTTTATTTAAATCCAGAACATACCGCATTTAATTATAAAGACTTAAAAACTGATTTGGTTTTCAACGATGCTGGAAAAAAAGGCCAACCTTTAGATGCCTATTTGCCTCTCCACTTTGCACATAAAATTTCTTCTTTAAAAGGAATGCTTGAATCATGATTCAAAAGCACGAGTCTGATATAGATAACTCTTTAACCTCAGTCTTTTCGAACATAAAGGTGTTTGAAGAAAAAATTCTCGAAATTTACAATATTAAAATAAATATTGATAATGCTATTGGTCGAGCTTCTGAAAAAGAGGTTTCATTATCTAAATTAAACAACATTATTTCTAATATAGACATGGAAAAGGAAGCTATAACCAAGCTGATTGATGAATTAAATACGCTTAAAAAGTATAGTGAAAAAACAAGGCAGGAATTTAAAGATTATCCAAAAGAAGTTGAGAAGTATTTTAAAAAAGAAATCAAAGAAACTGAAGCAGTATTGATTAAAAATTTCGAAGCTAATAATCGAATCAAGCTTAACCAAAGCCTTGAGGAAATTACGACCATAAAAAACAAAATAATGAATGAGATAATTGTTTATGCAGATGAGGTAAGAGAAAAAAACATTGAAATGGTTGTCGAAAAGCTTAAAGAATTAGCAGGTCTTACTTTAGCTGATGCCAATTTTTTAAGAGCAACATTATTTCAAAAAGAGGATTACATTCTTAATGAAATGACCCAGAAGGTAGATAAAGAACTGGTTAGGCTTAATGAAAATTTTGACCTCCAAAAAAAGGAAGCACACCAATCACTTGGGGTTTTGGCTGACAAAATAGCAGAGAGTAATGCCAAATTGTTTCAGATTAATGAAGATAAGATCTTTAAGCAAATTGACTCCAAAGTTAATAATAAAATCGCCAACTATGAAATAATATTTATTGTTTTTGCCGTGTTGGTGTTTTTTATGTTTGCAATTAATTCTTACGGAGTATTTAGTAACAGGTCTAATAGTAATCAATCATTATTTAACACCAACCAATCACTGTTGAAATCAAGTATTGATCAGAAAATCCAAAATACAGAAAAAGAATTGCTATCACGCATCAAAGATAATGAAGGCAAAATTATTGAACTTAATCAAACTTTATTAAATCTTAAAAATAAATAAAATCATCATAGCCTTATTTTTTATAATAGTCCTGACATTGCTTAGCATTGCTTCTATTTGCATTGTTTAGTTGAAACTAACTGTTTCACTTTTCCTAAGTTCATTGTGTTACCCAACTTTTTGCCCCGCAATTATTAAAAAAACCAAATCCTTCTAGATTTCTTTCATATTTTATTACTGCTTATAAACAATCTAAAATTAAGCTTTTTTTGATCAACATAAAAATCTTTGATTCAAATTTGGGTCTTAAATAAACCATTCATATAATAAGGAACCAATTTTGGTGAAATAACTTAAGGAGTTTGTTCATGGGAAAATCAGCAAGTAATATCAAAGCATCAAAACGATTATTAGACAAAGTAGGAAAATACTACGATGCAGAGGACTTTAAAAAAGCTTTGGATTTTACAAACCGTTCGATTGAAAAAGACCCAAATAATGCAGAAGCTCATTTCGTCAAAGGTAATATTCTTATGGCTATGAAGAAGCCATATAAGGCAATTCAGTCGTTTAATGAGTCGATAGCATTAGGTTATCGAGATGAAGTTATATACACAAATCGTGGATCGGCTTTCAGGACAATAAAAAAAATTAATTTAGCATTAGCTGATTATAAATCTGCTTTGGAAATCAATCCGAATTTTTATCTTGCGTATGCAATTCGTGGGGAATTGTTTTTGGACGAAAAAAATATGATATTGCCATTAAAAATTTTGATTCTGCTTTGAAAATCAACCCCGACCATCATGTCTCTTTGATTAATAAATGTTCTGCCTATGAACAAAAAGGTAATTTACAAAAAGCACTTAAGGTAATAAATGAATTTGTACTAGCAAAAGATAATAATGTGCCTTTCGAAATCATAATTAACATGGGGCATTTATATTCAAAATGTGGAAAACACGAAAATGCAATTTTCGAGTTTAGTCGATTAATTGATGGAACGGATATTTTTATTACTCCTTATGATTGGCGAGCTAATGAGTTTGAAAAAATAGGGGAATTCGAAAAAGCCAAGGCTGATCGGGATAAAGTTAATGATTTGCGAAATAATGATGGGGTGTTTGTTGAGTATGAGTACCCATAGATGTAACGAAAGAAGAAAAAGTTCCCTTAGCGATCTACAGTTAGGGGATTCTTTTCTTATTGATTTTTACAATTTAACATCAAGTTCGATCATCAACATAAGGCAGTTGTATTCATGCGAGAATCAGAAAGAAACAGCAAAGCGTCAAAACGATTTTATGAAAAAGCAATCAACTATTTCATAAATGAAAATTACGATGATTCATTTATTTTTGTGAACAAAGCAATTCAAAAAGATCCTCGAATCCCTGATTATTATGTTCTAAGAGGTGACAATTATATTGCTAAAAACAACCCGCTAAAAGCTATTGAAGACTATTCAAATGCAATGATTCATGGGCTTAGGGACGAATCCGTTTATTATTCCAGAGGATATGCATACCAACAACTTGGAAACACTCATCTTGCTTTAGTTGATTACAACTTAGCTTTGGAACTAAACCCAAAATATTCCCTCGCTTTATCACAACGAGGCATAATTTTTATGGAATTAAAAAGTTATTCGAATGCAATCAAGGACTTCGATGCTGCTTTACAAATTGACAAAAATGACAACGACACATGGTTCAACAAATTTAATGCTTATGAACAAAAAGGTGATTTACCAATGGCTCTTGATGAACTTAATGCATTTGTTTCAGCAAGAAAAAATGATGTTCCCTTAGAGTTCTTTTTACAGCGTGGGCATTTAAACTCAAAAATGGGATTCGGGCAAAAGTCGGTAGAAGACTTCAGCCGATTAATTTTTAAAATTGATAATTTTACACTCGCTTACGAATGGAGGGCGAATGAGTATGAGAAATTGGGAGAGCTCAAAAAAGCAAAAGCTGATCGAGACAAGGTAAATGAGTTGAAGCGTTTGGGTTTTTAATGACATTTTGACATGATTAAATGAAAAAGCACCTTACCTTAACTATTATAGTTAAGGTGCTTAATTGAGAATCGCCCAAATTCTCATATATAAAGTGCAAATATTTATACAAAAGATTCAATAACTATTTTTCAAGTTGCAAATAAAAGCAACATAAAGTGCTTTATTTTAAAAGGGAGATTTACTGAAATACTTTGATCTATAAATTTTTAAACCAAGACAACAAAACTTTAAGCCTTCCAAGTACGGTAATTACTCCAAACTACAAGACACTTGGTGCAATTGAAATATAACCAATATTGATTATGCCACTCTTGAAAACCTTTGGGGTGGCTCACAACTACTTGTCCATTGATTTCCTCTACACCAATTTTATTGGTATTACTGGTCATTGAACAACGGGGGCATTTTTGCTTATTTTCTCCTATTAGTCCAAATGAGAAAAAACTAGCCATATTGGAAATCAAATTATTTTCCTTTTGGGACCCCAACCATTCAAAGCCGAAATAATCTTGGCCACAGCCATCATTCCTATGTTCGCCACATAGTTGCCAAGTTCCAATTATTCCTTTTTTGAATTTCCAAACAGTCCAGCATTTTAGGCATATCGTTTCTATTGGTTTCAACTTTTCGTTTGTTTCAATTCTAATAAATTTTTTTCCACATCCATCAGGGAACTGCCCATTACATGTGCCTTCTTTACCTATTTTTGCAGAACCTTCTTCGTCTCCGCCAGAGTAAGGATGATTGCAATGAGGACATCGCCAGTAAATCATAAAGTAGTCTCCTAAATCACAGCTAAGGTCTTGTTTAAGAAAAATCTGAGTAATAAATGTATATCGAAATCAAGGAATTTTAAATAAAAAATATTTATCCCTTCTTTCCCAAGTTCTTTCTTCTCTACCTTCTTGATGTCTTCCTGAATAGCCACCTTGAAGTCTTCAAGTTCTTTCTTTGTGAAACCCATCTTAAATTTCCCCGCTGGCACTAATACTATTTCGAATTTTACGCCTTCGCCAAAGTCAACCATATCCACCTTCCCGATCTTAACTTCCTTCGCCTTAGAACAACCAACTATTACCGTCAACATACCTATTAAACCTAACACCATTGCTATTCCTAGTATTCTTTTCATATCTCACCTCTGGGGATGAAGTCAGTCAATCATTAACTTTAAGGCAATGCGTTTTCGGAGTCTATTTAAATTCTACCCACCCTCATCAGGCAAACCATGAAATAAAACTATGCGAAGTATTGCTTCTATTTGCTTTGTGTTAAGTTGATACAAACTTGATCACTTTTTGAGACTTATTTTGGCTGCCCCACTTTTTGCACCGATATAATCAGGAAAGTTATGTTTTTCCCTAGTATTTTGAGGTTTGGATCATCCCTACTCGGGGCATTTGTTTTCTTTTCCTCTATTTTCCTCTCAACACACTTTTCACTTTAAACCACCTCTGGTTAAAACTCTATAATCCCCCTGTTATTTTAATGTTTTGTGTGGGTAACCCTCTTTTACTTATTACAAGCACCTTACCGATACCATCCCAAAAGTGCCAAAAAGGTATTTCTTGTGTGCCAAACGGACACCTAAACGGACACCCAAAAATCAAACCGTTCGGGTAATCATGATTAGCGCTTGAGATTTTTTTGTTTTACTAAGTGTTTGGGCGATATGAAGGAACTGTTGCATTAGTAAATGATTGCTTTAAAATTACATTTATATTAGTGGCCGTTTTAAATTGTAGCCAATGTCATTACTAAGTCCCTTTTATGAAAATACATGTGTCCTTTTTATTGTGTTATCGTTGGTTGCTCGCTTCTGTTTTATTAACAGCAATAATTCAAACTGCGTTCGCAGTAGACCCAATTAAAGACGATCCTAAATTCAAAGCAATTATTGAACGGTTTCAAACTGATTTTGGTGCAACCATAAAACTGGCTCAAAGCAAAGATGATGTGGTAGCAACAAATTATGAAGTACGAGTTCTTGAACCTGCACAATTAGAAAATGCTATTAAAGTTCTCACTTGGCTGGAAACTGAGTATAAAAGATTTCCGGTAGGATTCTTTAAAAAGCATGGATCGAAGAATCTCGTATTGGCAAATTCTTATGTTTCCAAAACATGGAAAGGGCCGGGGGTTCCCTATTCGCCAACTACTATTGCGGAAAAACGAAGCAATTCAATTTTGATAACCGTGCCAAGTACTATCGCCCCGTCTACAGAGTTCCTTGCTAAGAGTAGTATTTATCATACGGTGTTTTCCTATTTGCTTGATGATTTGAAATCGCCTGATTCCCCTTTAGCACTTGCGAAATGGAAAGCCTTAGAGTCGAAGGATTTGGAAAATGAAAGTGAATCTGCGAAAAGGCTTTTGAAAAGTAGCAATTCGCGAGAAGGGCTTTTCAAGATTTTATGGGATCCTTTTGAATTAAGGGAGATGATAGAACTTGCAAAAAGCGATCCTCTACTAAAGCAAAGAATAAAAATCGTTCAAGCTTTTTTGAGCACACTAGATCCACAATTCAATCAAGCATTTTGGGAGAACCTCGAGACGATTCCTGAGTCGCAGCGAACCATAGCGCTAAACAACCCTGAAGATATTAATAACATTGAACAAATCAAAAGCGATAAGGCAATACAAAGCGATCTTAGTTTTATTGAGAAGAAATGGTCGCTCAAGGTTGTTTGGAAACCAGGTTCTGAAGTCCCACCGATGCCTGCTAAGGTGAGACTGGAGTATTCTTACCATACCGATAAAAAGCTGCAATCCTTCAAGCAATTTGTGCATTTACTCCGAGAGGAATTGGAACTTTATCCAGATGAGATTGTTTCGAAGTTGAATGTAAAGAACATTTACATTCTTGATGATTTTGTTTTTCGCAATGTAAAAGTTGCGGGCCAGAGTTTCAGTTGGCTTCCCCAGATTTCATTCGCTTATGCAATCAGTAGTTTTGATCCGATGAAAAGTAGTTCCAAGGATTTTTATCGAAGAACCATACATCATGAGATTTTTCATCTGATGGATTCGAAATTTTCTGTGAAAGGTGGGCCGATTCATGGAACTAATTGGACCGACCTTAATGAAAAGGGGTTTAGGTTCAAATTGGATTATAGTGCTGCTGATCAGCCTTTTTTCACCAAAGATAATGCAGGCAGGCTGGGCTTTGCTGAACCTTATGGAATGAATGTAGCTACTGATGATCGGGCAACACTTTACGGCCGCCTAATGGCAGAAGATAAGCTGTTTTTCGAGAGGTTAAAAACAGATAAAATTCTCAAATCTAAAACGGACAGGATCTTAGAGTTTTTTCAGTTGATCAAGCGAGACTTAGGAACAAAGTCGACGAGTGCGTTTTTTATAAAAATCGAAGGGATGTTCCCTGTTAAAAAAGAAAGCTAGTGAAGTTTTGATCAAGCAATTTACTGGTGTGATGGTTTTTTTGTTCGGGGTGCAATTGCTCGGGGCAGTTGAGGTAGCAAAACGCCCTAACATTTTATTTATCTTTTCGGATGATCAATCCTATAAGACTGTCGGATGTTACCCGGAATCATTTTCGTGGGTGAGGACGCCTAATATAGATCGTCTGGCATCTGAAGGGGTGAGATTTCATTCTGCATATTTTGGTTCATGGTGTATGCCTTCGCGGGCGAGTTTTTTAACAGGGAGGCACCCGCACGGTATTGAGAGTATGCGCATGGAAGGTAAATATCCTGCCAGTGCTTATGATCCTGAGAAGACTCCTTTTTGGCCTGCGGTATTTCGTAAGCAGGGTTACTACACAGGGCAGATTGGAAAATGGCACACAGGTGTGGATTCTGGATGGGGTCGGGATTGGGATCATCAGATTGTTTGGAATCGCCCGTTGTATCCTGAAAATGCGGGGGCTTATTACGAAAAGCAAAAGTTGGTAATCAATGGAAAGGAGCAATGGGCTGAAGGTTACCCTGCAGATAATTACACACAGTGGGCACGGGAGTTCATCGAGGGGAAATCCCGAGATAAAGATAAACCCTGGTTTCTTTGGCTTTGCTATGGGAGCATTCATGGCCCATCGAAACCCGCGGCACGGCATAAGGGAATGTATGCTTCTGTAGAGGTGACTGTTCCCAAAGATATTTTTGGCCCCCGGCCTGGAAAACCCGATTACTTGAATCGTACCCAAGCTTGGTTGAAGAATGATAAGGGCCTTGCGGTGGCAGGAAAAAGTGGCGAAGCATTTGGCGATGAAAGTGATAAAAAAGAACAGACCCATGCAGATTTTGTGCGTCAGATGAACGAGTGCGTTCCCGCAGTTGATGAAGGGGTTGGCAAGTTGTTAAAGTCGCTTAAGGAATCTGGTCAGTTGGAAAACACATTGGTTATTTATTCTGCAGATCAAGGGTTTGGCATGGGGGAGCATGGCTTTCGGACCAAGCTTGGCCCTTACGATGCGACTTATCGTTCGCCCTTAATTATTTCCATGCCAGGCATAACCCCAAAAGGTAAAGTTTGTAATCAGCCCGTGAATGCTCCGGATATGGTTGCTACTATTGCATCGCTGGCAAATATTAAATTGCCTTGGGATACTCATGGCAGGGATCTTGTGGGATTGCTGAAAAATCCGGAGGCGAAGTCTATGCAGCCTTGTCTGTATCAGCATACCGGTTATAGTTTTGGTTCTGATGTTGCAAAGGTTTTGCGCGAAAATTCTAGCAAGGCGGAGCATAGTAATGTGCCTTGGTATAATTCTTTGGTTTATGATGGATGGAAGTTTATTCATTATTTGAAACCCGGTGTTGGCGATGAGTTATATGATTTAAAAACTGATCCTGAGGAATTGATAAATAAGATTGCTGATCCAATGGCACGACAAAGGTTGCTTGAATTGGGTGAGTTGATGAACGCTGAGTTAAATCGTTGCAAGGCTCCCGATGCGTTACGGGTGCTTCAAAAGTAGTTGCTGTTTTTGCAGGGTATGTTGATTATTGGGGCAAAGGTCTTGATCAGATTATTGCCCGAGTTTTATTAGTTAGTTTTCAAATCAAGAGCTTTGGTAAAATCTGCGATGGCAGCTTCGGTTTTACCCAATGATTTCAAGACAATACCACGGTTGTAATATGCCGTAGCTAGGTTGGGGTTAATTCAATCGCCTTGGTGTGATATCCAAATGCTTTGAAATGTTTTTGCCGATGTAAGTGCGTAAGGTTCTTATGGCGACTTTCGGGTGAATGGCTTCATCTTTTAACCTTCGTCTTCAGTTCTTCTTTAGTGTTTTTCCCAAAAATAAAGAAGAGGTTTTTGTTTGCGACCACGCCCGGCCTTGCTGCTAAGACAAAACAACATGCTGATTTGCAAAAGCAGCGCGAAAGAGTAATTTCTATTTTCTGGCAGCTAATTACTTGTTGATACTTACTTCTATCGATAAGATCGATTCCAAGCGTTTTTACTCTCATCAGTGAAGTATTTTGGTAAGACGCACGAGGAGGCTCAACATGAACCAAAGATTAAAGATAGGGCTGATTGGGGCAGCATTATTAATGGTTTGCCTTAGCTTATTTACCCTTCCCTCCTTGGCACAGACCAACCACTTGCAACTGATGGTGACAGAAGAGGGTGGAAAGTTAACGAGTTTAAAGGAACTTTCCGCTGGTAAAGAATTCATGGTGGTACTGATTCTGGGTGCTGACTGCCCCTTGTCAAAAAAGGCGTTAACCGAGGCTGCTGAGGATATTTTGAAGGCCAGTTCAGATGGACGGGTAGGCATTATGGGGCTGCTGGTTGCTCGGGATGATGATGAGGATATCAAGCGTCTTAAAAAAGACTTTAATGTGTCCTTTCCACTCTATTTGGACCGGGATAACTCGGTAGCTGCAAAAATGGGTGTGAAGGTTGTCCCAACTGCAATATTGCTTAACACTGGTGGCAAAATTCTTTATCAAGGTCGGATCAACGATAGGGTGGAGCAATTGGGAAAGCGTCCCTCTGCACGCCGCCACGATTTGTTTGAGGCGTTAAAGGACGCACTTGAGGGAAATCCTGTCCGAGTGGCCAAAACCGATGCGGTAGGCTGCCCGGTGGAAATACGCAGGCCAAAGCCTGATGCTAACAGCAAAGTTGAATACTACCGCGACATCCAGCCATTTCTTTACAAGCATTGCGTGGTGTGTCATCAGGATAAAAGTGTGGCACCCTTTTCGCTGGCCACTTATGAAGATGCAACACTCTGGATGGAGACAGCCATCGGCCTAATCGAGCAGAAAACAATGCCCCCTGGTCAGGCGGAATCGGACTTTGCAATGGAAAACCTTATCCCAAATCCTACACCCATGCAGATAGATATGCTTCGCAAATGGTTGGCTGATGGCATGCTCCGGGGGCCACTTCCAGCCAAACCCCTTGAGCTACCTTCCACCGATCCAGAGGCAGGGGAACTGGGCAAGCCGGATATGGTTCTCAAACAATCCGGCCCGATGACGCTGGCACCGATAGGTGATGATGTGTACCGTTTTTTGGTATTCAAATTGAACCTAAAGGAGGAATTGAAAATTCGGTCGATACGACTTGTTCCTAATAACATAAAAGTGGTGCACCATGCCTTGATGTTTTTCGGAGATTCCGCCAACCTCGCTGAGACCTCTGCTGACAAGAACCTTATTAATTTTGGTTTATTTCCAGGTGATAAAGGGCCTGGTTATGGCCAGGGGCCAATGCTGGCAAAATACCTGAAGCTTGATAACAATTCCACTCGCTATTCATTTGAAATGATTGGAGGCTATGCACCAGGCAGCGGTTCTTACAGGGCTCCCAAAGGATTCTGCTGGACCATTCCCCCAAACTCTGACTTGCTGGTGCAAATGCACTATCACCGTACTGGTAAAGTGGAGACAGACCTTTCAACAATAGAGCTGCACTTTGCCAAGGGGGATATTAATCCGACCATGGAGTACCGTGCCTCTAATATAAATGACGAGGCTTTTCTGGTCATGCCTCCGAATGAACGCAAGCATACTAGTTTTGATTGGCCGGTGGAAGAAGACTGCCAGATAGTAAGTATTTCACCGCATGGCCATTATCTTACCCTTTCACAAACACTCACGCTGAAGCGCCCCGACGGTACCCGCCAGACCTTAGTTCATGTGCCTGTCTATGACTTTAATTGGCAAAAGTTGTACACATTTCGCGAGCCTGTACCCGGTCCTAAAGGCAGCAAGATCAATGTTTCATCTTTTATGGACAACACCAGCGGCAACCCACACAACCCGAACAAGCCACCAAAGGCTATTTTCATGGGCGAAAAAACCACAGATGAAATGGTTTTTCCATTCATAGCACTGAATGTCCACAAAAACTCCCAATGGAATCTGAAAAGGGCTTTACACAGTGGTTACAGGAATGGCAGCGTCGTCGATTTATTGCGTCATGGATTTGGCTTTGAAAGCCCTAGTGACGAAGCTACCCCAGGGAAAAATAAAAAAGTAAATCAACCATGAACGAAAAAACAAGCAATATTATAGTCCCTTGGGCCTTGGAAAATGGAATGCTCGAAGAGCCTGCAAGCTTTAAACTTGTGGATTTATTTGCGGCCAAGAATGAAATCTTTATTGGCCGTAGTCCGGAAAACGATATCTGGTTAAATCACCCTGCGGTATCCAGAATTCATGCATCTCTGCGCCAAAAACCCGATGGTAGCCTGTTGGTAAAAGACTTAGAAAGCACCCATGGTGTGATAATAAATGATACCCCCGTGGATGGTGAAGCCGTCTGGAACCCAGAAACAACTCTTAATCTGGGTCCTAAATCATTATGGTTGGGTAACGACAATGTTATTACTGTGACTAGGCGCGGATCGCCAAACCTAGAAGCAAAAGACCTTACGGTAATTGTTCCAAATCGTAAAAAGCCGATTTTGGATCATGTATCCTTCACTTTTAAACCTGGCCAATTCGTATGTGTACTAGGCCCAAGCGGGGCGGGGAAGACAACACTCGTGCGATGCATGCAAGGCCTCCAGTTCACGAGCGGGGGAAGTTTGCTTTTTGGTGGGCATCCAATTTTATCGAATCCAACTATTTTGAACGGGCTTGTTGGTTATGCACCCCAAAAAATGTCGCTCCACGAAACCTTGACAGTGCGTCAGGTTGTATGGTTTGCCGCAAAACTCCGCCTACCCTCGGATACTTCTCCTGCCGAAATCGAAAACCATGTGGATACTGCCCTGAAGTCTATGGGAATAGAGTCTCTGGCTAGTCAAAGGGTATCCTCGATTTCTGGAGGGGAACTCAAGCGAGTTGAACTGGCTTCGGAACTTGTTGTAGACCCATCTATCCTTCTGGTGGATGAAGCGACCAGCAGCTTGGACCCTGCCTCTGAAGCCCGCGTTATGGATGTTCTTGCCAAAACCGCCAAACAGGGCAAACTGGTTCTGTGTATCACCCATCATCTGGACAACATATACAAGGCCGATACCATCATCATCCTTGCAGATGGAAAAGTGGTTTATCATGGTCCACCCGGAGGTGCCTGCGCACACTTTGGGGTGGAACACTTGGCCGATGCCTTTGTTCGACTGGAAGACGAGGGTGCCGAAAAGTGGGCTCTTTTGGACTCCCAATCGCCTGTCGAAACCGTCCCTGCAGTTAGGAAACTTCTGCTCAGGCGTAGCATTACGGCAAGGTTTTGGGAAACCATGCGACAAGCCGGCATACTAACCAAGCGGGAATTTGCCGCCACTTTAAGTGACCGCCGTTATCTTTTTTTGGCAATGCTTATGCCTGCACTTTTTGCCTTGATACTGATTGGCTGCCATTGGAATGTTAATTTTTCGTCAACCATTATGCTGACCCGTGACCTCAACGATGATGAGAAAAGCTCATTCAAGGTTTTCTGGCCGGTATTACATGATGCAGCAAAAGGCGATGGCATCGATGAAGAAAGCCTAAACTTTAAGTCTCAACTGGCTTTCATGCTGGGGAAAAAACCTGCCATGCGAAAAAGTTTGGCTAGCGAAGAACTTAACCAGATCTTAAATGGCGCCATTGATGGAACCAAAACTGTATTCCCAGATAAAATCATCAAGAATCCTCTTATTACTTTCAAGTATCTTTCCGTTCAAGTAATGGGCATTTCGTTTATGGGTATGCTGTTGGGGTTAACTTTGATGGTTCGGGATGGAGCCATCTTTCCAAGGGAAAAGGCTGCAGGTTTATCGCCTCTTGCATACCTTGCCTCAAAGATGGCAATTATCATTTTGGCTACCGGATTCCAAACGATTATTTTCGACGGAATTCTTGAATCACTTTTCCATGTCAGACAAATGGTCAACGGGCTCGAACTAACGCCGGCGGAATATCGGGTAACATTGGTGCCGATGATGTTAGTACATTGGTTTGCAGCTCTTGGCTGTGCCTGCCTAGGTATGTTTCTTGGTGCTTTAACCTTTAAAGCAGACCGCGCAATTATCCTTCTGGGGGCCATGATGCTGCCCCAGTTAACCCTTGGAACCGCGATGTCACTTGCGACAACTTCCATTCCCAGAACGGTTGCCTACTTTATATCACCCACGTATTGGGGGCTTCGCGCCAGCCAAATCTCACCCATGGAAAACGGGATCGTACTTTTTCCACCCTATATGAGAATTTTTGGCGATAGTTTTGTTCAGTCGGTTCCCCTAGCCCTTGCGGGAATGACTGCGCAAATCATCCTTTACTTGTTTCTGGCATGGTTGATGCTTCGCTTTAGGCGACCAGAATCAGCCTGATGCTTTAAAGGAACATACCCCATCATGGAATCAGGAAACCATACCGAAAACAGTGACGCTGTTTCACTTCAGAGAACCAATGTCGACAAAACAAGAAGGCACGACCTGGATGCGCTACGGGTCGGGGCGATGCTTCTGGGGATCTGCTTACACGCCATGATGGCCTATTCGGGAATAGCATGGATTGTCATGGACAACCAGCAAAACCACACTTTTAAACTAGTAATAGAATTTATTCATGGTTTCCGGATGCCATTGTTTTTTTTGGTCAGTGGTTTTTTCACCGCCATGCTTGCCTGTCGGCAGGGTTCTGGAGGGATGCTTAAAAATCGGGCGGCGCGAATTCTGATACCTTTTGTAATCAGCGTTATAATCATTATTCCGCTGGACAAAGTAGTGGGGTTCTTTGCGGTAAGTTCCAACGCCAGCCATCCGCAAGACCCCTTATTTAAGGCAATCCTACAGGGCGATAGCAGCCAGGTGCTGCATCTTTTGGAAAAAGGTGCAAATGCGGTATTGGAGGAACCTGAAAATCGCATGCGTTTTACGCCTCTGAACTGGGCCGTCCTTTGTGAATCGGAACCGATCACGAAGCTGCTGCTAGAGCGTGGCGCAAACCCGATGGCTAGCAACCGAAACGGTTATAACTCGCTTTACATGGCGGCACTACTCGGTCGGGCGGACTTGCTAAAGCTTTTGATAGAAAACGGGGGTGACCCATTTTATTCCACTGGGTCAGGTAAATCTGCGTGGACGGCCGCCCACCAACCCTACGACGAAACACGCATGATAGTCTTCATTTCCAAAGGTAAGTTTCCAGAAGACATGACTGTTATCGAGAATGGTAAACAGACTGTGATTGAGTTCCTTAAAGGGTTATCCATGGAGCAATATAAAACCCCAAGCCCACCGGATCAAACCTCCCCACCCAAATCCAGCGAAAGTATTTCAAGTTGGATGCAGTGGTATTTTGATTGGCTCTCGTCAGACCAAATCGTGGTTAATATAGCAGGCCAGAAAATCAACCTTCTTCAAGATGCATCCCTTGACCACTTATGGTTTTTGTGGTCTCTCTGGTGGCTATGTGTGATTCATTACATCATGGATTGTTTACGCGGTCCTATTGGCCCGGCATCAACTGACAAAACAAATCTTATTTACCCTGGGTTGATGCTGGCCTTTGGTCTAACCTGTTGCATGCAGTCATGGATGAACCTGGATTATTCTACGAAGCTTTTGAATTTGCCTGTGGGTCCAGACTTTTCGCCGGGGCTAATCCCCAAACCTCATGTTTTTTTGTACTACGCAGTGTTCTTCTTTTTTGGAAGCTGGTACTTCGGGTTAGGCGATAACGAATGTTTTCTTGGCAGACATTGGCGCTGGGCGTTACCATTGGCGATGCTGGTTTTGTTCCCATTGGTATTGGCCACAAAGGAGCAAAGGTTACCAAACATTGTACTTCAATCGCTTTTCACTTGGCTGATGGTGCTTGGTTCTATCGGTCTGGCAAACCGTTTATTTCAAAGGGAAAGCAAGCTTTTTCGTTATATGGCTGATTCCTCTTACTGGCTTTATCTGACCCATCTTCCACCCGTACTGTTGATGCAGTGGCTATTTCTTTTCCTGCCTGCCCCGGCATTGGTGAAATTCACTTTAGGGTTTTTAGCAACCCTGCTGATTCTTTTTTCTAGCTACGAATTATTGGTGAGGCACACTGTGATTGGTCGAATCCTAAATGGCAAAAAAAAGTAAATACCTTTTCTGAATCAAGTTAGGTTGATGGACCCTATATTAATTTACCGGTTTCATTGGGATAAAATTTGTTTATCGCCGGCTGGGTTCCTTAACAGAATCACTTGCCTGCACGAAAGATTGTTTTTCCTTCCTTAATCGTCTCAACAACCTTGATGTCTTTGATGTCCATGGGGTTTATGGTCAACGGGTTCCTGTCAAGAATAACCAAGTCAGCGAGTTTTCCGACTTCAAGAGAACCTTTGCTTGTTTCTTCCTTATACATGTAAGCGCAGTCGATTGTGATTGCCTTGAGAGCCTGAAGGGGTGTTATCCGTTCGTTAGGCCCGATGACTTCGCCACCGCGAGAAATGCGATTCACCGCAGACCAAATTACGAACATCTGGTCGATGGGGGATACATTAAAATCGGTATGGTTTTGGCATCGAATGCCCATTGCGAGAGCGGTTTTCATTGGGCTTAGAAAATAGGCCTGTGTTTTGCCACGGTTCTTGGTGTGTGTTTCGCCGAAGTAGTAGCAATGTTCGGTGAAGAAGGATGCCTGAATCTTGTAATCTACGTACTTCTGAAGCTGGTCTTTGCGAACAAACTGAGAATGGATGATGGTGGTGCGCAGGTCGGCGGTGCGGTCTTTCGCATTGCTTTGGTGGGCGTCCAAAAACATGTCTATCGCTGCATCTCCGTTGCAATGAATAAGCAGTTGCAACTTGTTGTTGTAAATAAACCTGACGAAGTCGTGGAGTTGTGCCTTCGGGAACATTGGTTCGCCCGCCCAGTTTTTTTCGCCCCCTGGACCTTCGGTCAAGTAAGGCTTGGTGAAGTAGGCGGTACGGCCTTGGGGTGATCCATCGGCGGTAATTTTAATGCCGGCGAGTTTTAGCCGGCTTGTATACTTCCCAAATGTTTCTGGCGGGTTGGTTTTCAAAATCGCCTTGGCCTCGGTGATGAAGGGGTAGGCGGCAATATCGATAAATAATAAACCGTTCTTGGCGGCCTTCTGAAGAAGTGCGATATCGCTTGCAGAAGTAGCGCCTTCCTGTGCGGTGGTGATCCCTGCTGCAGCATAGATCATCTGCCCTTCTTTGAATTGAGACAATAATTCTTCTTCCTTAGGCATCGGCAGGTTCGTGAAAATTGGCACCCAAGCGGCTTCCATGATCAATCCTTCAGGCTCCATCGAACCCGGTTTGCGATTGATCACCCCGCCTTTTGGGGTTGGGGTATCTTTAGTTATCTTGAATTTCTTGAGAGCAGCGGAATTGCAGACTGCTCCGTGAAGCGAGACATGCTGCACGAATACTGGATGATCTGGGAAAGCGATATCGAGATCAGCAGCGGTCATTTCGCGTTTCTCCTCGGTTGCATCGGGGTCGTAGCCATAGCCTATGATGAACTCGCCCTTGGGAATCTTGAACTGCTGCTGGTTCTTCTTCATGGCGTTGATGACATCCGGAATTGATTTTCCCGGGCCAGCGGGTGGGGCGAAACAGTTTGCCTGCTTTGATAATTGTAGGCTGTTGATGAAATGACTATGTCCATCTAGGAACCCCGGCACAAGCGTTTTGCCATCGAGGTCGATCATCTTTGTGGAATCGCCCTTGAGTTTTAGTACATCTGCCTTAGTGCTGACAGCAATGATCTTGCCATCCTTTACTGCCAGTGCTTCGGCCTTTGGGTTTTTGTCGTCTACGGTGATGATGTTACCGCCATGATATATGGCATCTGCAGGGGTTTGAGCGGTTGCGGTCGTTGCGAAGATTGTGGTGGTGACCAAGTTGAGGATGAGTGTAGTCAATCGCATGAGTTTACCTTTGAAAAGAAACATTTATTTACACTCGCCGTGTCGGGATAAAAGCTTCATCAAGCTGAGTTCCTTTGTGGCAAAAACTGTAAAAGCTGATAACCGATCTTAGGGGAACCTTGAACCCCAATCAAAACTATTTTTGGAAGAGAATACGATCATCCCGAGATTTTTTTTCTGAAACCCAAGTGATTGCAATCACTTAGTTCGATTTATCGCGATGTAAAACTACTTTGACATAAAAAGCGAATTGTATGATATGAATATTAATTCAGGTATTTATTTACACATTTGCTCTTTATGGTTGGAAATGCTACTTGGAAGCCCGAAAACAATCAGGTTGCATGCAGACACCAATTTAGCATCTTCAGTATGTTTATTCTTCATTGCCAAACAATGGTGGTTGTCCGGTGCTTTCCAAAACGCTGAACCATAAGTCGCCATACGGATCAACCTGATGTCGGTTCCTTACAGCAAGAGGGATGGGCAGTAACACAAATCTGCCATGCCATCGACTCACGACCACATCGGTGAACCCTGCCATGGCTGCATGAACCGCATTGTGGGCAAGACGAAGGCAATAAACGCTATCAAAGGAATTTGCTTTAACAGATCTGATGCTGTAGCTTGGGTCGAAATATTTGAGATTGAGTTCAAGATTTTCGGATAGGAAAGATTTGGTGATGCGATCTCTAAGATAGGTTCCAATATCCCCAAGTTTTTGATTGCCCGAGGCATCGGTACCGAGTTCGTTTGAATTCATGTATTCCTGAGCCGCGCCTTCTGCAACAACCACGACAGCATGCCCCGCTTTTTTTACTCGCTCAAGCAGCCATTTTAAAAATCCTTTTTCTCCTTCTAGTGGGTATGAGATCTCTGGGATCATGACAAAGTTTGCATCATTGTGTGCCAGTGCTGCATAGCAAACAATGAAGCCGCTGTGCCTTCCCATAAGCTTTACCAAGCCCACTCCGTTGGGGGAAGCTTTGGCCTCTACATGAGCTGCCCGAATCACTTCAGCGGCTTCTGAAAACGCTGTTTGAAATCCAAAACTTTGATCGATGAAAGATATATCGTTATCGATGGTCTTGGGTATTCCAATTATCGAGATTTTTGATTTACGACGGGATATTTCTTCACTAATCCCATGCCCGCCCCTAAGTGTGCCATCTCCGCCAATCACGAAGAGCATATTAATTCCCATTCGTTCTAGGCAATCGAC
>CAXNFS010000001.1:0-58880 GCA_964201235.1 Gemmataceae bacterium | reverse complement strand
ATGGATAAATAGCCATACTTTTCGCATAATAATTCATTGTGTGGTAAAGACTTATGTTTTGTGGGGTTTTAAGAAAGAAGTAGCTGAATTTGTGAAGCATTAATGAATTTTTGTGCTAATTAACCTATTATTTAAGAGTTAAACGGTTCTACGAGTCTAAAAGTTACGATAAATTTAGGCTAAAATTGATTGGGGTGTTTTGTAACAGAATTGTTTTCTTTGTTTTGAGCTTTATTTTACGAAGAGTTAGGCAATAACCGTTACAAATTGCAATTATTTGGTCTAATTTTGGAAATTATGTTTATCTGGTTCGTAGCCTCTTTGGGTTTTTGCTTCATAAATAACATTTTCTTTTTTTATTCGCGTATTTTTCATGCGAAAACCTCGTTTATTTTATTAATAGAGGTGATAAAGTGACTTCTGATCAACTTGTTTATATTTTCCTGAGTGGATTAGTTTTTAGCGTAATTGGCTATGCCATAGCTACGGTTTTTTACCGTACCAAGTTAAATAGTCTAAATGCTGATAATAATTCGTTAATTAATGAAGCCAAGGCTAAAGCTGACAAAATAATCAAAGATGCTGAATTAGTTTCAAAAGAAGATTCCCTTCGTAGGAAAGAAGAACTCAATAAAAGTTTCGAAAATATTCGCCTAGATTTACGCGATCAAGAAAAGCGTCTCGAAAAACGAGAAGATGCCATCGAGGATAAAGCAAGGGATATGCTTAAACGCGAACGCTTAACCGAGGTCCTTCAAAATCAGTTGCAAGATCGCAAAAATGAAACTGAAGTAAAAAACAAAAAGTTTGCAGAGATTCTAGAAAAACAAGAAAAAAGATTGTTGGATATTTCTGGTATTTCCCGGGATCATGCCGAAAAAATGCTTTTTGAAAACTTGGAAAGAACTCTTAGTAAACAAGTTGCTGATAAATTGAAAAAGCATGATGATCATCTCAAAGATTCTGCTAAAGAATCTGCCAGAAAAATTCTTGCAATGGCTGTTCAACGATATGCTTCGCAGCATTCTGTTGAAAGTACTGTTAGCACCGTTGATATTCCAAACGATGATATTAAAGGCAGAATTATTGGGCGTGAAGGCCGCAATATTCGAACTTTCCAAAATGTTACTGGTGTTGATCTGATTGTTGACGATACTCCAGGCGTGGTGGTCGTAAGTGCTTTTGATAGTGTAAGGCGCGAGATAGCTAGGCTTTCTTTATTAAAGCTTATTCAAGATGGTCGAATCCACCCTACTAAAATTGAAGAGGTAGTAAAAGAATCGCAAGAAGAGATGGAAAAGCACATTATGGAAGTAGGGCGTGAAGCTCTTAATGAAGTAGGTATGGGGCCATTGAATGATAAACTTGTTCAATTGCTCGGCCGGTTAAAATTCCGTACCAGTTACAGTCAAAATGTACTGAGGCATAGCATTGAAGTTGCGTTTCTAGCAGGAATGCTTGCAGATGAATTAGGTTTAGACGGTAGACTAGCGCGGAAATGCGGTTTGCTTCATGATATTGGCAAAGCTGCAGATCATGAAATGGAAGGTGGCCATCCTAAAATTGGTGCTGAACTTGCCCGTAAATACGGGGAAAGTAATCCCGATGTTTTACATGCGATTGCAGGTCATCATGACGATATAACTGTTGATCATATCTACACTGTTTTAGTTGCAACTGCAGATGCAATAAGTGCAGCAAGGCCTGGCGCTCGTAGAGAAACACTTGAAAAATATGTTAAGCGTTTAGAAGAACTTGAAGCCATTGCTTGTGGTTTTCCTGATGTTGAACAGGCATTTGCAATTCAAGCCGGCAGGGAACTTCGTGTGATAGCCAGTGCGGCTCGCACCACCGATGAGCAGGCGATTAAAACTTGCCATGACATCGCCCGTGCTATTGAAGACCAGATGAACTACCCGGGTGAAATCAAGGTAACAGTTATTCGTGAATTAAGAGTGGTCGATGTTGCAAAATAATCTGCCAAAGATTCTGAGAGTGTTGATGCTGGGGGATATTGTCGGGTCTCCTGGGGTGAACATTTTGCAGAGTTATCTGCTTGCTATTAAGAAAAGTATGGGACTAGATTTGGTTATAGCAAATGCGGAAAACGCTGCTGGAGGTTCTGGACTTACGCCATCAATATTTAAAAAATTAAAAGCTGCGGGTGTTGATCTCTTCACTTTGGGAGATCACATTTACAAAAAGCAAGAAATAATAAATACGCTCATATCTGAAAATTGCATCTGTAAGCCTGCGAATTACCCCTCATCTTCTCCCGGAAAAACCTTTGCATTTACGAACACCATTGATGGATTTACCGTTGCAGTGGTTTCATTAATGGGCAGAACGTTTATGAGACCGGTGGATTGCCCTTTTTCATCTGCAGAAAAAATAATTCCCGAAGTCCAAAAACAAACTAATGTAATAATTGTTGATATTCATGCTGAGGCAACATCTGATAAATATTTGATGGGTCACTTTCTAAAAGGTAAAGTTTCTGCAGTTTTAGGCACCCATACCCATGTGCAAACTGCTGATGAACAAATTCTCGGTGAAGGCACGGCTTTTATTTGCGATTTAGGAATGACTGGACCTTATGACAGTGTATTGGGTCGGTGCATTGAACCAGTTACTGCAACCACAATTACTTTTTTGCCTAACCAATTCTCGGTTGCATCAGGTGATGTCAGAATGTCTGGCGTAATTCTTGAAATAAATGCAGTAACAGGAAAGACTGATTCAATTAGCCGTGTTCAGTTCTGTGACAAAGACCTTCAAGAAAAATTTAATGGAACTGAAGATAAGAAATTAGTTCTTCAGCCTTCGCCATGATTTCAGATGAGCAGTTAAACTATTTTCTCTATCAACTTCAAGAGAAACAATCTAGGATAATGGTTGTTGGCCTTGGGTATACAGGGCTTCCACTTGCAGAGTGTATAGTCAAAGCAGGGTTTAAAGTTGTTGGTTACGACACAAATACAAATAAAGTTGAGATGTTGATTCGTGGTGAAAGTTATCTCGAAACGATTTCAACAGTCAAAGTTCAAGAGCTATTCGATACGGGAAGATTTACTGTAACCAGCGACATTTCTTGCGAAGGCCCTTGCGATATTTATTGGGTCTGTGTTCCAACCCCGCTTTTAAATGGTGCCCCTGCCCTTGATAGCTTTTGTGCTGCGATTACTTCGATAAGAACTATAGCTGAAAAACCTTTTTTAGTGGTTATTTCTAGCACATCATTTCCTGGTACAACGCGTACCATTGGATTGAGTATTTTGGATAACGAAACGCAAGAACAAGGGACTGACTTTTTTCTTGTTTTTAGTCCGGAAAGAGAAGATCCAGGTAACAGCGCCTTTACCACTAAAACTTTGCCGAGAGTTTTTGGAGCTCTTGATAATGAGTCTTCGAAAGTTGCCATGGTATTATTTAATCAATTGTTTGATGAAGTTCATCAGGCGAGTTCAATTGAAGCTGCTGAAGCATCAAAGCTGTTGGAAAATGTTTATCGTGCTGTAAATATAGCACTAGCAAATGAATGGGATGAAATTTGTAAGGGGTTAAATCTTGATGTATGGGAAATAATTAAACTAGCTGCCACAAAACCTTTTGGCTTTCAGGCATTTTATCCAGGGCCAGGCGTTGGGGGGCATTGCATTCCGGTCGACCCATATTATCTTCTTTCTAAGCTAAAAAGTATGGGTGCAAATGCAGGGGTTATTAATCTTGCGTGTGATTTAAACAAAAAAAGACCACAAATGATTGTTAAGAAAATCGAAACATTTTTGCAAAACAGATCAAAATCAATCAACGGGTCGAATTTGTTGTTGATTGGGTTGGGTTACAAGAAAAATATAAGTGATTTGCGTGAGTCTCCAGCGATTGAAATTTTTGATTCACTATTAAATCTTGGCTGTAACTTAAAATGGCATGACCCTTTGATTAAGAATAATCTTTCTAAGAGGGATGTTCAAAGAGAGTTTGATTTAAGTCCGCAATTATTGAAAAATCAAGATCTGTGCATCATACTTGCTGATCATGATCTGATTGATTGGGATATGGTTTTGAATTTTTCGAATTTTATATTAGATACTAAAAATAAATTTGCAAATTGTGAAAACTCTAGGAAGAAAAAAATAATAAATTTTTAGATTTTAAGCAGAAAGTTTAAATGACTGTTCAATGTTTTCTGATTGGTTCAATTTGATGAAATTTTTGTAATTTGATTCCCAATCTTCAGTGTTTTGCAACTCTAATGCAGTTTTTGTTACCCATTCATTTAGATCTACCGATATTTTTCCAGATGCTATTTCTTCAATCCAGAGAATGAAATCATTAAAACTACTATCCGAGGTTGTTTTTAAGTTTTGTTTTTCTTCATGGTTGTAGAACCACTTTAAAATTTCACCTGCAAGGTTTTCAACATCATTTTTAAAAATATTTAGATCGTGTGATTCACTCGAAAAGAGCCATGTTGGACAACCTGCTCCAATCCATTTGATACACCCTTCTCGTGTAATAATTAGAGAAGATTGATGGATTGGGCCATAAACTAAACCTGCTCCATGAATCGATGCTAATCCTGATATGGTTTGTAAAACTAGATTTAACCATACATCTGGTTTTTGGTGGACTGAAGCCCATTCGGATTGGTTGATTCCTTGGATAAGCTCAACCAAAACCGCAGGCCTTCCCTGAATCTCCAATACTTCATAGGTGGAGGCCACATTTTCATGATGCAGATTAATAGCTGCACTAAATCGTTGCCTGAATTCGTCTGGACGATATGGATCAGATAGTTCAGACTCGGAAAGATGCCTGAGGAGACATTCGGTTTTTCTGATGGGATCAAATACTTGAAAAATATATTCTTTGCTCGTTGAAGGAAGTTTGTCAATGACTCGAAAACGGTCGATCATCAGTCCGTTAATATTGCCTGCTTCGATAAGTGCCAATTGATAAAAGGTTAAATATCCACCATTTAGCAATGCTTGCCTGAGTGATTTTCTGGTTTTTTGCGCTTCGGCCATAAGAGCAATCAGTGTTTCAGATTCTACCAACCCCAAGGATATAAGCTGATTTCCCAGTTTGTTATCCGAAGGTTCTATGGATTCAGGTATCGACTGAGAATGATTGTCCTGGTTTAAATCTGGGCTGCTTAGTGCATTATCAAAATATCCAGATACCAATGAATTAGAAATTGTTCCAGATAAATCTTTAATTTTACTACGATACCACGCCCGCATATCATCAAGATGGCGATGAACTTCTTTTGTTTGAGCGAGTACTTCACCTTCTTTTTCGCGAAGGGTGTGTTCTTTTTTAGATAAGTTATCTGTTTGCTGTTGAAGGATTTGAGCTTGAGTTTCGAATTTTGCTTGTTTTCTTTCCAATTCAGACTCACCTGTTTGTAACGCTAATTTGATTTCAATTAGATTGTGTTGCCATTCGATGAGTTGTTGCTTGAAAGATGCAATTGAAAGGCGGTGCTCTTCTCTTGCTTTGATTATTTTGCTTTCAGAATCTTGAGAACGATTTTGTTGATCGCGGGATTCTTTAAGCAATAATTCAAGTTCTTCCCTAGCAATTTTAGCATAATCATGGAATTCCCTAAGGTGTTCCTGAAGTAAATCTCTGGCCCCTAAAAGCCTGGAGAGGCAGTTTTCTGCACCCGCCATGAGGTCTGGGATATTCTCACTTATGCCAGTGATTTGATTTTTAAAGTCAATTCCTTGTGCAAATTTAACCTTTTCAATCTCCAGATTCGCAAGTTGAACTTCTTCAAGAGCAGCTTTTTCATCTTCAAGCCTTTGGAGTGCTTCGAATATCTCTTTTTTGATCAATTCATGTCCATGATTTTCAGTTTCCATCCTAAATTTTACAGAATCGATATCAGTGGTTTTTTTAAGCAATTCTTGCTTAGATTTTTCGAAATCATCTCTGGCGGAGGTTAACTCCATCACAAGCTTGCTATGTTCATTCTCCATCTCTTCATTTCGGGTTTGCAGAGAAATGATTTGGTTTGAAAGCAAAGTGTCTTTTTCGATTAGGGCGGATTCCTTTAATTGGATATCCTCAATTCTTTTCCGAAGGATTTCTTGCATTTGAGCAAGGTTTTTTTCAACTGAATCGGTTTGTTTGATCTTGTTATCTTGGATGTTTTTGAAATCTTCTAATTCTTTTTTTGCATCTTCAAGTGATTTTCTTGTAGCCTCGATTTCGTATTCTCGGCCTGCAAATGTGTTTTCTAAACTTCTTAGTGAAAGTTCTTTTTGTTCAACTTCAAGAATGCGAGATTCTAAATAATATTTGTTGTTTTTTAGTTCTTCTTTTTCTTGATTAATAAGCTCGAGACCAGAAGATAGTAAAACCTCTTTTTCAAACAATTCTGTTTTGAATATTTCTGATTTTTCTTGCATGATTAGCAAATCGGTTTCCAACGATTGGATTGAAAGAAGTTTGTTTTCTAGATTAGTTTCTTTTTCGTCTATTCGAGCTTTGACATTTTCAAGGTAAAGTTTTAACTGAAATATCTCAGCCATTTGCTGTTCAATCTCTGTAGATTGCTTGATTATATGTTCATTTTCTTGTTTTTTTGAAAGATATTCTTCCTCTAATATTTTCCGGTCATCCTTGAGCTTGCAATATAACGAGTCTATCTCTAAGGCTTGCGCCTCAAGTTCTCTGCTATTTTTTTCCAAATCCTCGCTTCTGCGATCTACTTCAAGGGCTCGTTCATGTAAATTCCTGGTCTTTTGGTCTAATAAATCATGAAGCACGGTAATATTTTTTAAATCTGAATCACTGGTCGTTGATTGATGATTTGAATTTGATTTTAGTGTGTCTAATTCATTTCGAAGCAGAACTAGTTCTTCAGCGTAATTTTTACTTTTAATAATTTGAAGGTTTAACTGTTCAGCTATGGATGATTTTTCAGATTCGAGCATGCTTCGTTTTGAAAAGGTATCAATTTCGCGCTCAGCAATTGTTCGATTATTTTCTATTAACGCATCCAATTCGATTTTTAATAGCTGATTCTTATTCTTTAGTTTTTTTATTAAATGCGATAATTGCCTTTTACTTTTAGATTTAGTTTTTAATTTATTTATGGTTGCGGATTGATCATGAATTTTAGGAGCGATGTTTTCTGAGGGAGTGATTGCAGCTACGGAATCAGTCAGGATAAACGAAAATTCGTAGTTACCAATATTTAATTTATCATTTGATTTTAGAATCGATTCTTGAAATGAACTTCCGTTTAAAGTTAAACCTGAAAGAGGTGTAATGGATCGAACTAAAAGGCCTATTGGTTTAACATAGTTTACTTGAAATAATAAAGCAGGTAAATCTAAGCCTGCTAATCGGAGTTCGCAACCAGCAACTGTGCCTACAAGAAATGTGCTGTGGATTGGGAAAGATTGAATCAGCTTGTTAAGGCATGAAAAAACCATGGTTGCTTTGGAAGCAACATCATGATGTTCAGGAATGAAAGGTAATTCATCTTCTTTCATACCAATGGTTTAAAAAAAATCAGTGGTAGTGTATAGGCCAATATTTATGGTCGAGTTTCAGCAATAAAAAGTACGGAAGCAACACTTTGGCCTAAACCTCCTAACCCTCCGTGCCTGCTGTTTAGGTTCTGCCAAATTGATTTTCAAGATCATTTTTACTTATCAGTAAGGATGTTGGTCGCCCATGGGGGCAATGATAATGGGATTTGGATAAGTGGCGCATTTTGGCTAAAAGATGCATTTCTGTTTCATTAAGCGTGTCTCCTGATCGGACTGCTGAGTGGCAGGCGGTCAGGCTTAAAATATTATGAAAAAAAGCATCTTTGCTTGGTATTTCATCCTTAGCAAAAAGCTGTTCGATTACTTTATTAAAAAGAGCTTTTGGCGATTTTCGCCCTAGCAATGCGGGGTAACTCTCAACGAGAATTGTGTTTCCGCCAAATCCTCGTATTTCAAATCCTAATTGCTGTAATTCTTCTTGTCGTGACAGGACTAATTCAGATTGAAATGCTGCTAGTTCAATGGTTTCAGGGATTAAAAGTTTTTGGGCAGGCACAGGCCCAGAGGAGAGTTTGGTTTTTAATTGTTCATACAAAATGCGTTCGTGAAGGGCATGTTGATCAATAATTAAAACCCCTTCATCCGTTTCGATCACAATATAAGAATTGTAAACTTGCAATACCTTGAAGTTTTCCTCATTGAACAAAACAGGAACGATTGTTGGGGCCTGCGGTTTTTCTGAATAAGTATAATTAGGCGCTTGGGTGGATGATTCAGAGGAAGAAGGATTTTCAGGTTGAGATTGTTCACTTTCATTGTTTTTATAATTGAATGGAAGCGATGGGGCTGGTGAAGGCCCAGATTCAAGAGCCCAAGGTTCTGGGGGATTAGTTTTATGCGGGATTGTAATGGTAAATTCAGGCAACCCGATGTCAATTGAATTTTTTCTGGTAAAAGGTGGTTCATCTTGAAGTTGAAAAACTGCACCTTTATTTTTGTCTAGAAGAATATTTCTTACAGCATTAAATACCAAATGATGAATGGCACCTGGATCACGGAATCGAACTTCTGATTTAGTGGGATGTATGTTTACATCAACTTTTTCAAGGTCAGAATCAAAATAAAGAAATGCAATTGGGAATCTTCCCGTCATCATATGGCCCCGAAAACCCTCCTGAATAGCATGCGATATGGTTCTGTCTCTAAACCACCTGCCATTGATAAATAAATATTGTGATTTGGCACTACTTTTGTCAAGGTTTGGTGATCCTATATAGCCTTTGATTCTAAAATCGCGATGATTTGACTCGATGTAAAGCAAATCATTGGTGATGTCTTTTCCGAAAAAGATGCTGATCATTTCTTTTAGGCTAGCGCCTTGCGATGCTTGTAAAACTTGTTTCCCGTTGTTTTTGTAGGACCAGTGAATTTCGCATTTATCAAGGTTGTTTCGGAAAGAAGAAAGAATCATTTTAGTGATTGTTTCAGTGATTTGAGCTGTTTCTGCAGGCGGAGCTTTAAGGAATTTTCTCCTTACAGGGGTATTATAAAACAGATGCTTGATTTCAATTCGTGTGCCTGGGGAGCCATTCCAAGGCTTGGCAGGATGAAGCAATCCACCTTCACAAAGGATTTCTGCTCCCTGATCAAGATCGGGAGGGCACGATTGCAGAAGGAATTTTGAAACGCTTGCAATTGATCCTAAAGCCTCTCCCCTAAAGCCGAGTGTTGAAATTCTGAATAAGTCTTCTGAGGATTTTAGTTTGCTCGTTGCATGGCTTGTTAGTGCAAGCTCAAGTTGCTCTGGATAAATTCCACAGCCATCATCAACGACTCTGATTAAATCATGTCCGCCTTGCTCGATTTCAATATCGATTCTTTTAGATTGTGCATCGATGGAATTTTCTACAAGTTCTTTGACAATACTTGCAGGCCTCTCAATAATTTCACCCGCAGCAATTTGGCTGATAACTTCAGGTGGTAGGAGCTTAATAATTGCCATTTTAACTTCCGTGTTATTTAATCTAGAACCTTAAACATCATCTTCATTGTCAGTTTCGCGAGTAGGTGAATCATCATCTGAATCTGGGGTTAGAGCAAGTTTTTTTAGCTTGCGTTGTAGAGAATCAGACTTCATCCCAAGAGACTTTGCAGCTTTTTCCATGTCATTGGAATTTTCAGAAAGCGCCTTTTTAATCTTATCCTGCAACTTCCAATCTTGTATTACCCTGTAAAGCGTTCGTTCCCCAATCCCAAGCATTCGGGATGCTTCCTCACGGTTACCATTGGTCAGCGAAAGAGCTTGTTCAATAAAAAAGCGTTCCACTTCTGAAAGTGGCCTGCCTATTAAATGAGAAGCTTGTGGCGATTGGCCCGAAAGAGGCTGAATACGATTAAGAATATTGCCTTCTTGAACATCATCGATATTTAGAATACCATCAACATCAAGAACAACCATACTTTCGATAAAATTTCGCATGTCCCTGACATTTCCGGGCCAATCATATAGCGTCATAGCTTTACGAACGGGTTCTGCTATGGTCATGGCATGTTTAGCATGAAGTTGGTTAAATTCCTTAAGAAAATGTGAAGCCAAGAGGGGGATGTCTTCTCTTCGCTCACGAAGTTGGGGCAATCTGATTTTTAAACGATTGAGCCTGAAAAACAAATCTTGTCTGAAGGTACCTTCTGTAACGGCAGCTTCAAGATCACGATGGGTTGCAGAAACCACCCGCACATTAACCTTTAATGGTTCATTGCTACCAATTCTAAACACTTCACTATTTTCTAGGACACGCAATAATTTTGCCTGGAGGCTCATTGGCATGTCGCCTACTTCGTCAAGGAAAAGAGTGCCGCCGTTGGCATATTCAAACCGCCCTTTCCGCATTCTTTCTGCGCCTGTAAAAGCTCCTGGTTCATGGCCAAAAAGTTCATCATCAAGCAGGTTTTCGTTTAGTGCAGTACAATTCATTGCGACAAAAGGTTTGTTTTTGCGAGGGCTGTTATTATGAATAGCCTTGGCAACCAATTCTTTTCCTGTTCCTGTCTCACCTTGGATTAATACCGTTGCATTAGTAGGTGCTATGCTTTGTAGTTTCACAACTACATCATGCATTTTAGAGCTGTTGCCCAAAACGCCTTCGAAACCAAATTTTTCGTCTAGCTGTCGTTTAAGCTCACGATTGGTGCGGGCAAGCCTTAGTTTTTCGGATGATTTTTCAACAATGGTTCGTAGCTCAACCATGTCTAGAGGTTTTGTTAGGTAGTTGGATGCGCCTTGTTTGATCGCCTCTACTGCGGTTTTTATATCCGCATGACCTGTGATTACTATAACTTCAACTTCGGGTAACTCTTCTTTGGCTTTACGAACAATGGCAAGGCCATCAATATCTGCCATTCGTAAATCAGTTAGAACGACATCAAAGGTTTCGGTTTCAATTTTTTTTGCACCGTCTTTGCCACTGCATACTACAGTGCACTCAAATCCGATTCTTTCCAAGCTTTCTGAAACAACCTCGGCATGGGGTTTTTCATCATCAATAATCAAAACACGAATCCCTTCTCCGGATTTTCGATTTAATATTTGATTAGATTTATCAGGATCCATAACCATTATCGCCCTACTTTCGCAACAATTTAACCAAAGCTTATTGTATAGTTTAACCAAATTAATTGCCTAGTCTCTGTTTGTTTCTTATTTTCTCGTTAAAGAACGCATGATCGTAATACCGATAAAAGAAGTAAGATTCCTATGCTTTGGTAAACCTGTGTGTAATTGGGTTATTCGTTAAAGCTAGGGTGTTTTTTAGGTAAAAAGATGAATATTAGTGAACCACAAGTTCTTTTGGGAAAAATAACAGCTTTAAGAGAAAAGCTTGAAAAGGCTGTTCGTGAACCTGTTTCGCACCAATTAATTACAGAAGATAGCTTGGGATTTATTGCTAGAAAAAATCGATTAGCTTCCAAACTTGTTGAATCGGATGAATGCGATTCTGTACTTATTGATGAAAGTAAAGGGGATCAAGCACTAAGATTGCCCGTTAAACTTACTTCAAAAGCTAGGGAATTGTTAATTCATGGGAAAGATTTGATTGGAGATTTGCGTAATTTAGCAAATGCTTTCCTTCTTTATCGTACCGATGATGAAATAGTTTCTAAAAAAGGGATTCAGGAATCTGGGGCCTTGCTGAAGTTATATCGTGAAACAACAGCGATGGCAGATACTGCTCTTCGCATGATTCCTAATTTCCCTGAGTCTCCATCTAGCCAATTGCAACTATGTGTTGGCGTGGAAGCTATTTTCCAAGTCATTTCCCAGCGATTAAGAATTCTTAAACAAGCTTGTAATGCAAAAGAAAAAGAACTTCAAAAAATAACCAAGCTTGTAGAATTATTTGATTTAATTCTAACTGGAAGCAAGCCTGATTTTGTAGATGTTCAGAATATAGTTGAAGATATTCTCGAGGAAGTGCGAAACGGCGAAACCCTCCGATTTCTTCGTGAAGATAATGATTACCCTGCAAGGTATGTTGCTTGCAAGGGACTGAATTTTGCAAGAGTTGTTGCGAGGGTGATATTCCAAGATGCCCAATTACGCTTAGCAAGTATGGAAATAATTGCAGCAGCATTATTTCTGGATATAGGAATGATAAAAATTCAGGCATCAGGATTAGTTGAACCAGAACGAATTCATGGAAAAATGTCGCGGGCTTATGAATCGCATTGTTTTATTGGTGCAGAATTACTCCGACAATCCTTTCCTAATGTGCCATTGCTTGCAGAAGCTGCTCTTTCCCACCACGAAAACATAGATGGGTCAGGTTTTCCTTCCGGATTTAAAGGGGCAGAGTTATCCCCAGTCATTAGATTTCTTGCAGTCTGTGAACGATACATTGCTCGATGCATGTCGTCTTCATCTAATAAACCTTTAAATACAAAAGGTGCGTTAACTTCGATTCTTATGGATAGTGAAGATGGAAAGCTTGATAAGGTTTATGCTCGCTTTTTACTGGCGATATCGTTTTATCCATCTGGTACAGCGGTTGAGCTTTCAGATGGTTCACTCGGGATTGTTTTGGCAAATCCGTTGTCGAAGAATACAGAGACAGAATCTAACAATCAAATTGTTGCAGTATTGCGTGAACCCGATGGTAGTTATCTATCTAAGCCCAAAATCCTAGATCTTGCTGGTAGAACTTCACCCGCAGTACTTCGCGGTATTTCGCAGCAGGAAAAAGACGACCTTATTGGGACTGAATTTCCTGAGTGGAACTCGAACTAATAAAGGTTACGGAAAATGTTTTCCAGGCGTTACATCACCTATGTTGAAGCGACCAGGCATCCATGGCCTAATTTTTTATTTTTATTACCTATTGTAATATTATATGAGGCTGCTGTTTGGTACTGCTCGAACCATCAAGTTGATGGGGTTAGAAATGGTGCAGATGGTTGGTTAAGACAAAATTTAGCTGGTTATGATGTAAATCTAATTTGGCTTCCTCCTGTTTTCCTGCTTTGTTTTTATGCATTCCAAAGTTTTTTAAGATGGTGGAGTAGACCTCACGAAAATATTGAAACCATTACCGGTATGATTCTGGAAAGCGGAATATTTGGAATGGTGTTGTGGTTGGTTGCAGGAATCTGGAGCAAAGGTTTTCTTGCTTCAGGAGTTGACGCTTCAAGTGGCGTTTCCTCTGCTTGGGTAACATATCTGGGTGCAGGAATTTATGAGGAAGCAATATTCAGGCTTCTCGGAATCCATCTTTTATTATTGCTATTTCCGAGAAACATATTTCCATCTTTGCCTTTAGCTTTTTTCATTTCTTCGATCGGATTTGCAATATCACATCATCTGGGTGTTTTTGGAGAGGCTTTTCAGTTTGACATTTTTGTTTTTAGAGCACTTGCAGGATTATACTTCTGCGCAGTTTACATGTTCCGAGGTTTTGGAATTGCAGTTGGGGCTCATGTAATCTACGACTTTATTGTTTCAGTTTAATTGGTGGATTTCATTAACTAGGTAATGGCTTTTTTGAACCAGTTAATAATGAAACAATAACCAAAGTGATAAAGCCCAAAGGTATGGTAATGATTCCAGGTTGGCTGAATGGGACCAAAGCACTTTCAGGCGATAATCCGTAAACATCTTTAAAGGTATCGGCACACGAAAGAATCCAACCCAATGATGATAACATTCCCACAATAATGGCACAGATAACACCTTCTTTGGTCGTTTTTTTCCAGAACAAAAGCATAACAAGGGATGGAAGATTTGCACTAGCAGCTACGCTAAAAGCCCAACCAACAAGGTAATTAACATTCATTTTTTGGAATAAAATACCTAGAACAATAGCGATGATTCCCACAAAAATGCAGGATATTTTGCCAGCTTTTACTTTAGTTTCATCTTTCATAGGGATTTTAAGAAAACCTAGAAGCAAATCGTGAACAACTGCGCCACTTGCCGCAACTATCAAACCACTGACCGTACCAAGTACAGTTGTAAAAGCAATTGCAGAAATCATTGCGAACATAACTTCGCCAAAACTTCGAGCAAGAAGCGGCGCAGCCATGTTGCTGTCGCTTACATCAAGAGATCCGCTGGTCATTGCTCCAAGGCCAAGGAATAAAGTTAAAATATAAAAAAGCCCAATGGTAGAAATTCCGACCACGGTGCTATTACGAGCGCAAGATTGACTTTTGACAGTGTAATATCTGATTAAAATATGTGGTAAAGAAGCCGTCCCACAAAAAAGGGCGAGCATGAGCGAAATAAAGTTTAACTTATCAGTGATTTTTTCGCTTCGAATGCCTTTAAGTGAGGGGTGATTCCCGGGGCTAAGAACATCCTTACCAAGGGTTGGCTTGGGGAAATAAATAGTAAGTGTTGAATCATCATCGAGTTTGATTTTGTCATTACCCCAAAGGATAATTTCGCTTTCCTGAATCGTGCGAATGAAATCCAAAGGGCCAAGGGGCCCTGTTTCTTTAACATTTGCAGGTAATTTTGTGATGCTTCCAACAGCCCAAAGATCGCCTTCTTGGGGGCCTTTACCTTTTGGTAGTCCGTTTACCAAGGGTTTTCCGCCTGCTTTCAGGTTTGATAAGATCGTTTGAGTTTCATAGAGATAAAATTCTCCTACATCAGATTTTGATTTCTCGATTTTCCAATATGAAGTTTGTTTTGATTGCGAATCAAGAACTCTAACAAAAGGTTTTCCTTTCCAAATGCCTTCACTTTTAATCACTTCTGAATTAGCAAACCCAAGTGATGCAGAGTCCGAAACGGTTCCTTCTTTAAATGGCCCAAGTATTTTTAACTCGTGATTTTTGTGGTGTTCATGTTGCATATCAACTTTTAGGCCACGGTTTAAAATCATGACGACTAAAATAAAACTAAAAATAACAAGCAATGAACCTTTTAAAAATTGAACATAAGTTGTACTTACCATGCCAGCCGTAGTGACAATTAAAGTAACCACTGTGCCAACAATCAGAACCCCAGCATAATGGGGGAATCCCAATAGGGGTTGGATGAGTACACCAGCACCAACCATTTGCGGAATCAGATAAAAAATGCTAACGCAAAGAGTACTGATTGCTGCAACAAATTTGATACCTGGGGAATTAAATTTTGCATCAAGTGCATCAGCAAAAGTGTATTTGCCAAGTCTTTTTATTGGTTCTGCAATTACGAATAAGGCTACGATCCAACCTGCGAGATATCCAATTGAATATAGAAAACCATCGTAGCCGAAAAAAGCAATCATGCCGCAGATCCCAAGGAAGGATGCAGCACTAAGATAATCGCCTGCGAAAGCTATACCATTAACAATCCAGTGAACTTCGCCATGAGCTGCGAAATAACCTTGGGACGATTTTGTTTTTCCTGCAAAGGAAAAGCTAATTGCAAGAGTGAGTGCAACGAATATTGCAAAAATAAGGACAGCAATCCAAGAAGCTTCATGTATCACTAGTTACTATCTCCAGAATGGTTGCCCTTTTTTCGTAAAACATAACTGTAAATTAAGGAAAGTAAAACAGCACTGGTTATTAAAATAAAACCATAAATAACAGGTAAGTTGATTCCTGAAATAGTGAAGGAGGTCATCTTTTCTGGGAAAAAAGCATTTAAAAAAACAAAGAATGAGTAGAGTGCCACATAAAAGAAAAAAAATACAAAACCTAGGGTTGAATTATCGTTATGGGGCGCTGTTTTGTTTTCAGAAATCATCAACGGTTCCTTCCGTATTAAAATTAGTATTTGACTTTAAACTAGATCCCAACCTTTTCTGTATTCTCTTTTGATCATCGGATCAGCTTCCGGGCAATTCGTTGCTTTTATTTTATCTGCATCCCAAATAAGTTTTTTTCCAGCTCTAAATGCGACATTACCAAGGTGATTGGATTCCGTGAGCCAACCGGAATATTCGAAGTTACAAGTTGTTGGGGAACCTGTTTTACATGCTTGCAGCCATTCTGCGTAATGACCAATTGATTTTGGAATGAATGGCTCGGGTTTTTTGAAATCAACAAATTCTTTTTCTGGTAATAGTGCATGCTTGCTGTAATCAGAGAGCAGCATACCTTTATCACCAATAAATAATACTCCGCTATTCCATGCAGGGATTTTTCCTTCAGTCAAATGAGGAGGCTTGTTTGCACCTTGATACCAAACCATTTTAACAGCGGGCATTTCTCCGCGTGCAGGAAATTCGTAGGTGGCTTGCATCGATGCTGGAGCAATTTCAAGATGGGGTTTTGGGCCCGAAGCTTCAATACTTGTAGGAGCTTTAAGTTTTAGCGCCCAAAATGGCAGATCGTTCCAGTGGCTTCCCAAGTCCGACATTGTGCCATTGCCGAAATCCCACCATCGATACCATTTTGGTCCCGGAAAATAAACTGTGTTGAATGGCCTAAACGGAGCGGGTCCAACCCATAGATCCCAATCTAGCCCTGTCGGAATAGCACTGGTTTCTTTAGGCCTTTCAGTTACATGGACAATATCACCATTCTTTTTAGAGTCTTCCTGCGATTGTAATCCCCAAGCTCTTCCAACCCAAACATGAACTTCCCTTACAGGGCCTATGGCATTAGTTTGGATGAGTTCAACCACTCTGCGGTAATTTTCACCTGCGTGAATTTGTATTCCCATTTGAGTTGCAACATTGGTTTTCGCAGCAACCTCTCGGATGATACGAGCTTCCCAAATATTGTGAGTCAACGGTTTTTCGCAATAAACATGCTTGCCCGATTTTAAGGCGGCAAGTGTTACAAATGCATGAGTGTGTTCACAGGTGCTTACCACAACAGCATCAAAATCCTTGGCGTTTTCAAACATCTTTCGAAAGTCAGAAAACTTTTTTGCTTTGTTATGTGTTACTGAAGCTTTAGCAATTGCTTCAGAATTAACATCACAAAGTGCAACAATATTTTCTGAAGATACCCCTGCAAGGTTTCCTGCGCCTCTACCCCCTGCCCCAACAATTGCAATGTTTAACTTGTTATAAGTGTCTTTTGCTCGGATATAATTCGGGGCGGATAGAATAAAACCGGAAGTACCAGCCAATGAAGCTTTAACGAATTTTCTTCTAGAAAATTTCTTAATCATGATCCTGCCTTATTAATACAATGGGTTTCTGGAAATTAGAGAACTATGGAAGTTCCTTGATTTTTAGTCCTTTGAATTCAACTGGGGAGCCTTCAGATTCCAAACACAAATAACCAGTTTTAGGATCGCAATCTTTTCCGCCTGAAACTTGTTCCCCATTAACCCAAAGGCGAACCTCGCCATTAATTGCCTTGATGTAATAGTGGTTCCATTCTCCAACTCCCTTGGAAAGGTTTTTTGAAGGGAAACTACGGCTACCTTTAGGAGATTTTGGTTCAAAAGGTGTCATTTTTGATTTGCCTACAGGGAAAACATCGCCATGTGTAGTGAACCAGTCAGACTTTTTCTTGTTCGCTTTTTCGTAGTTTTCAGCATAACCATGATCAAGGATTTGAACTTCAATTCCTGCTTTAGGAAGTTGATTTGGTTTAAGACCTTCTAGCCCATCTTCGCTGGCCCAAAGAAAAATTCCTGAGTTACCTGCATGTTTCATATGGCGCCAAGTGGCAACCATTTCAAAGTTGGTATATTTTTTCTTACTTCTAGTCACACCAACTGGAGTACCTTTGCAAAAAATGGTGCCATCCATCCATTTCCAAGTATCTGGCGCGGTGTTAACATTTTGGAAGTCATTTTCAGTAAGAGGTACCCAACCCTCACCTTCACCCGTAACTAATTTAGCTGATTCTTGAGCGATAGTTAAGCTGCTAAAGCTTATAAAGCCAAGCAAAGATAAGAACATAAAAGTCTTGATTAGTTTGCCAAAAATTTGCATTTTGAAACTCCATGGGGTTGTGTAATTAATGGAAAGTACAGCTATTTTGAACAGTGCGCTATGTTAATCCTGATAAGTGAATGACATTTTATTTCTTAACTGGAGAACCATTTAAGGAATCAAGGTAAGCAAGCAAATCAGAAAGCTGTTCTGGGGTAAGGTTATTTACAAGGCCTGCAGGCATCATAGAATTTTTCAAAGGGGTTCGTTCGTCAATTAAATCCTTTTTAAGATCCAAAGACAAACCTGTATTTTGCCTTAAAAGAATTATCTGCGCACTTTCGCCTACAACAAAACCTGTAATAATTTTGCCGCTTTTCGTAGTGAATGCGAGTGTTTCAAACCCCTGTGCAATTTTTGCATCGGGTTTTAGGATCGATTCTATTAGTTCATTTTTTTTGTAGCGTTTTCCAATATCAACTAGGTGCGGGCCTTTTGGTTGCAAGCCGTTGGCATCAGTGTGACATGAAGAGCAAGTATTGGAATTAAAAAGAATCTTTCCTTTTTCCGGGATCCCTTTTATAGCCATGGCTCTTTGCATCGTAGTTTCAAAACTTAAATTGGCAATAAGGTTTGGGTCTTTAGGGTTGGCTATTGGAATCACAATTGGTTTTTGATTCTCTTCTTTAGTGATCGAAGGAGAATAAAGCTTTGGTTCATTTAATGGAACTTTATGCAATGCAAGTTGTTTAGCCAATTCTGATTTAGATTTATCATCTAGACTAAACATGGTTGTTTTAAGAAATTCGCCTATACGGTTAGTTTGGTCCCAAGGTTGCCTATCGTAATAGGGGCCGCTGTTGTCTGGTCTAGTTCCCCACCAATCCCCTTTGTAAATAGCTTCTTTGAAATAAAGCCTTGTTAGTGTGCTTAGAATTTCGGATTTAACAAGATTGTTAGGCATAGAACTGTATTTTTGAATCAACCCTGATACTGCTTTATCATTATGCATATATCGTAAAGCCCAAAATGCCCCGGGGGTAAAATCATTCCCTATTGAATCCAGACAAACTTGTGTTGAGTCAGTTTGGACTAAAGTTCTAATAGCAAGGTGGGGAATGACTCTTTCCAAATCTGGGTTTGCGTGGTTGATCGTTTCTTTGGGAGAGTTTTGCCCAGAGGTTCGTTTAGTTAAAGAAAGTACTTCTTTTGAAAGGGGATTATTTGGAAGCCTTCCTAGAGATATAATCGCCTGAGCTTTTGCTTTAAGATTTTCACTTTTTAAAGCATTTGAAAAACTATCCATAGGTAATGGAACTTGTTTTCCATCTACCATTATGAACAACTCTTTGTTTCTATCGGTGACTACCCTTAATGCATGTTCCTGCATTTGCGGATCTGAGCAAATGGCAAGAAGAAACTTATTAGCGTCTACGCCATCAAGTTGTTTAAGAGTGTAAAGTGCAGCAACTCTAACTTCAGGGGGCAATGATTTATTAGATGAAAGGTCTTCCAATTTGGTTGTTGTTTGCTGGTTTTTACCCCGCCTTAATATCTCGCGTTGAATTTTTAATCTTTGAACAGCACTCGGATTATTTAGGCTATCAACAAGGTTTTCAACTGAATATTTTTTCAAATCTTGAAGAGCTGATGGGTGAAAACCTTTGGGGATAACTCTTGTGATAAAACCGACATTTGGGCCACTGTAATTAAATCCGCCATTTTTCCAACTGCTTACATATAGCGCTCCGCTAGCATCTATATCTGCATCAGTTGGCCTGGGGATTTTAAGAAAGACTTCTTGGTGAGGGTTAAAACTAGCACCATTAGGGGTTAAAGTGTGCCGGTAAACTTCCGAACGCCCCCAATCACAAGTGAATGCTGAATTTCCATAAGGTTTTGGCCAACGACTGTCGTGAACATAAACGCCACCACAACCCGAACCGCCACCATAATCACCCAACGGTGGCATGAGTTCATCTGCAAAATTCATGTAAAGACTAGGGTAGCCATACTCAGCAGATTGCATGATATGATTGACGCGGACATTCCAACCCCCACCATCGTTAGTGTTATCGCGCGTGAAAATATTCATGAAGGGATCAATGCAAACATCTAGAATGTTTCGTAAGCCCCAAGCGTAAATTTCCATTTCCTTGCCATCTGGTCGCACTCGAACAACTCCGCCCCCACGCCTGCTCAGAGTCGTTCCATCTGTACCCTTAGCCTCTGAAAAACCAAAGTCGCCAACTGCGATGTAAATCCAGCCATCAATTCCCATGTGAATATTATTTGTCGTATGATCAGCACCTCTTTTACCAACTTGATCGGTACTAATTCCCGTGATAAGAACCTCGTGTCTATCAGAAACGCCATCCAAGTTGTCGTCATGAAAAACGCTAAGAAAAGGTGGATGTAAAACCCAAAGGGAACCGTTGTCATAAAAGAGTCCACGGGGATGATCCACAGTTGCAAAAGTATTAAATTTGTCAGCTTTGCCATCATTATCGGTGTCTAGGCAGCGAAGGATTTTTCCTCGACCTTTTTCTTTTCCCAAAGAGCCCTGCTCATCAACTCCAACAAATAATTCCCCTGGAGAAGCCGTTGCAATGCATACGGGATAATTAACTTCAGGAGGTTTTCCAAAAATCGAAACTTCGAAATCGTCAGGAGCTTTTACATCCGCCAAAGTTGTTTCAGTATTATTTGGTGGAGTGTTGCTCTGGATATTATTGGTAACATCTTTAGGAAGTTCGGGCATTTTGTCTGCATAAGCTTCAAATTCCCAAAAGCATGACCAATTAGCTGCATTAGCCCCTACGCAGGTAATTCTGAGGTATCGTGCTTCTTTTACGCTTACGGAATGGGGGACTATTCTTAGTTTCTTGTCGTTGGCGGAATTATCAACAACCATAGTCCATTCTTTTTGATCCAATGAGCTTTCAACTTTGTATTGATAGGCAACATTCGGTTTTTCCCAATGAATACGAATGTTGCTAATCTTTTCAGACTTACCTAGGTCGACCTGCCACCATTCATTTTTTGCTCCTGAGGATGCACACCATCTAGAACCTAAATCACCATCAACTGCATTTTTGGAAAAGTTATTCTTAACTTTTTCTTCAGATGATGCTTTGGTATCTTTTCCAAAAGCTAAGTTACCTTCTTTGCAACATGATTGACTAGTTTTTGCGGGTTCAGGTTTGATTTTAATTGCGATGTTTGCAAGAGCTTTAATTTCGTTATTGGTTTTTTCATTGGTTTTCCGGAAATCAGCTTCATCAGTTCTGCCAACACTCCAAAGCAAACCTTTTGTAACGGTATCAAGATAAGTAGGATCAACCATAGTTTCGTTATAATGTCCGATGGTGGTTGCAAAAACCTTTCCTTTGCCATATTCATTGGTCCAGATACAAACCTGAGGTTGGCCATCCGCTTTTTTAGGTGCTTCAGCAAGGGGAACCGCCCGAGGCCAAACTTTAACCGTATGGTAAAGTTCACCTTTACCAACTTCCCAAGTGTCGCCAAAACCCTTCATGATCGGATGGTTTTTCTGAAGGTTTTTAACCGTGTAACCATAGTGTGGTCCATGGTTAGGCGATTGAACTCCAGTAAACTCAAACCATTTGTCGGTTCCTGTACGGTAGCAATGCATGGAGCAGTGGATAAGAACTGCTGGTAATCCTTCACGATGTGGCTTAAGAATTGTTTCAACCCAAGCTAAATCTTTTACATCTGCAAAACATTCATTATGAACAACAACATCAAACCCTTTGGCCCAATCAGGGTTTTCATAAAGGGGAATTTTGGTGTTCGTGGTGCTGCCGCCCTGATGAACGATGGTCCATTCTACATCAGCACGAGCGGATATACCCTGTGTTAGAATTAATTTTTGTCGTTCATAATCATGGCAACAACCGCCAGTTACCAAAAGGGCTTTAATCGGTTTCTTTTTGTTATCGGCTTGTTTTTCGTTGCCCCAAGCTGGAACAATTGCCAAAAAAATGGTGGTAAGAAGTAAAATTAAAAACCTAAGCATGAAAAATACCTTTTGAAAGGTTGGGGAAAAAGTAAATCAGCATATTAACCTACTCCAAACTCAAGGTTTGCGAAAGATTGAAGTAGAATTATTTGGATTTTTGCAAACAAATGAAAGCAAAGAAAACAACTATCAAGGTTGAATAATTAGGGATTCTTTTTGTTTTTTTGTGAATGATTTTATCTGGAATTCGCGTTTCAATGCTGCAGAATGGCCAAAGTTTTGTTGTAAATAAACAATCTGCACAGGCCTTCTGCAACGGGTGTAGCGGGAGGCTTTGCCACAATTGTGTGCAAGCAATCGTTTGTTTACATCTTTGCTTATACCTGTGTAAAGTGAATTGTCTGAACAACGAAGCATATAAACGACCCAGCATTTTTTCTTCATATGCTATTCAGGTTTAGATTAAGAGAAATTAAATTCACCTTGAGTATTTGAATCTACGCCATATTTAGCAAGGTATTTTTTAACATTGAGTTTTTTTTGAGTGTTAACTGAACTCATAAAACGGATAGATCCAAAAATTGGCCTTTCAGGGCCCCAAGGCCGGTCATATCTTCCTAAAACCCAGAAAATCCCACTGTATGAGTTTGGATTCCGCCCATCAAGAGCTAATTTGTTATTGAGTTCAATCATAATTTTGAGCGCATCTTGAGGGGTTTCACACCATTCTAAAATCTTTTTCCCCCAAAGCATTCGAAGGTAGTTATGAATTCTTCCCTCATTATTAAGTTGATTTTGCGCAGCGTTCCACAAGGCATCATGCGTCTTGCATGCTTGAAACTCATCTAGAGTGTAAATAAAGGGTCTTTTATCGCTAGTGTGTTTTTTTAAGCTGTCTTTAGCCCAGGAAGGCAACGATTCGTAACGATCGTAATCAAGACGCTTAGAACACATATTGTAGCCAATTTCACGCCATGTAATTAACTCGTCGAGGAAAGATTCAGCAGCGGGGCTCATATTCCACCACCCTTCCCTTTTACCTCCGCCTTTTGCAGACAAATGTGAAGGGTTCCAGCCCTCTTGCTTAGCGAGCTGTTTGAATACATAATGCGAAGAAATGTGTCCAAAATGAAGGTATGGGGAAAGACCACTACGCACATTTTCATCTGGCTCATTTCCTAAATCTTTGTACTGAATAAGATTAGATTTTAAGAATAGTTCTGTAGCTTTTTTTGCAGCCTTTGCGCCCCCTAAAATGAAAGATGCTTTTACAGAATGATCGATACTAAGGCCTTCAATAAACTTGTCACCTTTGGCTCTGAGTATCGGTAAAGCTGAAGGCCATTTGTTTGTTATTTGTTTGGGTAATTCCCCGAATTTGGGAAGATCAATCCCTGTAAGTGGATTTTGCTTTGGAAAATCTCCGAGATACTCTATCAAGTTTTTATGCAAATAGGCTCTGAATGAAAATGCTGTGGTAAAAACACGATCGGTAGAATGAAGCGGAAGTATTCCATTAGAATCAACTTTTTCAAAGAGGACCGGAATTTGGCTCGAAACCAGTCGAATCATTGCAGGAATAAAGAAAGAAGGAAAATCATCAGTAACTACTGCACAGGCTTTTTTGGATAAAGATTCGAGCAATCCAGCTTGATCACCGTGCTTAGGTTCTAAATAAGGATAGTACAATACCCCTTTATTGCCTTCGAGTTCGACCGCATTTGCATTATCTTTCATGCCATCAATTACGAATTTATGAAGTCTTTGGCTTGCCCATGGATAATTAATCCGAAGTGCTTCGAGAATGACTAATGGCTTTTTTAATTCGATGCACCATTCGATTGCTCGTTGAAGGCTATAGTTGGAATCCATTCTTCGATTAGCAATCATCCAGTAAAGAACAAAATCCCCCTCATGATTTATAGGGCGATTATTGCATAGTGTAATTCGGATTGGAGGTACGCTTGTAGCCATGAATGTGTATTAATTCTTCCATTGAAAAACAGAAAGGGTTTTTAGATCGCGAATGAAAATCTGATCTCCACTGATCGCTAAGTGAGCCCAAGATTCATTTTCAGTTATTTCCCTAGTTTCCAAGACCTTAAATTCTTTCGGATCTGCCTCAATAAGATAGAGAATCCCCTTTTGATCAAGTGCTAGAATTCGATTTTTATATGCAATCAAACTCCAGTACTTTCCAAAAGACTTAGGCGATGTCCATTTAGTTTCTCCATTTGATAAATCGACGCAAGTAAATCTCTGATTTTGAAGGTGCATGTAGGCGAAACCGTTGATGACTACAGGAGTTGACATGTAACCTTGCAGTTTATTTTCCCAAACTTCATTTACTGCAAATCCTGAATCATTTTTACTGACTTTATAAAGCCAAGATTTGTTTTGGTAAGTGCTTGCAAATATGGTGTCCCCAATAACAACGGGAGTGAAAATATTCATGCCCCGAAAATTCGGTATAACCTTCGACCAAAGGACATCGCCATTTTCAGGATTTAACCCTGCAAGTTTTTCCCTTGATTGGATAAGAAGTTGTTTTTGGCCCCCAAGCGTAGTCATTAAAGGTGAAGCAAAGGCACTGCCATTCATACCACCTGAATCTTTGAATGATCTCCAAATAACGGCGCCATTTTTTTTGTTAAGTTTGAAAACAGAAGCCCCTGCCTGTACATAAATCGCATCGCCATCAATTAACGGCGAAGACACAAAGCCGAAGCTAGGCACAGGTGTTTTGAATTGCTCTACAAAATCTATTCGCCATTTTTCTTTACCATCCGTTGCGTTTAGGCAAACAAGTACATCTTTAATTCCTGCAACATACAAGCATTCGCCATCAAAAGCAGGGGTAGCTCTAATCCAACTGCCATTTGAGCCTGCAAAAAAGGGAACAGACATCGCACCTTTCCATTCGGTGGCCCAAATTTCTTTTCCTGTTTTTCGGTCGTAGGCATGAACAACTTCAGATTCTTTGTTTTTTGTTTCTGTTGTGAACACGAGTTGATCAGAGACAATTGGGCCTGAATAGCTAGGCCCAAGATTTGCTTTCCAAGAAAGTTGTAAAGATTCCTTTGCTAAATTGCTCGGGAAGGAATTACCTAAATGAAAACCATCACGGTTTGGTCCGCGCCATTGGTTCCAAAGATACGGTTCACCTGCAAAACCAAATGAAATAAATACGAATAAAACCCCTAAAGTGGTGGCTTGAAAAATGTGTAGCAAATTAAACTCCTAAAGAGATAAACGACTATATCGTTCACAAATTAGGGTCAAAATCATCTAATGTCAAGCGTAATTAAAATGTATTTAACCAAAAGGAACTTTAAATAACCCTACATGGTTCTGCCACCATCAACTACCATTATTTGGCCAGTCATTAGATTTGTTCCGGTTGCAAGAAAAACTATAGCAGCAGCAATATCATCTCCGGTTGCCGCCCGCTTCATGGGGGTTAACGCCAACGATTGTTCAATCATTTTAGGGTGTGGGGCTAACCATCGCGTTAATACGGGGCCAGGCGCAACGGCATTCACCCGAACTTCAGGAGCAAAAGCTTTGGCAAGCGATTTTGTCATGCAGTTAAGCGCAGCTTTGCTCATCGCATAGGGAATTGAGCTGCCATTTCCTGCCAAGCCTGCAACCGAAGTAACATTTACAATATTCCCACGGGATTTTTTCAATTCCGGCATAACTGCCCTGCAAGCGTAAAAGGTGCCTTTCATATTAACTGAGAAAATGTCATCCCATACCTGATCTGTTAAAGCATCTAGGTCGTTATGATCAATAAAATGAGTTGTCCCAGCATTGTTAACGAGAACATCGATTCCGCCAAACATGGCTGAGCATTTTTGTGCCATTTCCTTTACAGCCTTATCATCCGATATGTTTGCTTTGTAGGGGATGGCTTCACCCCCAAGCTTAATAATTTCCGAGCAAGTTTCTTCAGCTTCCTTGGCTGACCGGGAATAATTCACAACAACTTTAAAACCTTTGGATGCTAAAAGTAAAGATGTTGATTTACCAATCCCAGTACCACCACCAGTAACAATTGCAGCTTGATTTTGCATTTTAGCCTTTCTTAAGCCTTATTTTTTAATCGATTTCTTGGCAACTTCCTTAATTTCAGCAACGGAAAGATTCCGTACTTTTATATCCTTGACTGCGCCAACGGTGTCATACGATGCAATACCAAAAGGAGTGGATACATTACATTCAATTCGGATCCCAAGCTTTACATCCGAGGTGTCAAGGTCGACAGTTTGTTCCTTGTCTATCCATGTTTCAACTCTTTTGTCGGTAACACGGATGCGGATTTTGTACCACTGATCATTTTTATATTCTATACCCTGCCCGGTTTGATTTTCAGATGCATCAATACCATCAATACTTGAAAGACCGGTAACAGATCCACCCCATCCTCCAACCACAAAAGAGCAAAAAGAATCACCAACGGGAAAAGTAGTGGTGCAGAAAAAATCTCTGCCATCAACACGCTTACTTTCCAAACTGACTTCGTAATTCATTTTTGGGAAATCTTTGCCATCGTAGGTAAGCCCAGTCATTTTTGTACCTTTTTCCAAAATAATAGCACCATCCTTCACAGAACTCTTCCCGGGTTTAAAAAAATCAGATTGCTTCCATCCTTTGAGAGTCTTTCCATCAAAAAGCGATTTCCATTCAGCTTTTTCATTGGGTGCCTGGGAAAATCCAGTCTTAGCAACTAAAAGGAAGCCTAAGAGAAGGGCAAAAACAGTCATCTTAGATACATTGATTTTTGAAAATATAAGCACATTATTCTCCAGTATGAAAAAATTGTTCATACTTAAAATAACCTAAATCAATAGTGTTTGGAAACCAAAAATAAATAAGAATGAGTCTTTTGTCGAAATGAACAAGGGGCTTGGTTTGAGCAATAATCAGGTGATAAAACTATCCACGAGTTTTAAGCGATGAAAGCCCACCATCGACAACAATAGTTTGACCAGTAATCCAAGAATTCGAAGGGTCGAGAAGCCAAACAACTGCAGAAGCAATGTCGGAGGGGGATCCAATTTTACCAAGAGGATGCATAGAAACAGATGCTTTCAAGGCATTTTCATTGTTGGTGATGGATTTTGTTAAAGGTGTGTTAATTAATCCGGGTGCTACGCAATTTACCCTTATATTTTTAGATGCATAAGTTGCTGCAGCAGACTTTGTTAACCCAATTATACCGGCTTTAGCGGAAGCAATAGCCTCGTGATTAGCCAGACCAACCTTAGCAGCAGCGGAGGAAATTAAAACAACAGAACCGCCTCGACCCATCATCGCTTTGCACCCACTTCGTATGGTAGCAAAAGAAGATGTAAGATTAGATTGTATTACAGAAAAGTATTCTGCTTCAGAGGTAATGTGGGCTGGTTTTAATAAGAGAGATCCACAGCAATTAACAATCCCATCAATAGCCCCGAAGGTTTTGATAGCAAACTCAATGAGAGAATCCACTTGGGAAAAATCTGAGGCATCCAGATTAAAAAACGGAGTATTTAAATCATTCGATAAAGCTTCAAGTTTTGATGCATCTTTGCCAGCTAAAAGTAAGTTAGCACCATTTTCTTTTAAAATCTTAGAAACAACAGAACCAATACCACCATAAGCACCGATCACTATAAAAGAAGAATTACTGAAAGACATAAGATTTCCTACATAAAAAAATTAATACTAAAAGGCATTGTTAGGAATTAAAACTTTACGAAGTTTTTCCAGAGCAATAAATTGAATCTGCCTTACCCGTTCTTTTGAAAGTTTAAGGAGTTTACCTACTTCTTCCAAACTTGTAAGGGGTTTATCGCCTAATCCAAATCGTTCAGATAGAATCAATTTTTCTCTCTCATCAAGTATATCACAATCCTTGGAAAAATAGGTATCAAGAACCGCAAGTGAATTAGTATGAGAAACCGGAACCGAAGAACTGCCTGGAACATCAAAATTGTTTCCAAACAAATGATCTAATGATTCACACTGTACCATCTTTTCTGCAGTATTTTTATAATTGAGCCTAGACAAAGCGCGCATGAGGCAAGTGAATGCATAGGTACTGAATCTTATACCTTTCCAAGGATTGAAAGCAGCTACTGCCTGTATCAGAACAATTGTACAATTGCTTGAATTGTCATCCGCCATGAATCGCATGGGAGTCCATTTATTCACGGCTTTAAAAACTAACTTTCGGTTACCTTCAACAACTAAGTTTCTCAAATCAAAATAAGCCTTTTTCCAGAACTTTTTGCGGGAAACATTAGGTTCATTGAAAAAACGAAAACCAGCATAGTGCATTCTTCTGGAGATATCTTTTGTGTAATCTTCAGGCATGTAGGAATCAGTAAAATCAACAGAAGAAAAATTCGAAGGATGGTAAAGCTTAAGCGCTTTTCTGGTATTAAAAGATTTATTGTAAATAAACTTAATCCCGGACTCTGAAGGCTGGGATGAATGATCTTTGATAAGTTTGGTGGTCATTAAAACACTCCGTCGCTAAAGGTTCAAATCGTTCTATTTACATTACCGGAGCAATTTGGCAGTGTCAACATAATTAAAACGATTTGCACGATTTAGCTTTTGGTTGTCATTTTATGCTATAGAATGACGATAAGATCAGGGTTACTTGTTTTAATATAGTTTTCAGCGAGTTAAATGATGGATGTAGCTCAATATATCTCAAGCCAGTTAGCCGGTAAGATTCTCGGCGTTAGCGTTTCGACAGTTAAGAGGTGGGTGGATGACAAAATTCTTCCAGCTGACATAACTCCGGGCGGGCATAGGAAAATTTTAGTAGCTGATTTAATCAGACTTTCACGGCAGGGTGTTTTGCCCGTTGGTGATTTTTCTAAGTTGCCTCTAATTGAAACCCAACCGAGTAATAGCGAATTTCTTCAGATTTCTGCTGATAATTTTTATCAAGCTCTTCGTAATCAAAGTCTACTATCTTGCAATAATATTATTTTATCTGCTTATAAAAACAAAATGCCTATTGAGAAAATTACAGATGAAATTATTCAACCTAGTATGGCTAGAATTGGTGAAGAGTGGGTGAACGGTACCCTCCCAATTTTTTATGAACATTGCGCTACTCAGATTTGCATTTCTACTCTTTTTAAATTGCGTAACTTTATCAACTCAAGAGATAATACTAACGGGCCTATTGCGATTGGGGGCTGTATCACTAATGACCATTATCAATTAAGCAATATGTTGGTAGATATTTTATTGTTTGATCTTGGTTGGAATACAGTAAATATTGGATCCAATACCCCGATTGAGTCGTTTATTGATGGTATCAATCATTTTAAACCTAGGCTTGTTTGGATGTCTACGACCAGTATTTCTAATGTTGACGAATTTGTTAAAGACAACCTTTTACTATTTGAAAAAGTTTGTAATGCGGGCACTGTTCTTGTAGTTGGTGGGCAAGGGTTAACTCCTGCGATTCGAAAAAAGATAAAGTTTCATTTTTATGGCGACACTATGTGCCATTTGGCTGACTACGCTAGAGGATTATTTCCACCTGCCGTTTTGCCTCAGCGTGGAAGACCACCCTTACCGGTTTAAGTTCGGCTACCGTAAAGCTTCGCCTAAAGGTTGAATCCAACATTAATGGCTGTGATAACTGAGCAGCAGTTGTTTTTGTTAAGCAGGCAAGTAAGGAATGAAGTAGTAAATTCATAAGGACAGTAAAGTTTATTAATGGTTCAGCTAAGATGTTTTTCAATATGGGTTTTCAGCAGCTTGCTCGACCCAGCATGGGTGCGTGGATTTTTTATGGTTTGGATAGTGGACCTCAAAACCTTCCCGTTTAGATTTATTTGGTTTTGATGATGAAACTTTAAGTTACAATCTTCAATGGCTTGATTTTTAACTTACAGTTGTTGATCTTGCTTCTGTTATCAAAGACACTGCATCTTATTATTTACATAGGCGGATTTATGATCATGAATATCATTGTATTTTTTAAAAATATACTTATTACTCTTTTTGTTGTTTCTATCTGTGGGCAATTTATTTACGCAGTCGAGATTGATTTTAATAGACAGATTCGCCCTATTCTTTCTGAGAATTGTTTTCAGTGTCATGGGCCGGATCAGTCCCACCGAAAAGCTAACTATCGTTTGGATACCAAAGAGGGGGTTTTCGCTGTTGGTAAATCAGGGGCTAAAAACATCTTAGTGCGAGATGCGAAGAATAGTGAATTAGTTCATCGAATTGAACTAGAAGACGATGGGTTAATGCCCCCGCTAAAGTCAGGTAAAAAACTAAACGCTGATCAAATTAAATTAATCAAACAATGGATTAATGAAGGTGCTAATTATGGCGAGCATTGGGCTTTTGTTGTTCCTAAATTAAGTAATGTTCCTAGTGTTATTAATAGCAAGTGGGTAAAGAATCCTATCGATGCTTTTGTGCTTAACCGCCTCGAATCTAACAATATTAATCCATCGCCTCAAGCCTCCAAAGAGGTTTTAATCCGAAGGCTTACTTTGGATTTAATTGGTTTGCCTCCAAGCCTAAAGGAAGTTGATGATTATATTCGTGATGATTCTCCCCAAGCGTATGAAAAAGTTGTTGATCGCTTGCTTGCCTCGAATCAGTATGGCGAGCGAATGGCTATGCAATGGCTTGATTACGCAAGGTTTGCTGATAGTAATGGATTTCAAACCGATTCAAGTCGAAGTATGTGGCCTTGGCGAGATTGGGTCATTAATGCTTACAACGCAAACATGCCTTTTAATCAATTCACCATTGAACAAATTGCTGGTGACATGCTTCCTAATGCAACCAAATCTCAAATTATTGCAACAGGATTTAATAGGAACCACCGACTCAATGGCGAAGGTGGACTTATTGCAGAAGAATGGCGGATTGAAAATGTTATTGACCGGGTTGACACCACTAGCCAAACTTGGTTGGGGTTAACCCTGGCTTGCGCTCGGTGTCACGATCATAAATACGATCCAATATCACAAAAAGAGTTTTACCAATTCTTTGCGTTCTTTAATAATCTTCCTGAAAGTGGGACCTTGGCAGGAAATCAAACGGGTGGTAACACAGACCCAGTTGAAGAAATTGAATCTCCTCTACAAAATGCGGAGTCTTTGAAGATCCAACTTGCAATCAAAGAGCAAGAAGCTCTAATTCTAAAACTTGATGGAAAAGTAGATGATCTGATCAAGGAATGGGAACCAGAATTTAAAGAGAAAACTAAATCAACTAATAATGTTTGGATTCCTTTAAATCCAACGAATGTTAAATCCGAAGGCGGTGCAAAATTTAGCAAGCTTCCAGATGGCTCCTATCTTGCTGGTGGTAAAAATCCAGCCAATGATGTTTACACCATTACATCTAATGTTTCGAAAGGTGCTTTTTCAGCAATTTTGCTGGAATGCTTTCCAGATCCATCTTTGCCCAATCAAAGTTTGGGCCGGTTTTCTAATGGGAACTTTGTGCTCTCAAAAATTGAAGCTGAGTTATCATCCCCATCTTTAAAAATACCTCTTAAAATATCTTTCAATAAAGCGATCGCGGATTATTCGCAGAAAGGTTGGGATATTACTAATGTCCTAGGCAATGATTCTTCCAAAGGCTGGGCTGTTGATGGGCCGACTCGACGGGATAATACTAAAGCCATGTTTTTATCGCCTCAGTTGGTTGATATTCCGGAAAATGCCACAATAAAAATAAGTTTGTCTCACCAAGCTTTATCCCAGCATAATATTGGTCGTTTCAGGATTGCTATTTCATCAGTTCCCGGAGAATTGATCACCCTCAATGGTTTTCAAATTCCATTAAATATTACAAAAATACTTGAAATTGATATCCAAAAAAGATCGCTTCAACAAAAAGAAGAATTAAAAAAATATTACAAGGCTACATCGTTCAAAGAACATAAGGTAGCTAGCGATAAACTTGTTCTTCTTAAAACAAATCTTGTTGATAGTAAGAAAAATATACCTGGTGTTATGGTAATGAAAGAAGGACCAGTTAGAGATACTTTCATGCTTATTCGAGGCGAATATGACAAAAAGGGCCCTAAGGTGGTTGCAGGTCTACCTTCAGTTCTTCCCCCGCTTCCCAAAGATAAACCTATGAATAGGTTAGGTCTCGCCTATTGGATGGTCGACCCTTCAAATCCTCTTACATCAAGGGTCTGGGTTAATCGCATGTGGGAAAAGTTTTTTGGGTATGGCTTAGTTCGTACTAGCGAAAACTTTGGTTCTCAGTCCGAATTCCCATCTCATCCGGAATTACTTGATTGGCTTGCAAGTAAGTTTGTATCTTTGAATTGGGACATGAAAGCGATGCAAAAAATAGTGGTAATGAGTTCGGTTTATCAGCAATCTTCTAATCTTAATCCTAACTTGCTAAATATAGACCCTGAAAACCGACTACTTGCTAGGGGTTCTAGGCTTCGTTTGTCAGGTGAAACTCTTAGAGACCAAGCTCTTTTTGCAAGTGGATTAATGGTAAGTAAAACAGGTGGTCCTTCCGTTCGCCCTTATATGCCTGAAGGCGTTTGGGATGAAACAAGTCGATATGGGGATCTTAGAAATTATAAGCACGACAAAGGTGAAGCCCTTTACCGAAGGACAATGTACACCATCTGGAAAAGGACAGCGGCTCCACCCACCATGCTTCTTTTTGATGCGCCTAACCGTGAAGCTTGCAGCGTTAAAAGATCAAGAACTAATACCCCACTTCAAGCATTAGTTTTATTAAATGAAATTACTTATGTTGAAGCTGCACGAAAACTTGCTGAAAAAATGATTCGTGAAGGTGGGAATACTCCCGAGGATAAATTAACTACCGGTTTTAGAATCGTTACCGGCAGACATCCAGATTCATCGGAGTTATCAATATTACTAAAGGGATTTTATAAAGATTATCAAGAATTTAAATCGAAACCGGAAAATGCTAAACGATTTACCTCACTCGGTGAATCCTCTAGTGCAAACACAATTGATATTAATGAATTGGCAGCTTTTACTCTTTCTGCCAATATTCTTCTCAATTTAGATGAAGTAGTAAATCGAGAATAGTTTTAAAACCTTAGTTATAGGCGTGATACCAATGAAAATTTCTAATCTTTTGCAATTCCAAGATCAATTGAACCGAAGGACTTTTTTTAAAGGTGCTTCTTCGGTGATGACTGCTGCAGCAATGGATTCCTTGCGTCCACAACGTTTGTTTGGAAATACAACCAACATTAAACCCAAAGCTAAAAGAGTTATTTATCTTTTTCAATCGGGTGCTCCTTCACAGATGGATTTATTTGACAATAAACCATTAATGATATCTAGAAAAGGAGAGGATCTCCCTGATTCTATAAGAAAAGGCCAACGCCTTACTACGATGACTTCAGGCCAGTCTAAATTTCCCATTGCCCCATCCATTTTTAAGTTTGCTAAACATGGAAAGTCTGGCATGGAGTTAAGTGAATTGATTCCTGGAATATCTTCTGTTGCAGATGATATAACTTTAATCCGATCTATGCATACCGAAGCAATCAATCATGACCCTGCTATTACTTTTTGCCAAACAGGTTCTCAATTAGCTGGTAAACCTAGCATTGGTTCTTGGGTTAGTTATGGATTGGGTAGCGAGAATCAGGAATTGCCTGCATATGTTGTCCTTACTTCATTCGGCACTGGAAGACCTGATGACCAACCTCTTTACGATCGCCTTTGGAGTGCAGGATTTCTACCTTCAAAACATCAAGGAGTAAAGTTCAGAAACAAAGGCGATGCTGTTTTATATTTATCAAACCCGGCAGGTTTGGATTCCGGGGCTAGGCGCGATTCGCTTGATAGAATTGCTGCTTTAAATAAAAAGCATTTTGATGCTGTTGGCGATCCGGAAATTCAAACAAGAATTAGCCAATATGAAATGGCGTTTCGGATGCAAACTAGTGTTCCTGATCTGCTCGATACCTCTAAAGAACCAAAACATATTATGGATCTTTACGGCCCCGACGTATCTAAGCCTGGAAGCTATGCTTCAAATTGCCTGCTTGCACGAAGGTTGGCAGAGCGAAATGTTAGATTTATCCAACTTTTTCATATGGGGTGGGATCACCATGGCGGGTTGCCAAATGCGATAAAAGGCCAATGTAACGATGTTGATAAAGCTACTGCAGCTTTAATCATAGATCTTAAACAGCGAGGCTTATTAGAAGATACCTTGATAGTTTGGGGTGGAGAATTTGGCAGAACGATTTATTCGCAAGGCGGTATTACAGAGAATAATTATGGTCGAGATCATCATCCCCGTTGCTATTCTGTTTTTCTAGCAGGAGCCGGCATTAAAAAAGGTTTTGCATATGGTTCAACTGATGATTTTTGTTATAACATCACTGAAAATCCTGTAAGTGTATACGATTTAAATGCTACTATTTTAAATCAGCTAGGTATTAACCACGATTCTTTAACATTTAAATTTCAAGGCCTTAATGCCAAGTTGACTGGTGTCGAACCTGCAAAAATAATAAAAGATATTTTGTCGTAATCGTGTTAAAACAATTCGAAAATGATTGTTAGTTTAAGATGAAAACATTGTTAGAATTTATAAAATAAAATGTGAAGTTTTCGTAGTCGAGGTTTTAAAGCTAAGTTTTATAATTAATAAATTCTCGGGATAAGTTTTTTTGAATCTTTAAAGTTACAGCTATCTAAATATTGATTTACAGGTTTAATTACTTTTTTATTTCAAAAAGAAAAGGTTTAACATGAACATTATACCCCGCACATTGGATTCTGATATTCATTTGTTAAGTGAAATCCATGGGGATGCCATATTAAAACAAGCCGGTAAAACGGCTTTTGCTTTAATTGAGGAAATCAAATCTAAATCATTGGTAATTCGAGAAACTAACAGTCTTATAGAAGCCCGGAAATTGATTTCTAAACTTGATGGGATTGAAATTAAAGATCTAAGGCTGCTTATTAGGGCCTTTGGCGTTTATTTTGATTTGTTAAACCTTGCAGAGCAACAAGCTAGGGTAAGGTCACTTCGTAAAAAAGAAATGCTGAATAATCGTGAACCACTTCGGGAAAGTGTTGAAGCTGCATTAATAGAGCTCCGTGAATCCGGGGTTAAGGGTTGTGAAATTCATACGCTTTTACAATCTGCTAATATTGTTCCGGTATTTACTGCTCACCCGAGTGAAGCTCGCCGAAGGACAGTTTTGGACAAATTAGATTGTTTGGCTTTATGCCTTGATCGATTGGAATATGAAATCCTTTTACCCAGTGAAAAAACGGAAATATTAAATTCTATCGCCGAACAAATTGAAACTTTCTGGGTAACCAAATCCGTTCGTGACGACAAACCCAAGGTTATAGATGAGGTTCGTCAGGTCATCGAAACAGTAATGGATAGTTTGGTGAAAATTGTACCAAGGTTTTATCGGGATATTGATTACGCCTTAACAAAAGTTTTCCCTGGTGAAGTGATAGATGTCCCAGCATTTCTTAGTTTTGGTTCTTGGATTGGGGGAGATCGTGATGGAAATCCTTTTGTTACGCACGATGTCACGGAAAGTGCTATCAAGTTAAATCAAGAAACAATTCTGAAATATTACATCAAACAAATTCATTTTCTTGGTGGGATTCTTAGTCATGCTGATCTCTTTATATCGCCAGGCCAAAAATTAATTGATTCAATATCAAATGACAAGTTGTTATTCACTATAGATGAATCAGGGGATATGAATGAACCTTATCGTTTGAAGTGTTTGTTAATTGATAAGAAGCTTAAAAATACTCTTGCGTACTTAAAAACATTACAGCTAAGTTGGGGTTCCCCTGTTGAATTACCTAAAAATATTTATTTTCATTCTCAGCAATTACTAGATGATTTAAAAGTTATCGCTGATGATTTGTTATCCAAAGGCTTTTCTAATGCAGGAAATGGGTCAATCAAGGATTTGATTTGTTTGGTTAAAGTGTTTAAATTTCATTTGTTTAGGGTAGATATAAGGCAAAATAGTAATAGGCATGGTCGTGCCCTCGCTGAAATATTAAAAAGTGAAGGTGTACTGGAGAACTATTCACAACTAGATCCCGCTAAAAAGCTGGATTTTTTGTCTGAAGAATTAAACAAAAATCGCCCTTTGATTCCAGCACGATTAAAATATTCCGAAGATACCTGCGAAGTTGTTAAAACATTCCGAACAATGGCTTCAATAACGGAGCAACAAAATCCTGAAGTTTTGTCTACTTATATCATTAGCTCGACTACCGATGCTTATCATATTTTAGAAGTTTTGGTTTTTGCTCGAGAAGCTGGGCTTTTTTCACTCAAATATAATTATAGTTTAATCGATATTGTGCCTTTATTTGAAGCCTTGCTACCTCTCCAATCTGCAGATTCAATCATTGAAAGATTGTTGTGTGTTCCTGCGTATGTCTCGCAATTGAAATATAGGAATAACCTTCAAGAAGTTATGATCGGTTATTCTGACAGCAGTAAAGAAAGTGGTATGCTAGCGTCTTCTTGGGCATTGCATAATGCTCAGATAAGATTGGCAAAACTAGCAATTGATCGTGGTATTCGAATTCAAATATTCCATGGTCGGGGTGGCGCCGTTGGAAGAGGTGGTGGCCCTGCTAATAAAGCAATTCTTGCTCAACCTCGTGCCACTGTTAATGGTAGATTACGAATAACAGAGCAAGGCGAGATGATTGCTGATCGTTATCACCATTCAGGAATTGCGCGAAGGCATCTTGATCAGGTTGTCAACGCGGTATTACTTTCAAGTTTTTCTAAAGTTGATACGGTTCTAGATACTTCATGGAAAGTTTTACTTGATGATTTGGCAATATTGTCTTGCAAATCATATAGGGGATTAATTTACGAAAATCCTGGTTTACGTGAATATTTTGAGCAATCTACACCAATTAATGAAATCGGTGAATTAAGAATTGGTTCTCGGCCTGCTAGAAGAGATTCAAACAGAAAAATTGATGATCTTCGTGCAATTCCTTGGGTGTTTAGTTGGATGCAAAGTAGGCATACGGTACCGGGGTGGTTTGGTGTTGGTAGTGCGCTAGATTTTAAAATTAAAGAAAACCCTGATAACCTTTTATTGTTGCAAAAAATGTATGATTCTTGGCCTTATTGGAAAAGTTTGGTAGATAATTGCCAAATGATTCTTGCTAAAGCTGATATGACCATTGCAAGGCTTTATGCTGATCTTGTTGAAGATAAAAAAATAGCCGAGAGTATTTATAATATTATTTTTGAAGAGTATGATAAATCGGTAAAAAGCATTTGCTTGATAACAAAACAGAAATTTCTATTAGAGCAAATGCCAGTTCTTCAAAAATCAATTGAGAAAAGAAATCCTTATGTTGATCCACTAAGTTATCTGCAAATTGTTTTGCTTGGTAAATCAAGATGCGAAGCAACTTGCTCTGAAGAAATAAAAATCGGCGTAATGGAAAGTATAAGTAGCATAGCTTCTGGTTTGAAAAACACAGGATGATTGGTTACTCTGCTCCAATTACACTTACACCTACTGTTATGGTGTGGTTTTCACCACCCAAAATGACACCTTTAACTGGGCTAACATCATCATAATCCCTGCCCCAACCAATAATAATATGTTGGTCTGAAGGTCTAAGATTATTGGTTGGATCAAAATCAAACCAGCCGATTCCAGGATAATAAACTTGAATCCAAGCATGAGAAGCATCTGAACCAATTAAGTTCGGTTTATCAGGATTGGGGGTGGTCAGTAAGTATCCGCTAACATAGCGGGTTGGAATTCCCAAGCTTCGTAAGCATGCGATTTGGAAATGCGAAAAATCTTGGCATACTCCAGACTTTTGTAAGAAAACTTCATGCAATGGAGTTGCGATGGTAGTTGCATTCGGTTGGTACTTAAAGTCAGTAAATATTCGTGAAGTTAAATCCATAACTGAGTTTAAAAATAAATTCCCAGGCTGGAATGATTTGCTTGCATATTCTTTCCAATCATCATGTTTCTGAACATAATAAGAATCATATAAATATTCAAGCGCTTGAATGGTTTCAATGGAGGAATCTGCATGCAATAAATCGATTACTTTTTTCCAAGGTTGGTCTAGAAACCCAGTGTAATTTTTAGGTGTTACTTCTGTTTCGTATTCAGCAATGATTGTTAAATTTTTGTGAGGCTTTTCTATTGTAAAAAAACAAACTTTGTTTCCGAAATAATCTTTTTGAAATTCAATTATTTCTGGAGTAGGTGTAACGGTTATATTTTCAAAAATATTGCGTTGATTTTCGTATTCTCGTGGTGATACATGGATGATATTCCTGCAAAGGGATACCGTATCCATATAGTTGTAACAAGTAGTGTGTTTAATCAGGTATTTCACGAATTAGATCCTGATAGATGTCTTGATAATTGCAAATGTCCAAGATAATGGTGGGCGATTGATTCTGATAGTTGTGACAATTCTAAAAACAAGTTGCTTAAAAGATTTTCTAGATATATCCTTTTTCCAGATTCGTTTGAACTAACTAAATACTCTATGTCTGCCAATAAAACAGAAGTATGCATTGACATTATGGACTTTTCTTGGGGAGTAATACGACCAGTATCTTTCATTTTTGAAAGGTGATTTATATTGTTTTGTAAGGAATTTAATTGAAAAACAAGTGATCGTGGATTTGATGAATCGGAAAGAAGTAAATCTAAAACAGCAGCAGGATTTATTTTGTTTAAATACCTTCGTCTAAAAGTCATTAAACTATCAGCAATTTCTAGAATTGATTCGTATAAGGGTATCTCGGATGTTGAAACATCAATCATACATCCTTTTAATAAGCGTATGGTTTGTGAGGCCCTTTCGATTTTTCTGCCCATATCAAGAAAGCGCCAAGCATGCCCTCTAGTCATACTTTCAGCAATTAATCCACCAAAAGCAGCTAAAACAACAATGTTGTGGTTAAGGAGATCAAGAATGGTAATCAGGTTTGAATGTTCAGGTTGTTCTAGCATCATATTCAGTTCTGGGTTTGAAGGGATTTCCAGAGTGCTTATAACGCGCCACATATCAATTGATATTCTATCTCGCGAAGAACTTGCTGTACGGTAAATAGCTTGAAGATCATTTGCAAAAGTGCCTATTCTTTCTCTATCATATACCATCGATATTAAGTGATTGCCTGGTTCCTCTTTGTCGCTAGGTTCAGAATTGATGGAAGAAAAAGCTTGTGAATATTGAGAAAGAATTTTTAACAAGGATTTAATTTCTGCACCATCAGCAATTTTAAGCGATTCAATAAGCTTCAGGAAAATGCCTCGAAGAAGTCTAGCTAAGCCGTCCGCTCTTTCAGTATATCTGCCGAGCCAGAATAGATTGTCAGCAGATCTACTTGGAAGATCACTACCACCTCTACTAATTTCAATTGGGTCGGTACTTTGGTTAAGTAGACTAAAAGTACTGACTTCTCCCGAAGATAATACCCAAGTATCTTTGCTACCGCCCCCTTGCTGCACCGATATGAGCTGCGTGGAAGGGCTTGATGAATACCTGCATAACCCCCCTGGCATTACAGAATAACCTGAATTATGTGAACACAAAAATTTTCTTAAGACTAAAGGTCGAGGTTCAATCCCGTTTTCCCCCATTACCGGAACAGTGGAAAGTTGAAGCTTTTCCTGTGCTACAAAATTTTGTGGTGAGTTTTTAAATTGAGCTATGAATTCTTCGCGTTTTTTATTGGATAATGTTTCTATAAAAATTGGTTCTGATCGCCTTGAGGTGAACGCATTTTTTAAAACCATGTTATCAAGATTGTTTAATACATATTTCAGGGATTCGTGGTCCCCGCACCAATATGATGGAACGCCAGGTATTATAAGTTCCTGACCCAAGAAAATTTTACAAAGGGCTGGCAAATAAGTTGTTAAAGATGGGGCTTCCATAAACGAACAACCAAGAGAATTGGCGATTGCCACCCCGCCTTTTCTTGCGCATTGCAGGAGGCCTGGAACCCCAAGTAATGAGTTGGCTTGAAGTTCGAGAGGGTCGCAGAATCGATCATCAAGCCTTCGCATGATTACATCAACAGGGTGTAAACCATCAAGAAATTTAAGATAAACTTTGTTGTCCCGAACCGTGAGATCTCCACCTTCAACAAGTGTTAAACCAAGATATCGTGCTAGGTAGGAGTGCTCAAAATAAGTTTCACTTCTAGGCCCGGGTGTAAGAAGTACTGTTCTTGGGTTGTCTTTGTTGTTAGGAGCGATTGATTTGAGGGTTTCTTTAAAAGATCTAAAAAACATTGCAAGTCGTTGAACATTGCAATTGTTGAAAATATCAGGCAACATTTGCGTCATTACAATTCGATTTTCGAGAGCGTAACCTGTTCCTGATGGGGACTGCAACCGATCACTGATGGCATGGATAGTTCCGTTGGAATTACGAGCAAGATCAACTGCAAGCAAATAAAGGTATTTATTTCCTGCAGGCTTAAAACCATGGCATGCCCTATGAAAGTTAGGGTTTGCAAAAACAAGTTCAGGATGCAAAAGTTTTTCTTTAAGAAGTCTCTGTGGCCCATCAATATCCTGAAGAATTAATTCAAGTAAAAGTGCCCGCTGGGCAAGGCCTTTTATCAAGTGGTTTTCTTCATTTTCAGAAATCAATAAGGGGATAGGGTCTAATTGCCAGGGTCGGTCCATACCCCGGGTATCCGAATGAAGGTTATAAGTTACACCATTAATTCGAAGTTGTTCTTTTGCTTCATTCCATCTTCGATTAAACTCACCGGGTGATAGCCTTTCGAGTGAGCGGGCAAATATTTTCCAATGGTCCCGAATATCTGTACCTGATTTTAACTCATCGAATGAAAATTTTGATGGAATGTAATTTTCCAAAAAAAATTGGTTTTGAGGTGAGTGGTTTTTTTGAATGGTAGTGTTAATCATTGATGCTTTTTAACTAAGTCCACTAATTACTGGTGAAACAATGCCGTTTACTTTTGAAACTTTAGCCCGGATATCATTAGAATCTACTTCTGAAATTTTATCATTAGAATGCTTCTTTAACCATTGATGTTTTCCTTCATATCGGAGATCAAGTGTAAACGGAGAATCAGGCCGGATTTCTTCATCGATAATACCGAACTGATCCGCAGTATGCCCTTCCTTGATGAACCTTGATAATCTTCGCCCTTCTGCTTCAATAGCATTAACAGGGAACCTATCATAAGATCTTCCACCCGGATGTGCAACATGATAGGTGCATCCACCTACAGAGCGACTCATCCAAGTATCATAAAGATCAAATACCAATGGACAATGAACAGGAATGGTAGGGTGCAAGCAAGAAGAAGGTTGCCAAGCTCGGTAACGGATCCCAGCAACATATTCGCCATTTACACCTGTAGGATGAAATGGAATCCTCGAGCCATTGCAAAGAATAACATGCCTAGTGTCTATTAAACCTTCAACTTTAAGTTGAATTCGTTCAAGTGATGAATCTACAAAACGAACAGTTCCAGAAGGGTTATTCTCTTCACCAAGTACCCTCCATGGTTCAAGAGCACCTCGAAGTTCTAAATTAATATTGTCTTTGCAAATAGATCCAATTTTAGGGAAGCGGAATTCTAGATGAGGTTTAAACCAGTTTTCATCCAAACCAAAACCAAAAGCTTGAAGTTCTAAGACGACATCTCTCAAATCGTCTTCTAGAAAATGAGGAAGCATAAATTTATCATGAAGTTGAGTGCCCCATCTAATCATTTTCTGTTTATAAGGTTTGTTCCAAAACATTGCGATAAGTGCATTAACCAAAAGGTTTTGAACTAGCCCCATTTTTGAATCTGGAGCCATCTCAAATCCCCTCAACTCTAAAAGCCCTAGCCTCCCTGTGCTACTATCAGGGGAATAAAGCTTATCAATACAAAATTCTGACCGGTGGGTATTTCCACTGGAATCAACCAAAAGATGTCTATAAACCCTGTCAACAAGCCAAGGTAAAGCGTTTCCGTTGTCGGGGATTTGTTCAAATGCAATTTCTAATTCTGTGATGATATCGAGACGAGACTCGTCAAGCCGCGGAGCTTGGCAAGTAGGACCAACAAATAAGCCTGAAAAAAGATAAGATAACGATGGATGGTTGTTCCAATAAGAAAGCATACTGCGAAGTAAATCTGGCCGTCGTAAAAAAGGACTCTCAGATGGCGAAGGCCCGCCAAGAACAATATGGCTTCCCCCACCAGTTCCTGTATGCCGACCATCCAGCATGAACTTTTCAGAACAGAGCTTAGTTTTCTTTGCTTCTTCGTGAATGATAAAAGATTTTTCGTGAAGATCAACCCAGCTTGACGAAGGATGAATATTCACTTCAATTACGCCTGGGTCCGGAGTGATTTTAAAATTTAAAAGCCTGGTATCATAAGGTGGTGGGTAACCTTCAATTTGAATAGGGTAACCAAGGTAGCGGGCCGTTGACTCAATGTTTTTTAGCAGTTCAAGATATTCAACCACAGAATTTAAAGGTGGGATAAAGACTTTGATTCGCCCATCACGAGTTTCAACACACAAACTGGTTCTTATTGCTGATTCTGTCGGTAATGGTGGGTTTACATTCTTCGTATTAATAATTGAATTAATTTGCGATTGAAATTTCGGAAGTAAATCAGCAGGTGTTAATGGGCAATGGTTGAATATTTGGTCTCTATCTTTAGGATCAATCCAAGTAATAGAATCTAATGGCAACCGATAACCCATCGGAGAATCGCCAGGGATTAAAAAAATATTTTCTCTTCTTAATAACCACTTGCAACTTACCCAATGTTTTTGATTGCTTAGCGATTCATACTTTAAAGGAAGCACATAACCAACAACTTTGCCTAGCCCTTGGTTGAAAATTTTCGAGATGCGATTGCGTTCTTCGGGATTATCATGATTGTTTTTTAATGGTGAAACATTTGTTGGTAATCGTTGTTCTCTCCACATGAAATACCATAAATCTTCATACGCAGGTTGCACAAAATTAACATTGACGTGTAGTCTTGCAGCAAGTTCTTCAAGGAATTTTTTAGCGTCAACTTCAGAAAAATTATAGGTGGTGTTTTCTCTAGCAAATAAATCTGAATCCGACCAAATAGGAACAAGGTCTTTTCTCCAATAGCAGCTAAAAGCCCATCGGGGAAGGCTTTCGCCTGGATACCATTTTCCTTGGCCGTGATGTAAAAAACCTCCTGGACTAAATTTGTTTTTTAATCGGTGTAAAAGAGTGTCAGCAAATAAAGATTTAGTTGGACCAAGAGCGGAAGTGTTCCATTCTTCGCCATCTTTATCATCAACGGAAACAAAGGTGGGTTCACCGCCTAAAGTTAATTTAACGTCATAGGAGTTTAGATAATTATCAATTTTGCTACCAACATCACAAATACTGCTCCACTGTTCGTCTGTGTAAGGCTTTGTGACTCTAGGAGTATCTTCGATTCTGAAAATGGACATATTGAATTTAAATTCGGACTTACACTCGTCATCAATAATGTCTGGGTTTTTGTCGAACGTGAATGAGCCGGAAGTAGGTGCTGCCTGTCCAGGGTCTGCACTGCAGGCAAGAGGGATGTGGCCTTCACCAGCTAGCATTCCTGAAGTTGGATCAAGGCCAATCCAGCCTGCTCCGGGAAGGTAAACTTCTGTCCAAGCATGCAAATCGGTGAAATCTTTATCAGTGCCTTTAGGGCCGTCCAATGACTGTGTGTCTGCGGTTAATTGAATTAAATAGCCAGAAACGAAACGAGCAGCAAGCCCTAGGTTTCTTAAAATATGAACGAGTAACCATGCAGTATCCCTGCAAGATCCCTTCGTTAAAGTCAAAGTCTCTTCGGGTGATTGCACTCCAGATTCAAGCCGAATTACATAGCCAATGTGTTTTTGAAGATCCATGTTTAATGAAACAAGGAAATCAACCGTTCGAATTTTTTTATTTAAATATTTCTCAATATATGAAAGTAAGCAAGGGCCTTTCTCGGTGGTTTCTAGGAATGGTGCAAGTTCTTTTTTTAATCCTTCTTCATATAAAAATGGAAAATTATCCGCGTAATCTTCGAGAAAAAAGTCAAAAGCATTTATGGATATCATCTCGGCTATAAGTCCAACAGTTACTTTAAATTTTCTGGTGGGCTCAGGAAAAATAATTCTTGCAAGATAGTTGTTGTAAGGGTCTTGCTGCCAATTAATAAAATGCTCGGAGGGCTCAATTTTAAGAGAATAACTTTTGATTGGGGTTCGACAATGAGGTGCTGGCTTTAACCTGACCACTTGGGGTGTTAAAGTTACTGGCCTATCATATGTGAACTCGGTCGTGTGTGTAAGTGCAACCTTGATAGCCATTAACTTTCCTTATTGTAATTAAGAGTTAATTTTTTCGATTTCATTCATTTCTAAAACATGATCATCAGGATTAAAATCAAAATACGTGCTAGTCATTGAATCGCTTATCGAGTGAACGTTGTCGACTATTTTTGTAAGAATAGCGTGAAGTTGAATTTTTATTGATTGCCTCGTTTCTTGGTTTGATAGCCAAGCGTTTAATGTTTTCAAAGACTCAATTGTCCTGTTGCTGATTTTTGATTTTGATTGGTAAGAAATTGCTGTGACGGAATTAAGACATTCTTTAAGGCAATATAAAACAGATCTAGGGAAAGACTCTTCAAGAATAAGGAACTCTGCAACAGCATTTCCAACTTGATTTTCAATAATATTCGCATGTTTCAGGAAAGGTTCATAACCTGAGCAACTCTTTAAAATCGAAGTCCAATAGGATATCTCGATATTTGATCCGGAAATATCAGGATTACTTTGCACCATATGGTATTTGACATCTAATATTCTTGCTGTTTGGCCAGACCGTTCTAAGTGCCTGCCGAATTGGTAAAACTCCCAGGCCTCAGTTCTAAGCATGGTACTTTCACCAATACCTTGAAGAAGTTGGTTGATTCGTTTGATTTGGTTGTAAAGTTCGTACCGATTGTTGTCGTATAAATCTTTAGCTGTATTACTTTGAAGCCAAAGATAATTATAGTTAAGTCGTTCCCACATTTCAGCGCTAATGATTTCTCTTATAACTCTCGCATTTTCTCTTGCTTGAGTCATCGAAGAAACAATGCTGCAAGGGTTTTCATGATCCCAAGTCATGAAATTAAGAATGGATTCCTTATCAAGATTACCTTTGTAATCATGAATGCCACTGATAATAAGAAGTGGTTTCCATTGTAGTTCAACTGGAATATCAAAGTCGAGCAACCAATTTTGATTAACCTCTAGTAAACGAGCGATGTTTTCTGCGCGTTCAATATATCTGCTTAGCCAAAAACAGTGTTCCGCCAAGCGTGATATCATACATCAGTCTCCATAACCCAAGTATCTTTGCTTCCGCCACCCTGGCTTGAATTTACAACTAGTGAACCTTTTACCAATGCTGTGCGGGTAAGACCACCAGGTAGAACCCATGTATCGGTTCCACTGACAACATATGGGCGAAGATCGACATGCCTTGGTGCTAAACCTTCCTCTGTCCAAGTTGGACAAGCGGAAAGAGTGACCACAGGTTGAGCAATATAGTTTCTTGGATTTGCTTTAATTTTTTCTTTAAATTCAGATCGTTGAGCAGCGGTAGAAAATGGTCCCATTAACATGCCATAACCACCGGATTCATTGACAGCTTTGACTACCAATTTTTCTAAATTATCAAGAACATACGAAAGATCATTCTTTTTGGAGCAAATGTAGGTTGGTACATTTTTAAGAATCGGCTCTTCAGAAAGATAATAACGAATCATATCCTCAACATAAAGATAGATTGCTTTATCGTCACAAACCCCAGTACCAATTGCATTTGCAATGGTCACATTTCCTTTTAGATAAGCATTAAAAAGATTAGGAACACCAAGCATACTGTCCGATCTGAATGCTTTGGGATCAAGAAATTCATCATCTACCCTTCGATAAATGACATCTACGCGTTTAGGTCCACCAGTAGTTTTCATATAAACACGATCGTTATGCACAAACAGATCGCTACCCATTACAAGTTCAATACCCATATTGCCTGCAAGGAAGGTATGTTCAAAATAGGCTGAATTAAAAGGGCCAGGAGTTAATAAAGCTAGCCGAGGGTTAGGGCCAGAATTTTCTGGTGCTACCGAACATAAAGCATCCCGAAGTTTTTGAGGGTAATCTTCAACTCTTTTAACTTTTATATTTTTAAATAAGTCTGGAAAAATCCGTTTCATAACAACGCGATTTTCAATTACATAACTAACACCCGAAGGGGTTCTGCAATTGTCTTCAAGTACTAAAAATTCACCTTCAGGGTTTCGAATTAAATCAGTGCCAACGATATGGATATATTGCTTGCCTGGCGGTGTAAAACCAATCATTTCCCTTCGGAAACCTTTGGAAGATTCGACCATTTCCCTCGGTATCACATTATCTTTAAGGATATTTTGTTCATGATAAACATCATAAAGAAAAAGATTAAGAGCTTTGGTTCGCTGTTTAAGCCCCATGTCTAATCGGGTCCACTCTTTTCCCTCTACCGGTCTCGGCACAAGGTCGAAGGGGAATATCTTTTCAACCCCTCTGCAATCTGAATAAACCGAAAAAGTTATACCTTGGGTAACAAAGGCAAGATCAGCAGCAGATCTTTTGTCTTGGAATTCATTTGAAGATAATTTTCCGATTGAATCTACAAGTGTTTTACAATGCGGATGAGGTTTTCCATTCCAATCAATAAGTTCATCTCGTGCATTGAGGTGAGGTTTATACGCATGAAAAATAGATTGTTGCCTAATTGCAGAAGAGTCTTCAATTCCAAGAATTCTATTTGATGAAGATGTTTGCGAACCCATGTTAACACCCTAGAAAAGAACAAATATAGAGCACCCCTAAACTCTAATCTGAGCAAATTGTATGCCAATTTTGATTTGTTTTTGCTTACCAAAGCTAGAAATGAGTTATCAGCTAAAACAACAGTAAAAATGATTGGTAATAAGCTAAATGATTTGGCGAATTTTTTTAAAATGCTCAAAATAAAGCAATGATGCTAGTTTCTTAAGCAATCATTGCCACTTTATTGAACATGACTGACTCTCTGAGTTGGTACGGGTAATAATTAATATTAAGGCATTGCCATTAAGCTGCTTAGTAATTGTATTCCAAGCTAAAAGTAAGGCCTTGAGCCCAGATTGCGCTTTGTGCCATGCTAAGTGAGGGCCTAGCTGGTCCGCCAGTTGTTGAAGAACCAGGAATAAGATTTGGGTTAATCGTAGTATCAATCATGTTTGCAGACCTTACCACACCGCTCCAAACCAAGAAGTTGTAACCCAAACTCGCCTTAATTGAATCAGTAATCATATACCCAGCTCTAGTATTGAATTGGGGGATAATCGAAACAGCCTTATTGCCTACATCTCCAATATTACTGGATAAAGCGTAAAGCCCACCAACCGAGCTGATGCTGTCGGTTCCTGGTACAGAAGTCGTGGTGCTACCATTAACTTTCACATTACTTTGAGTTATACCTAATGCAATGCGAAATGAAGATTGGAAAGAGAATTTACCGGTGTTGTATTCACCTGCGAATCCTGTGTCAAAACCATTAAATGTGTTCGATGAACTAAATCTGTCGGAAGCATTGATTGATGTGCCAACTGCAACGAAATTTGCATTATCAGGGTTAATGTTAGTTAAGTTTGAGTCAATATTTACCTTGTCAGAAAAAGTCATTGCGCGGTAACCAACAAGGGCATCAAGTCTAAAATTACTAGTCTGAAAAGAGGTAAGATTCTGCCTTAAACCAATGCCGCCCCCTACAAATCCGTTGGTTGCAACTTGAGCAGAGATACTCCCGGAAACATCACCAGGATAAGCAATGCGAACAGCAGAGGGTGTTCCATCAAGCGCATTATTAAATGGGCGCGCAAGAATTGTAGATCCATCTGAAACTTGATTGTATGATTCGGTAAGATTCTGCAAGAAAAAGAAATCGGCTTCGACCGCAATATCTTTTGCGTTATCAAGCCAATAACCTGCGGAGAACTTTCCACCAGTACGCATGCCATCATTGGCCCATGATCCCCCCATAATTGTTGAGGTGCCTGGCGCTCCTAGTACTCCAGCTTGAGCTGCACTTGTTCCTGCAGGATTAGTGGTTGCGATAGCAGGTAAATTTTGACCCCTCATCCACCAAAGTAAAAATTCGGCATCAGCCCATGATTTGCTTCTGGTATTTGGCTCAGCGTTATTAAGTGCGTCGTTTACTTCAGCGACTTCGGTTTTGCTGGCTGAAGGTGCATTATCACTAGGTAATTCTTTTTGACCATAAGCCAAAGAGGTGATCGCCAACAATGCAAATAATGCCTTTAAATTCTTCATAATAAGCTCCCAAGCTTTGCAAATACATGTGGTAGTTTTTGTTGCACTTTATAAATGCCTACCATGCACAAAGTAATTATCGGCAATAAACTGGGTTAACTTTGCTAATTTTATTGAAAATACAGATTGCACCAATTTTGCACTAAATGTTCTTAATAATGATTGTAAGGTTAGTGAAAGCTGGTGAAATAGGTCAACGCATCTGGATTTATTAAATATTTTTGATCATTTTTCAGCCTCTCGCCTATAATTTAATATGCTTTATGCCGATTAAGTAATCCGTAGGGATTGTTCAGTGATTTCATAGATGGCTTTATTTTTACTTGGAGAGATATAGATGTTAAACAAATTTTTAAAGTTGTTAAAAGGCGCTGAAGTTAAGAAAAGCAAGAAGCCATCTAGTTTATGTTTATATAGGCCGGAGTTAGAATCTTTTGAAGAAAGAATTACGCCTACAACATCAATTATATATGCCAACGGTTTGCTCACTGGGTCTGTCATAGTTGATGGGGGCACCAAAGGTGTTTCGGGGGTAACTATTGGAATTACAGGCGAAACCACAACTGGTAGGTCCGTAAATTATTCTATTGTTACGAATACGAATGGAAATTTCTCCATCGATCAACTTCTTCCTGGTTCTTACAACGTTACTCGATCAACTCCTGCAGGATTTTTATCTGGTACAACTGCAACCTCTGCTCAATTGAATATTGTTGAAGGGCAAAGTATTACCCAAAATCTTGGTCTTGGCGGACTTACCCCTGCAAAGGTTTCATTAGGGCTTTGGGCTTCAGGTGTTAGTGGGGTCACAGCTCCTACCGCTGGTTCGGGTACTGCCACCGGTTTTACCATGACTCAGATAAAAGCATTTACTGACTCTACCGTCGCAAAAAATTCAACCTCTTATTACAACCTTGCGGCTTTTAATTTAAGTCCTGATACCACGAATACCACCATTACATTCAACACCTCCAAAGGCGCGATTGATGTGACTTTATTGGATTCCGCTGCTCCAGTTTCTGTAACTAATTTTTTAAGTTATGCTCAGAATAACGCATATACTGATGATTTATTCCATCGAATGGCAAATCTTTCAGGCACTGGTGCTTCCCAAATCCTTCAGGGCGGACAGTTTACTACAAATTCAGTTTCTGGTGTGGTTAATAGTTTTACTGATGTAGCAACCTATCAGCCCATTGCTAATGAATTTGATGCTTCTCGCCCAAATGCAATTGGCTCATTAGCAATGGCACGAACAGCGGATTTAAATAGTGCTACAAGCCAATTCTATTTTAACCTTACTGATAACACGAGTTCGCTTGGTCAAACTGGTAATGGATATGCCGTATTTGGTAATGTTGCCAATTCTGCAAGCTTGACAAATCTACAAAGTTTTGCAACCAGTTATACTCCTCAAGCTGCAACTATTAATGGGAATGTACTTGCATCGTTACCTGCGCTTACCGGTGCTAGTGTCCCCAACAATCCAGTAGGCACTGCAACAACTAATTTGGCAATTACAAATACGATTACAGGTACTACTCCAGCAGGGTTTTTGAATTACCTTGTAACAAGTAGTGATACTTCAATAGTCACCGCGACTATTGGAAGTTTAAAGGGAACTTTTTCACCTAGTCAGGTTAAATTGGTTGCAGGTGGAAATGCAGGAACAGCAGTAATCACCGTTACTCTGATTGATAATCGTAATGAAGCAACGATTAAAACCTTCAATGTAACTGTTCAGTAATCGATTAGTTGTAATAAATAAAGCCAGCGGGTAGATATTCACCCACTGGCTTTGTTTATTTAGATGCGTTTAATAACCATCAAGTGCATTAAACCAATCAAAGATAAAATGTTTAGCATCTGTAGTGTTTTTCAAATCGCCAAATACCTCGCCATTCGAAGAACGATAAACAATGTTTTCTAGTGCCCAATTTTCTTTGACAAGTCTGTAGATAGCTTGCCATTGTAAAAAAGATTCTGATTCATTGTTTAAAACAGCGTTAGAAGCAAGTTCTGTAGTTTCAAATTCTTTTGATGTTTTAACTTTGGCCCGAAATTTGATTACAGCAAAATAGGGAATAATTTTATTCCCTGTACTCGTTGTTTCTATGTTGTAACTAACAAGCTCAAACTTTCGTTTGAAAAAAGTTGTTTTGGTACCATCCTTAACAGCGATAACCCTTTCGGCAGTTCCCTTTGTTTTCAATTGGTCGAATTTTTTTCGGATAATCGAGGTGTCTGGTTCTTCGAAGCCCAGAACCATGAAAACAAATAAACTTATCTTAATCATCATCTTGCCACCCTTGGAATTTAAATTATCGCATTCATTTCTATACAAGATATATTAATGCATAAAACCAATGTTGTTACACAATAAAAATCAAGCACCAATGGAACAGTGCTTATTCTTCGATTGCAAAAAGATGTTTATCACCACGAATGAACAGCGTTTTACCTGAAATGGCTGGAGAAGCGTCGATCGATTCATTTAATCTGTTGGTTGCAATTATTTCAGGCTTTCTTCCGGTTTTAATAACCACCGTAGTGCCATCTCTGTCCATAAAATAAATCATCCCGTTTGCAATAACAGGAGAAGCATATAAGGTTGATATGTTTTCTAACCTAAATTCTTCAAATATCGGTTTCCCCGTTTTTAAATCAAGCGCGGTTAATATGCCTGTATTAGCTTTGGTGAAATACAACATGTCTTCATTGATTATAGGGGATGGAACGTAAGGCGTCCCTTTTGCGTATTGCCAAACAACTTTTTCGGCTGTATCCAATACTCCGGTTGAATTTAAAGGTATCGCAATAGCAGCGGCGCCGCGATAACCGCTCATCACATAAGCCATACCATTTGCAGAAATAGGGGAAGGAATGGCATTAGTAGTCATCCCGGATGTTTCCCAAATCAAGGAACCATCTGCAAGGTTGTAAGATCTAACTCGATTAGTCCCATTTAAAATCACCTGGGTTTTATCTAGATGAGTTACAATTAAAGGTGTATTCCAAGTGGTTTTTTCATTGCGATCTTTTTCCCACTTTGTTTTTCCAGTGTTGCAATCTAGCGCAACGATTTTAGAATTTATTTCTTGATCAAGATTTAGAACCAACGAATCATTAAATAAAGATGGTGTGACAGCTTCGCCCCAACCTAAACGGGTGGTTAACCTTCCAAAATCTCTTTGCCATAATAAATTTCCAGACAAATCAAAACAATAAAAACCAAAAGAGCCGAATGAGACATAAAGTCTTTTGCCATCGGTGACACAAGACCCTGCTGCATAAGAATGTGTAGAATGGTGACCTTCGTGCGGGAAAGCTTCGTTTGCAATTTTGTTCCATTTCAATTTGCCAGTGTTTTTGTCGAAGCAGAGGACTTCGAAACGATAAAAATTAGCTGTAGGAACAGTTTTAGCTTCAAAATTTTCGTTTCGTTTTGGTTGCTCATCTTTTTTTGCAATACGGTCAGTCTTGATTGCAGTTGTTAAGAAAATGTGATTACCCCAAATAATGGGCGATGAACTTCCTTTCCCCGGTAGTTCAACCTTCCATTTGATATTGGTTTTTTCACTCCACTTAATGGGTGGTGATGCGTTTTTTGGGGCAATACCATTAGATTGCGGGCCCCTCCAAGTAGGCCAATTAAATGCTTCGCCAAAAGAGAACCCAGCAAATGCTATTAAAACAATTCCTGCAACTAAAAATCGAGACATTTTATCGCCGCTCCATGAAACTAAATTAGCAAAGGTCTTGCCTTGCCTTTTGGTATTAAACATTTCTTATGCCTGTTTCCGAGATCAGAATCAGCAATCAAGAAATATTCTATGCTTTTTAAACTAATCTCTTTCTTGCTGGCTCAGGAAAGACCGCCCGTAATGTTATCATCAATTTAGCTTTCTCAGCTTCACCCATATTACGATATAAATCTTCGCCCTGCTCCACTTCTGCAAAATAATTATCAGGGTTTTGTTTTAAATCATCAGACCAATTTCTAGTTTTTGATAATCTTTTAAAGACCAAACCTCGGTAATATCAAATGGGTTAAATTGATAATTATTTGCATCTGATATTAGCATGATCTGGACATAAACTTTTCAAGAAGGAAAATATCTTTTTGGTTTCGTTATTGATAAATAGGTTGTAGTAAGAATTATTTAGGAAATTAAAACAACAAACACACAATAGAATATTCCCATAAAAGCATTTATATTTCTTTGCTTAATTATCAAGATATTTCTTGATGTAATTTTAAAAATTGATGAAAATACAATTACGAAAGTCACACCAAGGGCAGTATGTCTAAAATTTTAATTACACTGTTGTTTCTGTTTTTTTTTGTGTGCGATGCAAAAGCAGACAAAGCTGAAGATGATTTTTTCGAACGATCGATCCGGCCTGTTTTATTAGAACGATGTGTTGAATGCCATGGAAGTGCAGTTCAAAAAAGTGGTTTAAGGCTCGATTCTAGGAAAGCGGTGATTGAAGGTGGTAAGAATGGTGCTGTAGTTGTCCCTGGTAACCCAAATACAAGCAAATTAATTACTTCCATAAAACACGAAGGGCAACTGAAAATGCCTCGTGATAAAAAACTTCCCGATATTGATATTAAAGCCTTCGAAAAATGGGTTACCTTGGGCCTACCTTGGCCAGAAAGTATTAAAATCACCTTGAAAAATACCAAATCTGAAACAGAGCATTGGTCATTTCTACCCGTAAAAAAATCTGTTCCCCCTATTAACGAAATGTCCCATCCTATTGATTCGTTTATTCACCAAAAATTGAACAAAAGGTTAATCAAACAATCAGCGACTGCTGATAAACGGACTTTGATTCGCAGATTAAGTATTGATCTTATCGGCATTCCACCCTCGATTTCAGAAATATCTGCATTTGAAAATGATCCATCATCTGATGCCTATGAAAAAGTAGTGGACCGGTTACTTGCTTCTCCTAGGTATGGAGAACGCTGGGCAAGGCATTGGCTTGATATTGCAAGATATGCGGACAACAAAGGATATGTATTTTTTGAAGATAAGAATTACCCTTGGGCTTGGACATATCGCGAATATGTAATTAATTCATTGAATATTGACCTGCCTTACAACCAATTTATCATCGAGCAAATCGCAGCAGATCAACTAGAAACAAAAGATAAAAAATCACTTGCAGCATTAGGTTTTTTAACCGTTGGCGGGCACTTCATGGGGAATACCCATGACATCATTGATGATCGAATCGATGTTATGACGCGTGGGTTAATGGGCCTTACAGTAACTTGTGCCCGATGCCATGATCACAAATTTGATCCCATACCCGCTGCCGACTATTATTCGCTTTATGGAATAATGCGAAGTTCGTCCGAACCTATAACTCCACCTCTTTATGATGCTGAACCAATTACTGAGGAATACAAAAAGTTCGCGCTTGAACTAAAAATCAAAGAAAAAAAGCTACTGGATTTTGTGCAAGCAAAACATCGCGACCTTGTAACTCAATCAAGGTCAAGAGTTGCTGATTATCTTTTAGCAGCATATCAAGCTGGTAATCAACCTCCTGCAGATGATTTCATGTTACTTGCGGACAAAGGTGATCTTAATCCAGCAATGATTGCAAGATGGCGCGCATTTCTCGAACGAATGAAAATGCAAAAAGACCCTACTTGGACAATTTGGCATCGTTATTCCAGTCTGAATCCTTCTTCATTTTCTCAATCTGCATTAGAGGTCAGAAATTTACTGTCTGACAACCCGAACATTTTAAAAGCATTTGAGGTTCCCCCAAAGTCAATGAAGCAGGTTGCAGATATTTATGGAAAACTGCTTGGTGAAACGGAGAAAGCCTGGCTTTCTTCAGGCGGAACAATCCCATTAAAAGATAAAAACGCTGAAATGATTCGCTCTGCTCTTTATGGGCCAAACTCTCCTGCTGATGCGCCTTTGGCATTAGATTGGGGATTTTTAGACCTATTTCCTGACCGTGCTACACAGGGGGAATATAAGGCTATAATCAAAGACCTTGAAACACATTTAGTAAAAGGGCCTCCTAGGTCTATGGTTCTTCTGGATTCAAACGAACTTTATGAGCCTAATATTTTTATTCGGGGTCAACCTAATCGGACAGGGGATAAAGTTCCCAGACAATTCTTGAAAGTTCTTGATTCAAATCGCCAGAGTTTTGTAAAGGGAAGTGGGCGTTTAGAACTCGCTAAATCCATTGCTTCCAATACGAACCCCCTCACCTCCAGAGTTTTTGTGAATCAAGTATGGGCCCATCATTTTGGAAATGGTTTGGTTGGAACTTTAGGGGACTTCGGCGTGCGTGGTGATCTTCCAACCCATCCAGAGTTATTAGATTGGCTTGCAATGAATTTTATGGAAAACAATTGGAGTATTAAAAAACTTCATAAGGTTATCGTAACCTCGAACACCTACAAACAAAGCAGTAATGATCGTGAAGATTGCCTTAAGGTAGATCCTGAAAACAAGCTGTTATGGAAGCAGAATCGCAGAAGGCTGGATTTCGAATCACTTCATGATTCAGTTTTATCAGTATCTGGGAATCTTGATTTAAAAGTGGGCGGCCCTTCGGTTTCTTTTTTTACAGGCAAAAATCGTAGAGCAGTTTATGGATATATTGACAGGCTGGATTTCCCTAGCCTGCTTGCAACATTTGATATCCCCAACCCAGCTTCTTCCAGCGTAGAAAGAACTTCCACAACGGTAGCACCACAAGCTTTATACCTGATGAATGGTCCATTTGTTCGGGAAGCAGCAAAGAAAGTTTTGAACTTAAATACGATTAAAGAAATTAAAAGTGCTGACCAAAAAGCAGATGCAATCATGCTTGCTGTATTAGGCCGAAAACCCACTGCAAAAGAAAAGCTTCAGATGATAAATTTCGTCATGGGGTCCAATGAAAATGAAGTATGGCTAGATTTAACTCATGGATTATTTTTAACCAACGAGTTTGCCTTTGTTGACTAAACGGAGAGCGAGATGAATTTACTTTCAAGGCGGGAAGCCTTGTTAAGATCTGGAACAGGTTTTGGTTCATTGGCACTTGCTGATCTGATGGCAAATGAATCCAAAGCTGAAGTTGGAAAATTGGATCCACTTGCTCCGAAGCAAGCGCATTACCCCTCTAAAGCAAAACATGTGGTTCATTTATTCATGAATGGTGGGCCTTCCCAAGTAGACACTTTTGACCCTAAACCAATGCTTGATAAGTATCATGGAAAGCCTTTACCTGAAACCAACCTTCGCACGGAAAGAAAAACAGGCGCAGCAATGCGTTCACCTTTTAAGTTTAAAAAATATGGGCAATCTGGAATTGAAGTAAGTGAACTTTTCGAAAACACTGCAATGCATGTAGATGATATGTGCATAATCCGTTCCATGCATGCAGATGTTCCAAATCATGAACCATCATTAATGTTGATGAATTGTGGCGATGGCCGTCTTCCCCGTCCGAGTTTTGGTTCCTGGGTAACCTATGGCCTTGGATCTGAAAACAAAAACCTCCCTGGATTTGTAGTAATGTGCCCGGGTGGTTACCCTATTGTGACCACGCAAAACTGGCGTTCTAGTTTTTTACCAGGTGTCTATCAGGGAACGTATCTAGATACTAAAAACTCAGACCCCGACAAACTTGTGGCGTTCATACGAAATTCCGAAATGCCTGTCGCTCGACAAAGAAAACAGTTGGATTTAGTTCGGCTACTTAATGAAGAAAATCTAGCTTCTCGTAATTTTGATCCGCAACTTGAGTCTAGAATTCGAACTTTCGAACTTGCATTTCGCATGCAATCAGAAGCCACTGATGCCTTTGATCTTACAAAAGAAACCAAATCTATACGGGAACTTTATGGCGATACAACCAACGGTCGGCAATTGCTTTATACCCGTCGATTAATCGAAAAAGGTGTTCGGTTTATCCAAGTTTGGAGTGGGGCTGGGCAACCTTGGGATAACCATGATAGTTTGGAAAAGCAGCATAAAAAGCTTGCTGGTGATTGGGATAAACCAATTGCTGCTTTTCTTCTGGACCTTAAACAACGCGGATTATTTGATAGTACTCTTGTTCTTTGGGGTGGAGAATTCGGCAGAACGCCTGTAGCTGAAATGCCTGGGCTAAGTGGTAGAGACCATAACCATTATGGTTTTACTTGTTGGTTGGCCGGGGGCGGGGTAAAAGGTGGAACGGTTGTTGGTTCTACGGATGAGTTTGGTTTTAAGGCAGAACAAAACCCTGTGCATGTTCATGATCTTCATGCAACAATGCTTCATTTGCTGGGCATGGATCACGAAAAGTTAACTTATCGTTATGCAGGTCGTGATTTTCGATTGACCGATGTGCATGGGAATTTGGTTAAAAAAATAATTGCTTGATAAAGTTAGATAGTTGATTGATCAAAAGGAAAGTAAGGTTATGAAAATTACTGCTATCGAATCTCATGTATGCCATGCGAGAATGCGAAACTGGATTTTTGTCAAAGTATTAACTGATCAAGATGGCCTTTTTGGATGGGGAGAAGCAACGCTAGAATGGCATACGCGAAGTATTGTTGGAGCTATTGATGATTTGGCGGAACTTCTGATCGGGCAAGATCCAACCCGGATTGAATACCTCTGGCAGATGATGTATCGGCAGCATTTCTGGCATGGCAATGGCATTGTGCGATCTACCGCCATTGCAGGAATTGACATTGCATTATGGGATATTCTGGGAAAATCGCTCGGGGTGCCTTGCTCAAAGTTATGGGGCGGTCCGGTTCGTGATCATATTCGCACTTACTGCCATCTTGGCGGTGGAAAAATGGAAGACTTTTATGAAACCGCTTCTGAAGATGCCAATCGTTTTGCTGACCTTGCGCTTCAGGCAGTAGAAGATGGGTTCACGGCTTTTAAATCCATGGCGGTTCCTCCTACGCTTCCTTTAGAAGGGCTAAAACCAATTCGAACAGCGGTGGCATGCGTTTCTGCGATGCGTGAAGCTGTTGGCAATTCCATTGATATCATGGTGGATTGCCATGCTAGACCATCACCTGCAATGGGGATGCAATTTGCCAAAGCCCTGGAACCATACGGCTTATATTTTCTGGAAGAACCATGTTGGCCTGAAAGTGTTGAAGGGCTTACGGCAATTAATAGTTCTGTTTCCACGCCGATTGCCACAGGTGAAAGGGTTACAAATCTTGCGGCCTTCAGGGATCTATTTGCAGCGCGTGCCTGTGAGATTTGCCAGTTAGATATCACACATTGCGGTGGATTAAGTGAGGCTCGAAGAATCGCAGCATTAGCTGAAGCTTACCGGATATCTTTAGCCCCGCATAACCCGCAAGGCCCGGTTAGCACTGCCGCTTCGCTTGAGTTTGGATTTTCTCAACCAAGTTATATTATTTGCGAAACAGTTCATAATGATGTTCCCTGGAGGCAGGATGTTGTTGAAGAAGGTTTTATTACCGAGCGTAAAGGTAGGATTGTAAAACCCAATACCCGGCCTGGCCTTGGTATTAAAATTAATGAAGCCGAGTTGATTAAACATCCATTCCAACAGGAATTACCGCAGCGTGTGTTTTATACCGATGGCAGTGTAGGTGATTGGTAATAGTCATGAAAAAAAAAATTAGCAGGCGTGTTGCCAATTGTTCATGTTCCATTTGAAGATGATGGAACAATCGATGAGAAAACCTTGAAAAAAGAAATCGATTGGATCTTTTCAGTAAAAGCTCAAGGATTAGGAACCGGGATGGTTTCGGAGATATTACGACTGACATTCGAAGAAAGAATCGCCCTAACCAATCATATTGTTCAGTTTACTGAAGGAAGAGGCGCAACCTTTGCAGGGGTTGGTGCAGAAAGCACAAAGCAGGCATTAGTTTATGCCAAGGCTGCTGAAAAAGCAGGCTGCGATGGCATCATGGCAATCCCTCCAGTCACAACAAGCCTTCCAGAAGAAGCTGTTTTAAAACATTTTCGAACGCTTGCAGAAGAGGTGAATCTACCTTTGATTGTTCAAGATGCTTCTGGTTATGTAGGCCAGGCAATTCCCCTTCGCATTTATATTCAGCTAATTGAACTTTATGGCAACGAGAAGATTCTGTTTAAACCAGAAGCATCGCCTATCGGCCCAAATCTTTCCGCTTTAAGAGATGCCTCATCAGGAAAAGCAAAAATCTTTGAAGGTTCTGGAGGAATCCTTTTGGTAGATAGTTTTAGGAGGGGGATCACCGGCACCATGCCTGGTGTTGATCTTCTTGATGGAATTGTTTCGTTGTGGAATGCGTTGGTTAATGGAGATGAAAAATCGACCTATCGTGTTTATTTTCCTATCTGCGCAATTGTCGCTCTGCAGTTGCAGGCGGGCTTGGATGGATTTCTGGCAATCGAAAAATTCATTCTTAAGCACAGGGGGATATTTAAGAACGAAGTGCGTAGGTCGCCCTACTCTTGGGATCTTGACCTTGAAACTTCTTCTGAAATATTAAGGTTGCTTCAAATTCTTGATAAAGCGTTATCCCTGGAGCAATCTTGATGCGTTACTGGGTGTTAAGCATGCTTTGCATGGCTGCCCTAATTGCGTATGTCCAGCGCTCTGCGATAAGTGTTCCCGCAAAAATT